>CAJCHO010000068.1 GCA_903970145.1 Mycobacteriaceae bacterium | reverse complement strand
CGCGACGAACCGGGGCCGCTGCCGCTGCGTGGGCTGCCCTGACAGGCGATTCCGGATTCTGCGCCGGCCGAGCGAAGGAGGGTGTTCACTGCTGTTTTCCGTACGTGAGCGACTCGAGGACTGATCTTAGGTTGAAAGCGCACCTGCTGCAACATGCCAGAACTGCCTGAAGTAGAAGTCACCCGGCGAGGGATCGCGCCACATATCGAGGGCCGCGTGATCGACTCGGTAACTATTCGTAACAGAGCGTTGCGCTGGCCGGTTCCGGTCGGGCTCGCACGCCGCCTCACCGGGGCCCTAGTGCAGACCGTGGAGCGTCGCGGAAAGTTCATCCTGATGGACTGCCGGGGTCCGAGGAGTGCTGGTGTGTTGTTGCTGCATCTGGGCATGACCGGGACGTTGCGCGTATTACCGGCGACAACGCCGCTACGCACCCACGACCACGTCGATCTGCGCTTTGGCGCCGATGTGCTGCGCTTTAACGATCCGCGCCGCTTTGGCGCCATTCTCTGGCACGACAACGCACTGGGTGACGTGCTCGTGGCGAGCAGCCACCTGCGTGGTCTTGGGGTAGAACCCCTCGAGGCGGCGTTCGCTGGCGAACTCGGCGGCGTGCTGCTCTACGAACGCTCGCGCGGGCGCGAGCTCGCGATCAAGCAGCTCCTGCTTGCCGGACAGGTCGTAGTCGGGGTCGGCAATATCTACGCCTCGGAGAGTCTGTTTGGCGCCGGCATCCATCCGGCGACATCGGCCGGGCGCATCAGCCGGGCACGCTACCAGCGGCTCGCGCAGGCGATTCGTCTGACCATGGCGCAGGCCATCGAAGCCGGCGGCAGCACGCTGCGCGACTTCGTGGCGAGCAACGGTGCTCCGGGATATTTCCAGGACGAGTATTTCGTCTATGGTCGTGAGGGCGAAGCCTGCCGCAATTGCGGCGCGCGCATCCGCCAGTTGCGCCAGGGTCAGCGCGCCAGTTTTTACTGTCCCAACTGTCAGCGACGATAGAGAGCAACGCTCGCGGCGATTCGCTGGCAGTTCGGGGTGGTCTTAGATTATCCTTAGGCGTTTATCGCAAGCGGTGCGGACAGACCACTCGGGTTCAATGAATAACCTTGTCGAGAAATTTCAGGAATACAGCACGTGGCGCTTCACTTTGTGTCGCGCCATCGAGCAATACCGGGAGTGGTTGCGCGATGGCCAGCTAGCCGACGCGCAGAGCGACTCGCGCATTGCACGGGTGCTCAACCGCCTGGCTGATGACCGGCTCTCGATCGCCTTTGTAGCGGAGTTTTCGCGCGGCAAGTCGGAGCTGATCAACTCGATTTTCTTCGCCGATTACGGTCAGCGCATCCTGCCGTCTTCCGCCGGTCGCACCACCATGTGTCCGACCGAGCTGCTCTACGATGAGACCCTGCCGCCGTCGATTCGCCTGTTGCCCATCGAGACGCGTGCCTATCACGCGACGACTGCTGAATATAAGTCGCTGCCCCAGGAGTGGCAGGTCTATCCGCTTGATACCAGCTCGGGCGACGGCATGCTGGCCGCGTTCAAGCAGGTCAGTCTGGTCAAGCGGGTGCCGGTTGAGGAAGCGCGCAGCTACGCCCTGTTTGACGACAACGACCCCGATCAGGTCGATGCGATCGATGATGCCGGCATGGTTGAGATCTCGATGTGGCGCCACGCCGTCATCAACTTTCCGCACCCGCTGCTCGAGCAGGGCCTGATCATCCTCGATACGCCAGGCCTGAACGCGATCGGCACGGAGCCTGAGCTCACGCTCAATCTGATTCCCAACGCCCACGCGGTGCTGTTCATTCTCGCGGCCGATACCGGCGTAACCAAGAGCGACATCGAAGTCTGGCGCAAGCACATCGGCGGCGCGCGCAGCCAGGGCCGGCTGGTCGTGCTCAACAAGATCGACAGCATGTGGGATGAACTCAAGACTCCCGCCGAGGTCGATGCCGAGATCCAGAAGCAGGTCGAGTCGGTGGCCAAGACCCTGGCGCTCGATACCCACCAGATTTTTCCGGTGTCGGCGCAAAAGGGACTGCTCGCCAAAGTGACCAATGATGACGCCTTGCTGGCCAAGAGCCGCCTGCCAGCACTCGAGCGCGCGCTTTCAATCGAGTTGATCCCGCAAAAGCAGAATATTGTCCGTGAGTTGGTACGCCAGGAAATCATCGATCTGGTGCGCTCGACCCAGACTACCCTGTCCACGCGCGGTGCGCGGCTGGGCCAGCAGGCCAATGAGCTGCGCGGACTGCGCGGCAAAAATGGCACCGTGGTCGCCCACATGGTCGGACGGGTACGTGGCGAGAAGGAAGAGTTCGATCGCAGCCTGGTGACTTTCCAGGCCTTGCGCTCGGTGTATGCCAAGCTCAGCAACGAGATTTTTGGGGAACTGGCGATGGGCCGCCTGCGCGACGAGGTGCGGGCCACGCGCGAACGCATGCTGCGCCAACTCAGTCTGTCCACCGAGCTGCGTTCGGCCATGGATGCATTCTTCAAGAATGTGCGCGCCACTTTCGCGCGCACCCAGGTCAAGACCGACGAGGTCGCCAGCATGGTGACCAATATGTATCTGCGCTTTGGGGAAGAGCACGGCATCGTGCTGTCGGCCCCGATGGGCTTTTCCCTGACACGCTATCGCAATGAATTCGATCGGGTCGAGCGCGTCTATCAGGAGCGCTTTGGGTTGGTGACGGTCCTGACCACCAATCAGATCGTACTCACTCAGAAATTCTTCGAGTCCATTGCCAGCCGTATCAAGGAAACTTTCGAGAACGCCAATCGGGACGTCGAAGCCTGGTTGAAGGCGATCATCGCGCCCCTTGAAGGTCAGATGCGCGAGCACCAGGGACAGCTGCGGCGGCGCCTCGAGTCGATTCGCCACATCCAGGAAGCGAGCGAGACACTCGAAGAACGAATCGTCGAGATCAACCAGCAGGAGACCGAGCTTGAGCGGCTCAACGTCCGCCTGGCCGAGTTGTCGCAGTCAATCAGCTGGACGCTGCAGGCCTCAATCGATGCCGAGCAGGGGGCGCTCATCATTTGAGCGAGTCGGTGAGCGTGCTCGATCCGGCGCGTCGCGACGATTTCGCGCCTACCGTCATCACGTGGCACCAGCATCGCGGACGCCACGATCTGCCCTGGCAGCGCAGCCGGGATCCCTATCGGATCTGGCTCTCGGAGATCATGCTCCAGCAAACCCAGGTGGCGACGGTCATTCCCTACTTCGAGCGCTTCGTGACGCAGTTTCCGAGTGTCACCGAGCTCGCGGCCGCCCCGCTTGAGCGCGTCCTGGAACTCTGGAGCGGGCTGGGTTATTACAGTCGGGCGCGTAATCTGCATGCCGCCGCCTGCCTCATCGCGTCCCGCTTTCAGGGGGTGTTTCCGAGCGAAGTGAGCGCGCTTGAAACGCTGCCCGGAGTCGGGCGTTCGACGGCCGGTGCCATCGCGGCGTTCGGATTTGGCGTCAGCGCTCCCATCCTCGACGCCAACGTCAAGCGCGTGCTGGCGCGCTGGGTGGCCCTCGACGGACCGCTGGAGGCCTCCGCCAACCAGACAAAGCTCTGGGAGATTGCCAGCGAACTGGTTCCCCGAGCCGGCGTGCAGGCCTACACGCAGGGCCTGATGGACCTGGGTGCCCTGGTGTGTCGCGCGCGCGACCCTGATTGCCCGATCTGTCCGCTAAACCGAGGATGCGCTGCCTACGCGCAGGGGCTCACGGCGCAGATCCCGGCCGCAAAGTCGACCCGTCCGAAGGCGCGTCGCCGCGCGACTCTTCTCGTGCTGCATCACCACGGCTCGATTCTTTTGCGCAGGCGCGTAGGCCCAGGCGTATGGGAAGGCCTGTGGTCACTACCGCAATGGGATGCGCCTGATGCGAGAGATGAGGCGATCGCGTGTGCCCGGCACTATGGGAAGCCCGACACGATCCTTCGCTGGCGCAGCCTGGAGCACGAGTTCACGCACTACCGCCTCGAAGCCGATATCTATGCGATCGATCTGGCAGGCCGTATACACGAGGAGCGGGGCGCCAAAGTCGCGGAACTCTGGATCGATCTCGCGCAGGCGCAAGGTGCCGCGCTACCCGCGCCGATCAAGCGCCTTTTGATCGGACTCTATCGCGCCTCGCCGATGCACCGGGGAGACGCTCAGGTTCATTTGAATCCGTAACCGACCACGCGCCAGGTGCCGTCTTCGTCGAGGATGACGGTCACGAATTCGCTCGCCGCCGGTTTGGGTGGCGCGCCGAACTGGGTCGTGTAGTTCAGCGAGATGTACTCCGAATCCGGCCCCCCGGGGATGGAGGTCGCGGGCTTGACCCCGGAGAGCACCCGATCGGCAGTCGGTTTGCCAAGCGGTGTGCGCAGCGACGAGATGCCCTTGATCCAGTCGGGCAGGCTCAGGCGTGTCTGAAATACCTTGGACGAACTCTTCCAGGCTTCCGTGAAATGACTGACGTCGATCGATTGCAGCCACGCACGGGCAACCCCATCTACGAGGGTGAGCGTTTTGGGATCCAGACGCGGCGCCGCCTGCTCCTTTGCCGCCTCGGGCGAAGGCAGAAAGCTGCTGCCAGGTGTTCCGGGTAGCAGCGACGGGAGGCCGCTGTTGGCCGGTGGCACATCGAGGAACACGGGACTGGTGCCCGACGGTGGTAAAGTGCCCTGCGCTGGGGGAGTCGTCGGCGGCGTTTGCGCCAGCGAGGTGGCGAGCGATGCGGCCCAGGCCAGGAGGGTAACAAGAATGAATTTATGGAACTTCATGGGGATCTCCGAATTGGTCAGTCCGCGGCGACGCATTCTATGTCATCAGGCGGGATTGTAGTGCCAAGAGACTCAATCTCCCTCGCACCGTGGCGCAATCGCAGGAAAGCGGTGTCTCGAATCCTCACGGTAACGAGTGCAAGAGACTGGATTGCCGGGATGGCGGCAGCGCGTAATGCTCCGGTGAGCCTTCGCGCCTACGCCATACGGCCATGAATTGGCGCTCGCTCACTCTGGGATGCACGGTGCTTGCCTTGGCGACCGTAGTTGCGCCGAGTCTGCTCCACGCACAGGAATCGAATGCGCCTGGGGCGAGATGCAAAGAGGTCCTCGTTTCAGCGGACCCGGATTTCGCGCCGTTTGCCTGGTATGACGGAGCAAGCCTGCACGGCGCCAGTGTGGCCGTGGTGACAAGCATCCTGCAACGGATGGGACTGAAGTTTCGGGTGGTCTATTCGGGACCGTTTCCGCGCCTCTTGGCGGCCGCCAAAGCGGGACGGATCGACATCATCACCGAACTCAAAGCAACTCCCGAACGTCATGATTTTCTCCGATTTTCGGAGCTTCCTCTCTTTGAGAATCCCTCAGCGGCCTATGTGCTGGCCGACAGCAGCATTCGCCTGCGTGGGCGCGAGGCGCTCGCGGCCTATCGCGTCGGAGTCACGCGCGGCACCGCCCAGGGGGGCGACCTCGATGATTTCATCGCCGAACATCTCGGCGTCGATATCGGGCCCGGGATCCGGGAGAACTTCGAAAAACTCGCGGCCGGACGCATCGACATATTCATCAGTCCCTACTATCCGGCCGAAGCTTATCTTGAAGCCAGTGGGCTGCAGGCGAAGTTCCGCGCGATCAAACCCTTTCTCGCGACCGACTCCAGCTATGTGGGCTGGTCCAAGGCTTCACCGTGTAGCGCGCGACTGGCGGAGTTCGACCAGAAGCTGGCCGCGATGAAGGCCGACGGGGAATTGGCGCGCGCGCTCGATCTGGCAGACCGCGAGTGGCGCGAGCATCGCGGTGACGCGGCGTCTGCCTCGGGGCCCATCGAGATCCCTCCCCGTTAAGTGAGCGGACCGTTATATCCATCGCTAGGGGCGCCTGCATTGTGCTGTCCGCCTGGCTTTAGCGTCCCGACAGAAAGTCGATGAGGTGTGTTGTCACCGCCTCGGGCGCTTCCTGCTGCACCCAGTGGCCCGCACCCTTAATCAAATGGCAGCCGCGCCAGTCGCGACAGGCGGTACTCTGCATCGCCGTCAGCGCACCGGGCACCTGGTGCACGCCCCAGTCGCTGGCACCGGCGATGAAACAGGCAGCTACGTCAATCGTGCGGCCTGCGAAGGACTCGAGTTCGGCGGAAAAGCTAGCTGTCAGGCAGCGATACCAGTTCAGACCACCCTGAAAGCCGGTCCGGGCGAATTCACGCGCATACACCGTGAGTTCACTTTCTGTTAGCCACTGGCAGCGCGCGACTTCGTCCCGTGATGGCATCACCGGCGCGACGCTCGCACGCATGCCCTTCTCAAGATCCATCACGTAGTAGCTGGGCATACGGGCAAGCTCGCTTGCGGTGAATCCCGCGAGGGGATGCGGCCGATTCTGTTTCCAGTCACCACTCTTGTAGTGGTAATAGGCCCTGAGGAACTGATGGATCTCATCAACCGTGCCGCCAAGATCGGCAGCCGCTTCCCGTGTCTGGTAGTACTGCTGATAATGCTTTCTTGGCGGCGTCAGCTTAGCGAGTGCCGCGCATGCCTCTTCGCGCGCGGCGTCTCGGGGATTCTCGGGGCTAGCGGCTCCGGTGAGGGTGGGCGCGGGTGGCCCGGCAAAAGGGGCGCTCATGAGCACCACGGAGCCAAACACGTCCGCTCGCATCAAGGCACAGTAGGCGGCGACCGGTGAGCCAAAGTCATGCCCAACGACTGCCGCTATCGACCGATAACCGAGCGCGGATACGAACTCGACTGCGTCGCAAACCAGGTTGGATAAGCGGAACGAGGAGAGGTCACCGTCATAGCGATCGTCCCATCCCGTGGTACGGCCATAGCCGCGTTGGTCCGGTGCGAGCACGTGGTAGCCGGCGGCAGCCAGTGGCAGCATGATCTTGCGCCAGCTAAAGGCGAGTTCGGGAAAGCCGTGCAAGAGCAACAGGCAGGGGCGGTCCGGTGATTCAAATCCGGCCTCGAGGTAGTGCAGCGAAAGCCCGTTGATGCCCTCGATCCTGCGCGAGCGTAGCCCCGGCGCCAGAGGCAAGTCGCCGCCTGGCGACTGGTCGCCGATCGATGGCCCACCAAGGTCCTCGCGCATGCCGGCGATGATATAAGATGGCTCGCGAGTGCGCATCGGGAGCGGACGCGCTCGTGGATCGATTCTTGCCATCTCGCGCGATGCGCGTTCGGCAAGAAACTGATAGGGGAAGCGAATATGAATTGGCGCCACATTGCGGCAGCGACGATCGGTAATGCGCTCGAATTCTATGACTTCCTGATCTACGCCTTCTTCTCGATCCAGATCGGTCACGCGTTCTTTCCGAGTCAGAGCGCCTACGGCAGCCTGATGTTGTCGCTTGCGACTTTCGGCGCCGGCTTTGTGACCAGACCCCTCGGTGCCTTCGTCATCGGCAACTACGCGGATCGCGCCGGCCGTCGACCGGCGATGCTCTTGTGTTTTGTGCTCATCGGCTGCGCGATCGTCGGCATGGCCTTGATACCAAGCTACGAATCGATCGGCATAGCAGCGCCGATACTCGCAGTCATCTGTCGCATGCTGCAGGGATTCTCGCTGGGCGGTGAGATCGGATCCAATACGGCCTTCCTGCTAGAGGCCGCACCAGTCGAGCAACGCGGGCTCGTCGTTTCCTGGCAGGGCGCCAGTCAAAACATGGCGCTGATCGCCGGAGGAACCGTCGGGGTGTTGCTGACGACCTGGTTGCCGCCCGAGGCACTCGATAGTTACGGCTGGCGGCTTGCCTTCCTCGTCGGAGCGCTGGCGGTGCCATTTGGTCTGTGGCTGCGCACGCGATTGCCGGAAACCCTGCACGCAGCTGAGGAGCGGGCTGATTCGCCCAGCGTCGCGCAATCGCGCCTGCAGCAGGCCCAGGCGAACTGGCGCGTCATCGGTCTCGGTCTTGTGGTTCTGGCCTCGGGCACGATCGGCACCTACATCTTTAGCTATCTCGCCACTTATGCCCAGGCCACCTTGCATTTGTCGGCGCGGGCCGGCTTTCTCGCGGAAACCTGGGGCAATCTCTTGGGCATCCCGACCGTGCTCTTGGGTGGATGGCTGTCGGACCGGTTCGGGCGGCGCCCGATCAACATCTGGGGCAATCTCGCCTTCCTCCTCTTGATATACCCGACTTTCGCCTGGATAGTCGAAGCGCGCTCCGAGTTTGCGCTCATCGTCGGTATGACCGTCCTGAACGGGGTGGCGAACTTCTTCCAGGGTTGTTTCTATGCGGGTCTTGCCGAAAGCCTTCCGAAGTCCATTCGTGGCAGCGGCTTCGGAGTGGTCTACTCGGGATCGATCGCGGCATTTGGGGGATCGACCCAGCTTGTCGTGACCTGGCTGATCCATATCACCGGCAGCGACCTTGCGGTGTGCTGGTATCTGGTTGGGGCGACGGCGCTCGGTCAGCTTGCCCTGATGATGTTCCCGGAGTCGGCGCCGCTGCGCTTACGCAAGCTGCGTGCGCAGTCCGGGGCCCTGGCGAGCTGACGCTTTCACGGATCTGTGGGGCGCTGCAGCGCCGCTCACCTGCTCAGATGATCTTGTGCTGCTGCAGGTATTGATGAACGATTGATAGTCGGGTGGCGGCGTCGGTCAGTTCCATCAGCTTTTGTTTGGCCAGCAGCGGGATGGGCAGCAGCTCGCACAAGCGATTGCCAACCCAGCTTGCATCGTCGAGTCGATAGGGCGCGGCGATCGGAGGTTTGGCGGCGTCGCTATCGTCGCGCTCTCCAGCGGCTATCTGGTCGATGATGCGCTTTAACAGGTCCGCGCAGGCGATGAATTCCGCCGGCATCTCGAGTGGCGCCTCGGGTGGCAAGTCGCCGGCGCTGGCCTTGAGGAGCCCGTTGGACTGCGCCTGTACATCGACGATCTGAAAACGCGTCGTGCCGATCGTGGAGATCTGCAGCACGCCGAGCTGTTCCATGTTCCATCCGGTGATCGTGGCGCGGCAACCAATCAGCTCGGGCTGGGCGATGTTGCCCACTTCCTTGCCCTTTTTTATCAGGCACACGCCGAACTCGCTGCCTTCGCGCATGCAGTCACGCACCATGTCCATGTAGCGCGCTTCGAACACCCGCAAGGGCAGAATGCCCGCGGGGAAGAGCACCGTTTGCAACGGAAACAGGGGCAGATCGGACTGCACGTGCTGCGGCCGGATCTGGGTCACTTCGTGTCCAGTTGTGCCAGTTCGTCACCACGGCTATCGAGTCCACGATGGCGAACCAGTACGGTGGAATGATCGGCGAAGCGGCGACCGAGCTCCTCGACGCAGTAGACCGAGCGGTGCTGACCTCCCGTACAGCCGATGGCTACCGTCAGGTAACTGCGATTGTCCTGCACGTAGGAAGGCAGCCAGCGCTCGACGAAGTCGCCAATGTCGGTGACCATGCGCCCGACAATATCCTTTGCGGCGAGAAACTTTGCGACCGGCGCATCGAGTCCTGAGAGGGGGCGCAGCAGGGGTTCGTAAAATGGATTCGGCAGGCAGCGCACGTCAAACACCAGATCGGCATCGAGCGGCACCCCATCCTTGAAGGCAAAGGACTCAAACAACAGGGTAGTACCGGCCACGTCGGCGCCGACGAAGTCTCGGATCCAGGCGCGCAGGGTCTGCGAAGGCAGGCGGCTGGTGTCGATGGTCTGACCGACACCGTCGAGCACGGCCAGCTGGCGCCGTTCTTCTTCGATGCATTCCTCGAGCGTGTGATGGACGCCATCATCGGAAAGCGGGTGGCGGCGCCGCGACTCGGAGTAGCGCTGTACCAGAGTCGGCGTATCGGCGGTCAGGAACAGCACCTGGACCGTGTGACCGGCGCGACGCAATTCGCCAATGCGTGCCGGCAGCTCCGTGACCGACCTGATTCCGGTGCGAACGTCGATGCTCACTGCAACCAGCGGATGGCCGCTTTCGCCGAGTTCGCTGGTGATTTCCTCGAGGAATCGCGAGGGAAGATTATCGACGACTGCAAAGCCGGCGTCCTCGAGCACATTCAGGGTGATCGACTTGCCCGAGCCGGACATTCCGGTAACCAGAAAGACGCGCATTAGCCTTAAGGCAGGTTCGCTGATGCTTACGATGATAGCAAAGCGGGATCGGGGCCGACCGCGCCTAACTGGTAGCGCCGCTGTCGTCGGCGCCGCTTGGCCCCGCCTTGCCGGCCAGGAGCGGGTCCTCGTCATCCTCGCGCATCGCTTCGGCCTGACGCAGCATGAAGTCGCGCATGGTATCGATGCCGCGTAACTGCAATATCGTATTGCGCACTGCGGCCTCGGCGAGCACCGCGATATTGCGTCCCATATCGACCGGAATCACCACCTTGCGCACCGCCATGCCGAGCACGTCCTCGGTGAGCACATCGAGTGGCATGCGCTGGTACTGGCTCTCCATGGTCGAGCGTCGCACCAGGTGCACGATCAGGCGCAGACGCATTTTGCGACGCACCGCCGTCTCACCGAAAATTGCCTTGATATCGAGCAGTCCGAGGCCGCGCACCTCAAGCAGGTTAGCCAGCAGCTTCGGACAGCGACCCTCGATGCTATGCGGCCCCGAGCGCGACAGCTCGACCACATCATCGGCAACCAGCCCATGGCCGCGCGAGATCAGCTCAAGTGCCAGTTCGCTCTTGCCAAGACCCGACTCGCCGGTAATCAGCACGCCCAGGCCCAGCACGTCCATGAGCACGCCATGCATGGTCGTGCGTTCCGACAGATTGCGCAGCAGATAGCCGCGCAGCAATTCGATCAATCGCGAACCCTCGACGGGCGTGCCGATCAAGGGGATCTGCCCCTCCTCGCAAACCTGCAGTAGCTCCGAGGTCGGAGTCAGGCCCTCGGCGACAAACACGGCCGGTGGACGCGCCGCACCCAGTTCGGTCAGCAGCAGTCGGTGGCGCTTCTCCGAGAAATGCGCCATATAGTCCAGTTCCTGGTGACCGATCACCTGGATGCGCGCCGAATGGATCAGATTGAGATAGCCAACCAGGTCCGGGGTCGCGAAGCGCTTGTTCCACGGGATGACCTTGTCACGGGTCGGGCCCGCAGGCTTGGCGGCAAGCCAGGTGAGCGACAGCGCGTCGCGATTGTCGGCAAACAGCTGCAGTATGGTGCTCATGCGGGGCGACCCGAGGGTTTACTTGCCTGATTGCGAAGCCCGCAGCATGCGATTGCGGCAGGGCGGGTGCGCTAAAAGTATCACGCAGCCGGCCGGAATGGCTCCCAATTGGTCAACAGGTGATGCACGGCAGCCGGTTCCGGAGCACTTTGCAGCAGTGCTCGAAACGCCGGATCAGAGAGCATCTGGGCGAGTTCCGAGAGGATCTCGAGGTGCAGTTGCGTGGCCTGTTCGGGGACGAGCAGGAAGATCAGCAGAGAGACGGGTTGCGCGTCCGGTGCATCAAACGGGATCGCCTCGGAGACGCGCACGAAGGCGGCCACCGGTTCCCGCAAGCCCTTGATGCGTCCATGGGGGATGGCGACGGCCTGACCGAGGCCGGTGGATCCGAGCCGCTCGCGGGCGAACAGGCTGTCGAAGACCTTGCTGCGGGCGATGCCCTGGTGGTTTTCGAACATCAGGCTGACTTGTTCGAATGCCCGCTTTTTACTTGAAGCTGCCAGGTCGAGGACAACGTTGTCCCGAGGTAGGAGCTTGCCGATCAGATTCATATTCACCCGGTGCCAAAGCGATTGCGCCAGCTTGCCTAGCGACGCTGCGTCGGCTCTAAGACGAGAGCGCGCAATTATAGCCCCAATGCAAGATGGCCCGGATTGCTGCCTGGCAAGGCGCCGACTGGCGCCGACCCGACTCGCGAGCTAATTGAGGAGCTGGCGTTTTACCGCTGGAACCGGGCGCCCCTGGATACATTCCTTGTGCTTGATTACCTGGCGGTCGAGTTTGTCGATCAGGCAATCGATGGCGGCATAGAGGTCGGGATCGATCGCCTCGCAATGAATGTCTTTTCCGCGGAGATGGAGGTTTATTTCTGCTTTTTGCTGTAATTTGTCTACAGAAAGGAGCACAGCAACGTCTATCACATGGTCGAAATGGCGCCGAATCCTGGTCAACTTGTTTAGCGTGTACTCGCGAATCGAGGGCGTCACTTCCAGATGATGTCCGCTGATGGTGAGATTCATTGAGACTCCTTTCCGGGCTGCTATTGACCACATGGTGCTGGCCAGCCTGAATTCCAGTGCCTATTTACAGGGTCTTGCGCAGGCTGACCGGCGGGATGCGGAGCGCTTCACGGTATTTTGCGATGGTGCGACGCGCCACCACAATTCCCTGTTCGCCCAGCATCTCGGCGATTTGGCTATCTGAAAGAGGGGATTTGGGGTTTTCGGCTCCTACGAGTTGGCGGATGAGCGCGCGGATGGCCGTACTCGAGGCTGCACCACCGGCTTCGGTGGCCACGTGGCTGCCGAAGAAGTACTTTAGCTCGAAGCTACCCAAAGGGGTGAGCATGTACTTCTGGGTAGTTACCCGCGAGACTGTCGATTCGTGCAGCCCTAGTGTATCGGCTATTTCACGCAGCACAAGGGGCCGCATCGCGACTTCGCCGTGTGTAAAAAAGTTCCGCTGGCGCTCAACGATCGCCTCCGAGACGCGCAGGATGGTGTCGAAGCGTTGCTCGACATTCTTGATCACCCAGCGCGCCTCCTGAAGTCGCTGTGCCAGCGAGGCCGAATTGCCGATGCCGCGCTGCTCGCGCAGGATGCGTGCATAGGCCTGGTTGATATATAGACGCGGCATTGCATCCGGATTGGGAGTGGCGCGCCATACGCCCTTGATTTTCCTGACGATCACGTCGGGAATGATCGACTCGGTCGATTCCCTGGTAAAGCGATGTCCGGGGTGGGGTTCGAGCGAACGGATCAACAGGTGCGCGGCGCGCAAGGCGTCGTCATCGCAATGCAGGACACGTTTTAGTTTCGCAAAATCACGAGTGGCGAGGAGCTCGATGTGGCCGCTTACTATCGATAGTGCCAACTTGCGCGTTGACTCGTTCTCGGCGAGGCCGCTCTTGTCAGACGATGCGCGCAGTTGCAGCGCGAGGCATTCGGAGGCGTTGCGCGCGCCGACGCCAGGGGGATCGAAGCTTTGCAGCCAGGCAAGGGCGGTGCGCCATTCGTCCTCATCGATGGCGAGTTCGGGGGGCACGATCGCCGTCAGTTCATCAAACTCCTGGCGCAGATACCCGTCCTCATCGAGGGCTTCAATCAGAACCGTCAAGAGGGCGCGATCGCGGCGATCGAGGCGCAAGCCGCTCATCTGATCCAGCAGGTGCTCGCGTAAGCTGAGCTCGCCCATGGCCAGCTGCGGCTGCTCGCTTTCGTCGTCCGGGTCGTGGTTCGAGCGCCCGTAGTCACGCATATTCCAGCCGTCTGAGGCCGCCTCGTCGCCGCTGCGTGGGTCTTCGGCGTCGTCGGAATCGTTGCTGCGCGCTTCCCCGGCAGGACTCGCCGGACTGGCGCCTGGTGCTGGCCGGTCCGCATGCAGGCTGCCGTCGCCGGCCACGCGCAGCGCGCTGTCCAGTGGATCGTCGTGGCGCTCGAGCAGGGGGTTTTCGGCGATCAGCTGCTCGAGTTCCTGATTGAACTCAAGCGTCGAGAGCTGCAACAGACGAATCGATTGCTGCAGCTGGGGCGTGAGCGTGAGCTGCTGTGAGAGCTTGAGCTGGAGCACTTGTTTCATGACGCGGGGGTGCTCGCTGGAGTCGCCTACATGCGGAAATGTTCGCCCAGATAGACGCGTCGCACGTTCTCGTTCTGCACGATCTCGTCGGGGCGGCCGGCGGCCAGTACTTCGCCAGCGTTGATGATGTAGGCGTGATCGCAAATGCCCAGCGTCTCGCGCACGTTGTGGTCAGTAATCAGAACGCCGATCGAGCGCGCCTTGAGAAAGCGCACGATGCGCTGGATCTCGATGACTGCGATCGGGTCGATGCCGGCAAACGGTTCGTCAAGCAGAATAAAGCGCGGGGAGGTCGCGAGCGCGCGCGCGATCTCGACCCGGCGGCGCTCACCCCCCGAGAGCGAGAGCGCGGCGTTGGTGCGGATGTGCTGGATCTGCAGATCGTCGAGCAGCGCGTCGAGGCGGCGCTCGATCTCCGCATCGGACAGGCGCCGCCCGGCCTTGTCGATCTGCAACTCGAGTACGGCGCGGATGTTGTCCTCGACACTCAACTGCCGGAATACCGAGGCCTCCTGGGGCAGATAGGACAGTCCGAGACGGGCACGCCGGTGAATCGGCAGACGCGTGACGTCGTTATGGTCCAGAGCAATCGAGCCCGACTCGGCAGCGATCAGTCCGACGATCATGTAAAAGCAGGTGGTCTTGCCCGCACCATTGGGTCCCAACAGCCCAACCACCTCGCCGCTCTTGACCTCGAGCGATACATCGCGCACCACGGTGCGCGAGCCGTAACTCTTGCGCAGCTGCGAGGCGGCCAGCGTGCTCTGCAGCAGCTGCGTCGGATGCTTGTCCGGCGTTTCGTTCACCGTGGTGCTGTCGTTCATTGTGCCGGGACGCTCTGTAGGCGTGGCGCGCCCTGCAGCGGCACCGGGTGCGTGTCGGCGTTGGGCGTGGCCGTGCTGGCGCTGCCGGAATTGGTCGGTGCCGAACCCTCGAAGGTATTGCTGACCGTTGGCGCCGCCGCGGCACCCGGTTTGTCGCTCGGTGAGGCTCCTGGCGCGGCGTGTGGCGTGGTGGGTGCGCCGGGTTTGCTCGTCGGGGTGGCGCCTGCTGCCGGCGCGTTGGCATTCTTGGCCGGAGCGATCTGCACGCTCGCGCGCGGCTGCTTCTCGCCGCCGGCTTCGACGTGGTACTTCTCGGTCTCGCTGTTGTACTCGATCGTATCGCCGTGCATGTCGTCCTGCAGGACCTCCGCGTCCAGGCGCTTGACGTTGGCGTGGGTATAGACCTCGACTTCGTTGGCCTTCTCGTCGTACTCGATGCGATCGCCCGTGGCTTCCATGAACTGGTCGGCGAACCCTTCGCGCTTTTGCCGGAAGAACACACGCCGGTCAGGGGCATCCATGACCGCGACGGCGAAGTTGTAGCCTTCCGGGTCCTGTTTGACCGTCAGCTTATCGCAGCGCATGAGGATCGTGCCCTTGGTGAGCACGACATTGCCGGTAAAGACATAGACCTGCTTAAGGTCGTCCCAGTTGGCGTGATCGTAGACGATGACGGTCGGCTTCTCGTGGTCGGCGCGCTCGGCCCGGGCCGGCGTCCACAGGTTTGCGCTAAGGACGAGGCAAACCGAGATCAATGGCGCCACCCAGCGGTGGCTCGCGACAGGAGTTCTCATTGCGGACTCGATGGTGTGGTCACGGGAGGCGCTCCGGCAGGCTGGTGCGGTTCGATGACGGTGTAGCCGCGTGCTTCGACATCATCGTTCATGCGCACGAAGCGACTGGTATTGTCGAATCGCATGGTGCGTGCCCAGACCTTCGAGCCGCCGTGCAGGAACGTGAAGGGATCGTTGCTACTGGCCAAGTCCTGTTCAGGCAGCACAAACAGCGAGCTGCCATAGCCGCGCAGCTCGGAATCCTTGTCGGTGGCCGCGCGCGTGATGGTCACATTGCCCTTGAGGGTCACCTGCTCGGCATCGCTGGTCATGTGTCCCGTGTCAGCGTGCATGTGCACCAGCGGCTGATCAGGCCGCGCACTGGTGATGCCAGGATCGGTGAGATCGGTGGAGTCGTCGTCGGCGTAGTGATTCATTTTTGCGGCAGCGATCGAGTACAGCGCGGAACCCTTGTCATCCATGCGCGTAAGTTTGAAATTGTCGGCGAAATAGTCGACGACGTGGCCCGGCGAGTGCGGCTGGGCGTCCGACAGGCGCGCACGCACCGCGAGCCAGTAGGAGCCGGCCGCAAGGCTGCTGAGTATGACCAGCGAGCCGACGAGGGTGCCTCGCTCGCGCACGAATCAGTCCTGGTACTGGGCAAGTAGCGCATCGAGCTTGCCTTTGGCGCTTAGGATCAGTTCGCACACTTCACGCACCGCGCCATGACCGCCCGCGCGCGAACTCATCCAGTGTGCGTACGCAGCCACCCCGTTGGCCGCGTGCGGCACCGTGGCCGCGAAGCCGATACGCTGCATCACCGGGATGTCGAGAACATCGTCGCCCATGAAACCAGTCAACCGCGCCGGCACGCCAAGCCGCTTGAGTAGATCATCGAGTGCCTCACGCTTGTTATCGACCCCCTGGACGACCTCCTCGATGCCCAGTTCGGTGGCGCGTCGGGTCACAATGTGCGAATTGCGCGCCGATAGTATGGCGGTGGCGATCCCTGCGCTGTGCAGGAGTTTGATTCCGTGGCCATCGAGTGCGTGAAATGCCTTCATCACCTCGCCGCCGGGTCCGTAATAGAGCTTGCCGTCGGTCAGGACACCGTCGACGTCAAAAATCATCAGTTCGAGCGGCGCCAGGCGCTGCAACAGGGTCAGTTCGCGCGCATCCGGTTGCACCATCAGATCACCTTGGCGTTGGTGAGGTCGTGAATGTGCAGGGCGCCCACCAGCTCTCCACTGGTGTCGGTAACGAGCAGCTGATTGATGCGGTGTTCTTCCATGATGCCGGCAGCCGTTACGGCGAGCTCGTCAGCGCCAATGGTGCGTGGATTGCGATGCATGACCTCGCCGATCGTCAGGTTGGTGAAATTCTGGGTCCGTGCGATCAGGCGTCGCAAGTCGCCATCGGTAAATACGCCGGCGAGGCTGCCGTCCTGGTCGAGCACTGCGGTCATGCCAAGACCGGCGCGACCGATTTCGACGAGGGCGTCAGTCAGGCTTGCCGCCACCGGTACACTGGCCATGCGTTCGCCGCTGCGCATGATGTCGCGCACCAGCGTCAACAGACGGCGCCCGAGTGCGCCGCCCGGGTGGGCGCGCGCAAAATCGTCGCGCGAGAAACCGCGCAAATCGAGCAGCACCACAGCCAGCGCATCCCCGAGGGCGAGCGCCGCGGTAGTGCTCGAAGTGGGTGACAGGTCGAGCGGACAGGCCTCCTTGTCGACCCGTGCGTCCAGATGGACATCGGCCGCGCGCGCCAGACTGGAGTTGCGATTGCCGGTGATCGCGACTATCGGCGCCCCCTGGCGCTTGATCTGCGGCACGATCGCAAGCAGCTCCGAGCCTTCACCCGAATTGGAGATGGCAAGGAATACGTCGTCGCCCGTGACCATGCCCAGATCGCCGTGACTGGCCTCGGCGGCGTGGACAAAGAAGGCCGGGGTGCCGGTGCTGGCCAGCGTGGCCGCCAGTTTGCGACCGATGTGGCCGGTCTTGCCAATGCCGCTGACCACCACCCGGCCGCGGCACGCAAGCAGCAACTGCGCTGCCTTCGCGAAGCTGTCATCGAGCCTTTCAGCCAGGTCTGCCACCGCTTGCGCCTCGATGCGCAATACTTCGCGCCCGAGTCCCAGAATACGGTCCGGATCGGTGCCCGCCGCTGGGTCGTGCTGGTGTACTAGCGCAGAATGCGCTACTTTCGATGGAAGCATTGGCCTAGTATAGCAAAGGCACAATTATTGCTTAGCTGATTGAGAGGCGCGTGTGCAAGCACTGGCCGGTCGCAATTCGCGCCCATGAATACCCTCGAGTTATCGCTCCTGCTGCTGCTCGCAGCCGTGCTTGGCCTGGTCGTCTTCCGGCTTCTGAAGATGCCGCCCATGCTCGGTTATCTTGCGGTCGGCATCGTCATCGGGCCGCACGCCAGCGGTCTCGTACCCGACTCCGAATCGACGCGCCAGCTGGCGGCCTTCGGTGTTGTCTTCCTGATGTTCTCGATCGGCCTCGAATTCAACATTGCCAAGCTGTGGGCAATGCGGCGCATTGTCTTTGGACTCGGACTGCTGCAGGTCTTTCTGACTACAGTGCTGGTAATCGGTGGCGGCACCCTTCTCGCGCTGTGCTTTCCGGGACGCTTCGGTGGATTCGCGACCCCGACCTGGTTTGCACTTGGGGGTGCGCTCGCGATGTCCTCGACGGCGATCATCGTCAAGCTCCTCACCGAGCGGCTCGAAATCGATTCGGCGCATGGGCGGCAAATTGTTGGGGTGCTGCTGTTTCAGGATCTGGCGGTGGTGCTGTTTCTGGTGGTGCAGCCGGCGCTCACCGAGGCGCCGGCGCAGCTGGCGGTGGTGCTTCTGACGGCCGTGGGCAAGGCAGTGCTGGTACTCGCGCTTCTTTTGGGCATCGGGCAGCGCATCATGCGCGGCTGGTTCCATCTGGTCGCGCGCCGACGCTCGCAGGAACTGTTCATGCTCAATCTGCTCCTGGTGACGCTGGGCCTGGCCTGGCTGACCGATCTCGCCGGGCTGTCGCTGGCGCTGGGGGCCTTTCTGGCGGGAGTGTTGATCTCCGAGACCGAGTACCGCCACCAGGTTGCCGAGGACATCAAGCCGTTTCGTGATGTGCTGCTCGGACTGTTCTTCATCACGATCGGCATGCTGCTCAATGTCGCAGTCGTGCTGCAGCACGCGCTCCTGGTGGCGCTCCTTTTGATCGGCCCGGTGCTCGGCAAATTGGTACTGGTGACGCTCCTGGCACGCGTTTTTGGCTGCAGCACCGGGACCGCGATCCGCACCGGACTCGGGCTGGCGCAGGCCGGCGAGTTCGCATTCGTGCTGCTCCAGCAGGCCGGCGAGCTGCACCTGATTGATCCCCTGCTGCTGCAGGTGGTGTTGGCCTCGATGCTGCTCTCGATGCTGGCAGCCCCGCTCTTGGTGCACTATAGCGACCGCATCGTGTTGCGCCTGGCCAGCAGCGAGTGGCTGAGTCAATCGGTTGCGCTCACCCAGATTGCCTCGCGCAGCATGGCCACGCAGGGACACGTCATCGTGTGCGGATTCGGACGCAGCGGTCAGAATCTGGCGCGCCTGCTCGAGCGGGAGAACATCGCCTACGTGGCGCTTGACCTGGATCCGGATCGGGTCAGCGAAGCGGCAGCTGCAGGTGACAATGTCGTCTATGGAGACGCGGCGCGCCGCGAGTCGCTGGCCGCGGCCGGGATCCATCGTGCCGCCGCCATCGTCGTCAGCTACGCCAACACGGCTTCGGCGCTGCGCGTGCTCAACCATGCCCATGAGCTCGAGCACAATATACCGGTGATCGTGCGCACCACCGACGATACCGATCTTGATCTCTTGCGCGACGCCGGGGCCGCGGAAGTCGTGCCCGAGATGATCGAAGGCAGTCTGATGCTCGCCTCACACGCGTTGGTACTGCTGGGAGTTCCCCTGTCGCGCGTCGTGCGCCGCATTCGCGAGGTGCGCGAGCAGCGCTACAGCTTGTTGCGCGGTTTCTTTCATGGGGCCGACGATGATTCGGGCGATCTTGCCGAAGCCATGCAGCTGCGGCTGCACTCGGTCACTTTGCGGGCCGGTGCCTGGGCGATCGGCAAACGCATCGACGAGCTTGGTCTCTCGGAGCTCGGTGTGGAAGTGACGGTGATCCGTCGGCGCGGCATCCGCGCGCGCGACCCCGACGCCAGCGAGCAGCTGCAGGAGAACGATGCGATCGTGCTGCGCGGCGCTAGCGAAGGCCTGGGGCTCGCGGAGAACCGACTACTGGCGCACTAAAGCGCGGCAAAGGCTTCACGGCCGTGACAGCTGTCCCATCACGCCTGCGCTGCCCAAGCTATAATCGAGCTGCTGATCTCCTCCGGCATTCCGCCGCCGCGCGCACCCTAACAACAAGCTCGCCTCATAGTGACCGATCGCCCCTATAGCAGTCTCGTGGAACTGACCGGCCTGCACTTCACCTACGGACAGGCGGAAGTGCTCTCCGGGATCAACATGCGCTTTGGACGCGGCCAAGTGGTCGCCGTGATGGGTGCTTCCGGCTCGGGCAAGACCACCGTGCTGCGCCTGATCGGTGGTCAATTGCGACCCTCCGTAGGAAGCGTCGTGGTTGACGGCGCGGCTGTCGAGACGCGCGATCGCGACGGCTTGTATGCCCTGCGACGCCGCATGGGCATGCTATTCCAGTTCGGTGCCCTGTTTACCGATATGACGGTATTCGAGAATGTCGCCTTCCCGCTGCGCGAGCATACCGATCTGCCCGAAGAGATCATCCGCGATCTGGTGTTGATGAAACTCAATGCGGTGGGCCTGCGCGGCGCTTACGGTCTGCGCCCTTCGCAGATCTCCGGGGGCATGGCTCGCCGCGTGGCGCTGGCGCGCGCGATCGCGCTCGATCCGCAGATCATCATGTACGACGAACCGTTTGCCGGGCTCGATCCGATCTCACTTGGAATCACCGCCAACCTGATTCGCAGCCTCAACGACGCCCTGTGTGCCACTTCGATCCTCGTTACCCACGAGGTCGACGAGTCGTTTGCCATCGCCGACTACGTGTATTTCATTTCCAAGGGCACGGTTGCGGCCGAAGGCACGCCTGCTGAGCTGCGCGCGACCAAGGATCCATTTGTGCGCCAGTTCATCGATGCCTCGCCCGACGGACCGGTCGCTTTCCACTACCCGGCGCGCAACTATCAGGCGGATCTGGGTCTGGCGCCATGAGAGCATTCATCGAATCGATCGGTGCCTGGACGCTGCGTCATATACGCGGCCTTGGCCGGGGCGGGCGCTTCTTCTACGCGGTGCTCTCCAAGAGCGGCGTCGGCCTGCGGCGCTTTTCGCTGGTGCGCAACCAGATCCATTTCATTGGCAACCATTCGTTGTCAATTATTGTCGTCTCGGGACTGTTCGTCGGCTTCGTTCTGGGGCTGCAGGGCTACTACACCCTCAATCGCTATGGCTCGGAGGATTCGCTTGGCGAACTGGTTGCCCTTGGCCTGATGCGCGAGCTTGGACCGGTGCTGACAGCGCTGCTGTTCGCCGGTCGCGCCGGCACCTCCCTGACTGCCGAGATCGGCCTGATGAAGGCTGGCGAGCAGTTGTCGGCCATGGAAATGATGGCGATCGATCCGATCGAGCGGGTAATCATGCCGCGATTTTTTGCCGGTATCATCGCCATGCCGCTGCTGGCGGCGCTGTTTTCGAGCATCGGCATAATCGGCAGCTGGGTGGTTGGCGTGAAGATGATCGGCATCGACAACGGCGCCTTCTGGTCGCAGATGCAAGGTGCGGTAGAACTTACGCAGGACGTCGGCAACGGGGTGCTCAAGAGCATCGTGTTCGGAGTGGCCGCGACTTTCATCGCGCTCTATCAGGGATATACCGCCAATCCCACCCCGGAGGGGGTCGCCCGCGCCACGACACGCAGCGTGGTCGTCGCCTCGCTGACGGTGCTCGGGCTGGACTTTATTTTGACGGCATTCATGTTTGGAACAGGGGGCTAGCCGTGGGTAACAAGAATACGGATCTGATGGTCGGACTGTTCGTGATTCTGGGTGGTCTGGCCCTGCTGTTCATGGCTCTGCGCGCCGGCAATCTGGCAAGCTTCAGTCTGACCTCGCACACCTATCAGGTGCGCGCCCGCTTTGACAGCATCGGTGGCTTGAAGGCGCGAGCGCCGGTACGCAGTGCCGGCGTGGTAGTCGGGCGCGTAAGCAAGATCGACTTTGACAACGCCGCCTACCAGGCCTCGGTCACGGTCGATATTTCCGAGCGCTTTCACTTTCCGAAGGACACCTCGGCATCGATCCTGACTTCCGGACTGCTGGGCGAGCAGTACATTGGCCTTGATCCGGGTGCCGATACCCAGATGCTCGCTTCCGGTGACGTGATCACGTCCACGCAGTCTGCCATCGTGCTTGAGACTCTGATCAGCAAGTTCCTCTTTGGCAAGGTGGCCGATGCGGCGCCCCCGCCGCCGGCCACGGGAGCCCAGCCGGCCGGTGCCAAGGCCAAACCATGAGCGGGGCTGCGTGGTCTGGCGAGGTGCGGCGCAGCCTGACTGCGCTGGCGCTCGCTGGCGCTGTCCTCGTGTGCGCCGGCTGTGCCAGCACGCCCGCCAGCGATCCGCGCGACCCGTTCGAGAATCTGAACCGCGCGACTTACAAACTTAACAAGACCCTTGACGACGCGATCTTAAAGCCCGTCGCCCAGGGCTACAACACGGTGCTGCCGCAGCCGGTGCGCACCTGCGTGAGCAACATTTTTGCCAACATCGGCGACCTGCCGATTGCGGCCAACAATCTGCTCGAAGGCAATATTGCGGATGCCGCCTCGGACGCCTGTCGCGTGCTGATCAACACCACCATCGGCCTTGCCGGCTGCATCGACGTCGCGACCAAGACGGGGCTATCCAAGCATCACAAGGACTTCGGGATAACGCTTGGCACCTGGGGTGTCGGACCGGGCCCCTATCTCGTGTTGCCTTTCTTTGGTCCCAGCGATTTGCGCGATAGCGCTGGGCTTCTCGTCGATCTGGAAATAGATCCACTGGGCTACCTGTATCCGGTCTGGCAGCGCAACACGATCGAAGGAGTGCGCATCATCGACACGCGTGCCTCGCTCATTGGCGCCGGGAACCTTTTGCAGAGTGCGGCACTCGATGAATACGTGTTCCTGCGCGATGGCTACCTGTCGCGCCGCCGCTACCAGATCTACAACGGCAATCCTCCTGACGAGGAAAACGAAGACAAGGTTCAGAACCAGTAGTGCCCCACATAAGAAGAGAACGAGGAGCCTTCATGAACGTATCCAATCCAATCCAGCGCGCCGCGCGCGGCCTGATGATCGTGCTGGCGGCGACGCTGTCCCCGGGCGGCGCTGCTCTGGCAGACGACGCCGCGACCCCGCCCGATGAACTGGTCAAGCGCGTCGTCAGCGATGTCATGCAATCGATCAAGTCTGACCCCGAGATCCAGGCCGGCAGCATCCCCAAGATCAACGCGCTGGTCGACGCCAAGGTGCTGCCCTATGTGGATTTTCGCTACATGACCGCCAGCGCCGTGGGCCGCAACTGGGGTAGCGCGACGCCCGAGCAGCAGGAGAAGATCGTCGGGCAATTCCGCCAGCTCCTGACCTACACCTACTCCGGTGCGCTATCCCAGGTGCGTGACCAGACCATCCAGTTCAAACCTTACCGCGCCTCTCCGAGCGACACGGTAGTGCAGGTCAATACCGAAGTCATCAGCACGCACGGCGGTGACCCGATCGATCTGAACTACAAGCTCAAGAAGCAGGCCGACGGATGGAAGATCATCGATGTGAACATCATCGGTGTCTGGCTGGTGCAGAACTATCGCAACGAGTTCGGCCAACTGGTGACCGCTGGCGGTATCGATGGCCTGATCAAGGGCTTGAGCGACAAGAACGCCGCCCTCGCAGCCAAACCCGCCACCTCCGGCAAGAACTAACGTGTTCACGGTCTCCGGCAGCATCAACATGGCGACGGCCCAGGCGCGGCTGGCCGAGGGGAGTGCTGCCATCAGCGCCGGAGAGACCGAGTTCTGCCTCAAGGAATTGGCGGGATCCGATTCGGCGGCGATCGCTGTCGTGCTGGCCTGGGAGCGGCGCGCCCGCGAAACCCCCGGTAAGGTCCTGCGCTTTGTCGACGTTCCCGAGCAGCTTGTCACCTTCGCCAAGCTCTACGGCGTGGCAGGATTTCTCTCGGGCTTCTCCGACGGATCCGAGCCCCATTCCTGAACGCGCGCCTGGCTGGTGCGGCCAGCGCATCGCCTGGCTATCGGCATATAATTTCAGGCTCTGCGAGAATCACCAATCATGCCGTCCGCCATCAGTGTCAAGGAAGTTACCAAGACCTATCCGGGTCTCACCGCCCTGGGTGGCGTAAGCCTTGAGATCGAACCGGGCGAATTCTTCGGCCTGCTCGGTCCTAACGGGGCCGGCAAGACCACCCTGATATCGATCATTGCGGGCCTGACGCGCGCCAACAAGGGCTCGGTGTCGGTACTCGACCACGACGTGGTTTCCGACTTTCGGATGAGCCGACGCCTGCTCGGGGTGGTTCCCCAGGAACTCGTATTCGATCCGTTTTTCACCGTGCGTGAGACCCTGCGCATCCAGTCGGGCTATTTTGGCCTGACCCGAAATGACGACTGGATCGACGAGGTCATGAGTAACCTTGACCTGAGCGGCAAGGCCGACTCAAATATGCGAGCGCTTTCGGGAGGCATGAAACGCCGGGTGCTGGTGGCTCAGGCACTGGTTCACAAGCCGCCGGTCATCGTGCTCGATGAGCCGACCGCCGGGGTCGATGTCGAACTGCGCCAGACTCTCTGGAAATTCATTGCACGCCTGAATCGCGACGGCCATACGATCGTGCTGACGACCCACTATCTGGAGGAAGCGCAGGCCCTGTGCACGCGCATCGCCATGCTCAAGGCCGGCCAGATTGTGGCGCTCGACCGCACCGAGGAGCTGTTGCGACGGGTCGCGGGACTGCAGATGGTGCTGGCAATCGGCCAGGGCCAGTTGCCGGAGGCGCTGCGCGATCGGGCGATCGATCGGGACGCGGCACAGCGATCGGGCAAAGTCGCCCTGCGCCTGTCCGATTCCTCCGAGGTGGAAGGGATCCTCGCTGCCTGTCGCGAAGGGGGCGCGCGGGTCGACGATATCGAGTTGCAGGCCCCCGATCTAGAGGACGTTTTCGTACAGGTCATGCGAGGCAATTCCTGATGAGCACCATCGATCCGGTCGCGCCGGTGAGTACGCCGTCAATCAGTGCACTGCAGCCAGCGGCGTTTGTCGGCTTTCGCACCCTGCTCTACAAGGAGAGCCTGCGCTTCTGGAAGGTGAGCTTTCAGACCGTGGCAGCTCCGGTTCTCACGGCGCTGCTCTACCTGCTGATCTTCGCGCACGCACTCGAAGGACGCGTCAACGTCTACGAGCACGTCGGCTATACGAGCTTTCTGATCCCGGGCCTGGTGATGATGTCGATGCTGCAAAACGCCTTCGCCAACAGTGTTTCTTCCCTGATCCAGTCCAAGATCACGGGCAATCTCGTGTTCATCCTGCTGCCGCCGCTTGCTCCGGGCGAGATTTTCCTTGCCTACGTGCTCGCCGCCACGGTGCGCGGCCTGGTCGTGGGCCTCGGTGTGTTGGCGATTACCGCAGTGTTCGCGATACCCGAATTCGAGGCCGCCGGGTGGATCGTTGTGTTTGCCTTTCTTGGCTGTTTTGTCATGGGCGCACTGGGTGTGATCGCCGGCATCTGGGCCGAAAAATTCGACCAGGTCGCGGCTTTCCAGAATTTCATCATCATGCCGGCGACTTTTCTGTCTGGCGTGTTCTACTCGGTGCACTCCCTGCCGCCGGTCTGGCAGGTGGTGTCGCGCTTTAATCCCTTTTTCTACATGATTGACGGTTTTCGCTATGGCTTTTTCGGTGTTTCGGACGCCTCGCCCTGGCTAAGTCTCGCTATCGTCGCTGCGACTGCGCTGGTTTGCGGTGTCGCGGCCCTGGGCATGCTGCGCTCCGGCTACAAGCTCAGGCACTGACATGAATCCGACGCCCGAGGCGATCCGCGAGTACATTCTCGCTGGCCTTAGCTGCACGCACCTCGAGGTAAGCGGGGACGGCCAGCATTTTGAAGCGCTGATCGTGAGCGATTCGTTTGCCGGCCTGCGGGCCGTGCAGCGGCACCAGCTGGTCTACGGTGTGCTCGGCGAGCGCATGCGCGCCGAGATCCACGCACTCTCGATGCGCACCCTTACTCCGGATGAATGGAAGCTGCCGCGTGGATAAGCTTGTCATCGAGGGGGGCTATCCACTCGAGGGAGTGGTAGAGATCTCCGGGGCGAAAAACGCCACCCTGCCGATCCTGTGTGCCAGTCTTTTGACTGCGCAAGCGCTTGAACTGTCCAATATCCCGCGCCTGCAGGATGTTGCGACAGCCCTGAAGCTGCTCGGTCAGATGGGTGTAACCCGAACCCGCGAGGGCGACCGGATCTCGATACAGGCGGCGCAGGTTGATTCGCTGGAGGCGCCCTACGACCTCGTCAAAACCATGCGCGCTTCGATCCTGGTCCTCGGGCCCATGCTGGCGCGTTTTGGCCAGGCGCGGGTGTCCTTGCCGGGTGGCTGCGCAATCGGTTCGCGTCCGGTTGACCAGCACATCAAGGGCCTGGAGGCGATGGGCGCGAAGATCGAGATTGAAGCGGGTTATATCGTCGCCGAGGCACGTCGACTGCGTGGTGCCCGCATCGTCACTGACATGGTGACGGTGACCGGAACCGAGAATCTCATGATGGCTGCCACCCTCGCCGAGGGTGAGACCATCCTTGAAAACGCGGCACGCGAGCCGGAAGTGACGGATCTGGCGCAGTTGCTGGTGGCGATGGGCGCGCGCATTACGGGCGCGGGTACCGACCGCATCGTCATCGAGGGTGTGGAAAAACTGCATGGCGCGGCGCATCGGGTGATGCCTGACCGGATCGAGACGGGCACCTTCCTGTGTGCGGTTGCGGCCACGGGCGGCGCGATCGAACTGCGCGGCACTCGTAGCGACACACTCGACGCTGTTCTGGAGAAGCTGCGCGAAGCGGGCCTGACGATCGAGTGCGGTGATACCTGGATTCGCGCCAGCGTCGCCAAACACAATGGCGCCAATCGCTTGCGTGCCATGAATGTGCGCACTTCGGAGTACCCGGCCTTCCCGACCGACATGCAGGCGCAGTTCATGGCACTCAATTGCATTGCCGACGGCACCAGCTTGATTACCGAGACGATATTCGAGAATCGCTTCATGCATGTGGCCGAACTCAATCGCCTGGGCGCGCATATCGAAGTCGAAGGCAACACGGCGCTGATCCATGGCGCCCAGTCCCTGTCGGGTTCGAGCGTCATGGCGACCGATCTGCGCGCCTCGGCGGGTCTGGTCATCGGCGCCTTGGTGGCGCATGGTGAGACCCTGATTGACCGGATTTACCACCTCGATCGCGGCTACGAAGAAATGGAATCGAAGCTCGCCGCTGTCGGGGCGCGGATTCGCCGGGTTGGCGCGGATCGATCATGAATGCTGTGGTCACGCTCGCCCTCTCCAAGGGGCGCATTTTCAGCGAGACGCTACCCCTGCTCGCGGCTGCCGGCGTGACGCTCGACGACGATGGTGAGGCCACCCGAAAACTCATCCTGCCAACCTCCGATCCCGGATTGCGCATCATCATCGTGCGCGCTTCCGACGTGCCGACCTATGTTCAATACGGGGCTGCGGACATGGGTGTGGCTGGCAAGGACATGCTGCTTGAGCACGACATGGAGGGGCTGTATCAGCCGATCGATCTCGGGATCGCACGCTGTCGCATGAGCGTCGCGGTTCCCGAAGGATTCGACTACGCGCGCGCCGTCCGGATGGGGGCGCGATTGCGCGTGGCGACCAAGTATCTGAAGACCGCGCGCGAGCACTTCGAGGCCAAGGGCGTGCATGTGGATCTCATCAAATTGTATGGTTCGATGGAACTTGCCCCGCTGACCGGTCTGGCGGATGCCATCGTCGACCTGGTCTCGACCGGCAGTACCCTGCGCGCCAATCAGCTCGTGGAGGTTGAACAGATCATGCCGATTTCGGCGCGCCTGATCGTCAGCCAGTCGGCGCTCAAGCTCAAGCACGCGGCGATCCAGCCGCTGCTCGAGAAGTTTCGCGGGGCGGCCGCAGCGCGGAGCGGCGCACGGTGAGCGCGATCCGTCAGCTTGATTCGGGTGACTCTGGATTCGAGCGGGAACTCGTGGCGCTGTTGCGCTACGAGAACGAGCTCGATGGCGAGCTCGATGGTGTCGTGGCCGAGGTGCTCGCGGACGTCAGGCAGCGCGGTGATGCTGCCCTGCTCGACTACACGCGGCGCTGGGACGGTTTTGCGCCCGAGCATGCCAAAGGTCTCGAGATCGGGCGCGACGAGCTCGCGGCGTGCCTTGCGGGTCTCGACCCACCGCTGCGTGCTGCACTGGAGGCGGCCGCGACACGGATTCGCGTTTTTCACGAACGGCAGCGGGCAGACTCGTGGGGATTTACCGATTCCGAGGGTGCCGAGCTGGGTCAGAAGCTCACCCCGCTCGAGCGGGTTGGACTCTACGCCCCGGGTGGCAAGGCAGCCTATCCGTCGTCGGTCCTGATGAATGGCATTCCGGCGCAGGTGGCGGGTGTGCCGGAATTGATCCTGGTTACACCGACACCCCAGGGGGTGCGCAATCCGGTGGTGCTCGCTGCCGCGGCACTGGCAGGTGTCGAGCGTGCCTTTACCATCGGCGGCGCGCAGGCGATTGCCGCACTGGCTTATGGGACGGCCACGATTCCGCGTGTGGACAAGATTGTCGGGCCGGGCAACGCCTATGTTGCGGCCGCCAAGCGGCGCGTCTTCGGGACGGTTGGCATCGACATGATCGCCGGGCCTTCGGAGATCCTGATCATCTGTGATGAATCAGCCAATCCCGAGTGGCTTGCCATGGATCTGTTCTCACAGGCCGAACACGATGAAATGGCACAGGCGCTGCTGCTATGTCCCTCGCAGGCATTTCTCGATCGAGTGGCAGGCGAGATCGAGCGGCTTTTGCCTGGACTCGCGCGCGCCGCAATCGTGCGCGCGGCGCTTGCGACTCGCTGCGCGCTCATCCGCGTGCGTGACCTTGCCGAGGCCAGCGAGTTGGCCAACCGGATCGCTCCCGAGCACCTGGAGCTTGCGGTGGCCGATCCCGACAAGCTCCTACCCGCGATCCGCAATGCGGGGGCGATTTTCATGGGGCATTTCAGTTCGGAGGCGCTCGGTGATTATTGCGCCGGCCCGAATCATGTATTGCCGACGGCCGGTACGGCGCGCTTTTCGTCACCGCTGGGTGTCTACGATTTCCAGAAGCGCTCGAGCATCATTCGCGTGGGTCACGCGGCCGCACAGCGGCTCGGTCCGATCGCCGCCTGCCTGGCTGACAGTGAAGGGCTTGAAGCACACGCCCGAGCCGCCCGGCTGCGCATGGACCCTGTCCCTACAAAGGCGGGCGGTGAGTGACGACTCCGCCAGCGTCGAGCGCGTCAAGGCAGTAATTCGCGCCGACGTGCGCGCGCTCACGGCCTATCCGGTTGCCGATGCGCAAGGCATGGTCAAGCTCGACATGATGGAGAGTCCCTACCAGCTGCCCGCAGCGCTGTTGCAGGAGCTCTCAGGAAGGCTCGCGCAGCTAGCGGTCAACCGCTATCCGAGTCCTCGCCCCGAAAAGCTTGGCGCGAGCCTACGCACGGTGTTTGGCATTCCTGCGAAGGCCGGGCTGGTGCTCGGCAATGGTTCCGATGAGCTGATCAATCTTATCGCCATCGCCGTGGCCGATCCGAAGGCCAGCATCCTCGCTCCCTTGCCGGGCTTTGTGATGTATGAAGCCTCGGCGCGCCTGGCGCGTCTGCGTTTCATCGGCGTGCCGCTGGGGCAGGACTTCACGCTCGATATGCCCGCGATGCTCGAGGCCATCGAGCGTGAGCAGCCGCGGGTACTCTACATCGCCTATCCGAATAATCCGACCGGCAACCTATTCACAAGAGAGGATGTCGAGACGCTGATCGCGGCGAGCCCGGGTCTGGTCGTGATCGATGAGGCCTATCAGGCATTCGCGGGCGCGAGTTTCATGAACCGCGTGCTTGAGTTTCCCAATCTCCTCGTCATGCGTACCCTGAGTAAGAGCGGCATGGCCGGTGCGCGCCTTGGCTATCTTGCCGCCGCACCGGCGTGGACAGACGAACTCGACAAGGTGCGTCCGCCCTTCAATGTCAACGTCTTCACCCAGGCCTATGTAGAGTTTGCCCTCGCTCACCAGGCAGTTCTGGACGAGCAGGCGGCGCTGCTGCGCGCGGCGCGCGGCGATCTCGCCGGGCGGCTTGGCAAACTCGAGGGTATCGAGGTCTTTCCGTCGGACGCCAATTTCCTGCTCTTTCGCCTCGCGTCGCCCGATCCCGCTGCCGCGTCCCGGGTATTCGAGGCGCTGCGCGAGCGCCGTATCCTCATCAAGAATGTCTCGGGCGCCCATCCGTTGCTGGCTAACTGCCTGCGTGTTACCGTGTCCACTCCTGCCGAAAACGCGCTATTTCTGGATGCCCTCGGGGCATCGATGCGCCTGGCGCACTGAGCGCAGCAAGCTGACCATGAGATCTGCAGAAGTGACGCGCAAGACCGCCGAAACCGAGATTCGCGTACGGCTTGAGGTCGATGGCAGCGGCAAGGCACAACTGGCCAGCGGCGTGCCGTTTCTTGATCATATGCTCGATCAGGTGGCACGCCACGGCTTGATAGATCTCGAAGTCAACGCCAGCGGCGATCTGCATATAGACGCCCATCACACGGTCGAGGACATCGGCATTACCTTCGGCCAGGCCATCGCGCAGGCCGTTGGCGACAAGCGCGGCATCTGCCGCTACGGCCACTCCTATGTGCCCCTGGACGAGGCGCTCTCGCGCGTGGTGGTCGACTTCTCGGGCCGTCCGGGTCTGGAATTCCATGTTCCTTTCACGCGCGCCGTAATCGGCCAGTTCGATGTCGACCTCGCCCATGAATTCTTCCAGGGCTTTGCGAACCACGCTCTGGTGACGCTCCATATCGACAACTTGCGCGGTTCAAACGCTCACCACCAATGTGAAACCGTGTTCAAGGCCTTCGGTCGGGCCCTGCGCATGGCTTTGCAGCAGGACGCTCGCTCGCCTCTGGCCGTCCCCTCGACCAAGGGCGTCCTCTAGAGAGCACACAGTCCCATCCATCGGCAACCATGGTACGCATCGCAATCGTCGACTACGGCATGGGCAACCTGCGCTCAGTGGCACATGCGCTGCGGCGCGTCGCGCCCGAGGCCGACGTGCGCGTGTGCGCCAGTGCGCAAGAGTTGCGTGCGGCCGACCGTGTCGTGCTGCCGGGTCAGGGCGCCATGCCCGATTGCATGCGCACGCTCGCCGAGTCCGGACTTGAAGAAGCGGTGCGCGAAAGCGCACGTACCAAGCCGCTTTTGGGCGTGTGTCTGGGCGAACAGATGTTGTGTGATCACAGCGCCGAAGGACCGTCGCAGGGGCTGGGTGTGATTGGCGGCGAATGCGTGCACTTTTCCGGTGATGCCTTTGCTTCTGGCGCGGTGGCGCGTCTGAAGGTGCCCCACATGGGTTGGAACCGGGTCTATCCGGTGGCGCACGAGCAGGGTGAGCGCCACCGGCTCTGGGACGGCGTCGCCGATGGCGCCTGGTTCTACTTCGTGCATAGCTACCACGTGGTGACGCGACAGGCGCGGGACGTGGCGGCGCAAAGCACCTACGGCGCACCCTTTACCTGCGCGATTGCTCGGGATAATATTTTCGCCACCCAATTCCATCCGGAGAAGAGTGCTTCTGCCGGCCTCAGGCTGTATAGCAACTTCGTCTCATGGAACCCGTGAATCCCCTGCGCTGCGCGGCGCCGCCCCCCTTCTCCTTGGCCGTCCAACCAACATGCTGCTGATCCCTGCGATCGACCTCAAGGACGGGCATTGCGTCCGCCTGCGCCAGGGTGACCTGGCTAGTGCCACCACTTTCTCCGAGGATCCGGCCGAAATGGCGCGCCATTGGGTAGCCCAGGGAGCGCGGCGCCTGCATCTGGTCGACCTCAATGGCGCCTCCGCCGGGCGTCCGCGCAACGAAACGGCGGTCAAGGCGATCGTCAAGGCGGTCGGGGGCGGCATCCCGATCCAGCTCGGGGGCGGCATCCGCGATCTGGACGTGATCGAGCGCTATCTCGACGATGGCTTGAGTTACGTGATCATCGGCACCGCGGCCGTGAAGAACCCGGGCTTCCTGCACGATGCCTGTGGTGCCTTTCCCGGCCAGATCATCGTTGGGCTCGATGCCAAGGATGGCAAGGTCGCCACCGACGGCTGGTCCAAGATGACGCGCCACGAAGTCATCGATCTGGCGCGCAAGTTCGAGGACTATGGTGTTGAAGCGGTGGTCTATACCGATATCGGGCGCGACGGCATGATGTCGGGCATCAATATCGAGGCGACCGTCAAACTTGCGCAGTCGGTGTCGATGTCGGTAATCGCAAGCGGTGGTCTCGCGTCGATCGCGGATATCGAGGCGCTATGTGCGATCGAGGACGAGGGGGTGCACGGCGTGATTTGTGGTCGTGCGATCTACACGGGTGATCTCGACTTCAAGCTCGGGCAGGCCAAAGCGGACGCCCTGGCGCGATAGGCAGTCCGTGCGCAGCGCGGCTGCGCCGGACCTCACTCCCCATGCTTGCCAAACGCATCATTCCCTGTCTTGACGTCAACGCCGGTCGCGTCGTCAAGGGCGTCAAGTTTGTCGGACTGCGCGATGCCGGTGACCCCGTCGAGGTGGCGCGCCGCTATGACAGCGAGGGTGCCGACGAGATCACTTTCCTGGATATCACGGCGACTTCCGAAGGGCATGACCTGCTCCTGCCAATCATCGAAGCCGTGGCCGACCAGGTCTTCATTCCGCTCACCGTGGGCGGCGGCGTGAAAAGCGTCGCCGACGTGCGACGCCTGCTTAACGCCGGCGCCGACAAGGTCAGCATGAATTCGTCGGCGGTGGCCGATCCCCAGCTGATCGCCGCCGCAAGCGATAAGTTTGGCGCCCAGTGCATCGTCCTCGCAATAGATGCCAAGGCGCGCTCTGGTGGCGGCTGGGAAGTCTATGCGCGGGGCGGGCGTACGCCGACCGGACGCGACGTGCTGGAGTGGGCCGGGCAGGCCGTAGAGCTCGGTGCCGGCGAGATCCTTTTGACCAGCATGGATCGCGACGGTACCCATCAGGGCTTCGATCTGGAGCTGACCCGGGCGGTTGCAGCCGCGGTCAGCGTGCCTGTGATCGCCAGCGGCGGCGTCGGCAATCTCGAGCACCTGGCGCAGGGGATACTCGAGGGGCATGCCGACGCGGTGCTCGCGGCGAGCATCTTTCACTTTGGCGAGTACAGTGTCGTCGAGGCCAAGCGCTATCTCGCCGGGCGCGGTATCGCAGTGCGCCTCGACTAGGGCGGAGTGCTTTCTGGGACCGATATGAACAATCCCCACAGCTGGCTCAACAAGGTAAACTGGGACGAACATGGCCTCGTGCCCGTCATCACTCAGGATGCGAGCAGCGGGCGCGTATTGATGTTTGCCTTCATGAATCGCGAGGCCCTGACGCGCACTGTCGAGTCGGGCGAGGCGGTCTACTGGAGCCGATCACGTCGCAAGATCTGGCACAAGGGCGAACAATCAGGTCACGTTCAGATGATCCGTGAGATCCGCCTGGATTGCGACGAGGACGCCCTGTTGTTGCGAGTGGATCAGATCGAAGGCATTGCCTGCCATACCGGGCGCGAGAGCTGCTTTTTCCAGCGTCTGGACGGGCTCGCCGACGGCGCTCCGCATTGGGAGACGGTCGACGCTCCGGTGAAGGACCCCAAGGAAATCTATCGATGAGCGATATTCTCGAGCGCCTGGCTGGCGTCATCGACGCACGCAGGGCTGGCGATCCCGAACTCTCCTACGTCGCGCGTCTATTTGCCAAGGGCGAGGACGCCATCCTCAAGAAGATCGGGGAAGAAGCGACCGAGACCGTCATGGCTGCCAAGGACGGTGAGCCGGCGCGCATCGTCGCCGAGACGGCCGATTTGTGGTTTCATTCGATGATAATGCTCGCCTGGCATGGGCTGCGACCCGCCGATGTCCTCGCCGAGCTTGCGCGGCGCGAGGGGCTCTCCGGGCTCGACGAGCAGGCGGCACGCAAGAGTCGCGAGCGGGAAAGGCAGGCAGGGGAGGAGTGATGAGCGACAGCCAGTGCATTTTTTGCAAGATCGTATCGCGCGAGATTCCCTCACCCCTGGTGTACGAGGACGACGAGATTGTCGTTTTTCGCGATATAAACCCGGCCGCTCCGGTGCACCTCCTGATCGTGCCCAGGCTCCATATTGAGACACTGGCCGACTGCGAAAACCAGCATGGGGCGCTGTTGGGTAAAATGGTGGGCTTGGCGCCGCGCCTGGCGCGTCAGGAAGGCGTAGGCTACGCGGGGCGCGACGGTGACGGCGGATTCAAAACCCTGATCAATACCGGTCGGGGCGGCGGGCAGGAGGTCTACCATCTGCATATTCATGTGCTCGGTGGACCGCGGCCATGGAAGCCGCGCTGAGCCTATAGCAGAGCAATACCTGGAATTTGCGCGCAGGGCGCGCGGGAGACGGAAATGGGTGGATTAAGTATTTGGCACTTGCTGATACTTCTGGTGGTCGTGTTGCTGGTGTTCGGTACCAAGAAGATCAAGACCCTCGGCGAGGATCTCGGCGGTGCGCTGCGCGGCTTCAAGGAAGGAATGAAGGATCCGGCTGAGGCTGGCAAGCCCGCGGATCCGGCCAAAGTCGCCGACAAGAGTGTTATCGACGTCGACGCCAAGGAAAAGACCCACAGCTAGGCGGTGTCCTGAATCGCGCGCGAATCCTGCGCGCGCCCGCGCCATCCCGTCCTGGGACGCGTTTGCCCCTCATTGTCCGGCGCCCCATGTTCGGTATCGATGTCGAGAAGATCGTAATCATCGCCACGGTCGCCCTGATCGTCATCGGGCCCGAACGCCTGCCGCGGGTGGCACGTACCCTTGGAACCCTGTTTGGTCGCATGCAGCGCTATATGGCCGACGTACGTGCCGAGGTCTCGCGCGAGATGCAACTCGACGAGTTGCGCAATGTCGGTGGCGAAGTGCGCCAGGCCGTGAGCAAGTTCAGTGCCGGCCTGCAAAACGAAGTCGAGCAGTCGCGCAGCAATATTCTGGCGGCGGTTTCGGGCTCCGGAGAAAACGATGCGGCCACGCTCGGTGGCGTGGCGACTCCGCTTTCCCCGAGTAGCCCCTTTAGTCCGAGCAAGCGCAACCGCTGGCGGCGCAATCGCGCGGCGCGCCAGAGCGCGACGCCACAGTGGTATCGCCAGAGCCAGCGGCGCAAGACTCGGGTACTGTCGGCGGCGGCGCGCGTGGCGCGTTATCGCTCACGCGGCACCGGTAGCTAGGCAATGAGCGAGGACAAGAAGCCCGGGGACGAGCTGTCTGGCGAAGGCGAGTCTTTCATCTCGCACCTGCTTGAGCTGCGCACTCGACTGGTGCGAGCGGCCCTGGCAGTCCTCGTGGTGTTTGTCTGCCTCGCACCGTTCTCGGCACAGGTCTACGATCTCCTGGCAGCCCCGATGCTAAGTGCCCTGCCGGCAGGAACCCACATGATCGCCACGGGCGTGGTCACCCCTTTTCTGGTGCCCATCAAGATCACGCTCATGGTCGCCTTCGTGATCGCCCTGCCCATGGTCCTGTACCAGGCCTGGGCATTCATCGCGCCGGGGCTGTATGCCTCGGAGCGGCGCCTTGCACTGCCGTTGATCATCTCGAGCTTTACCTTGTTCCTGTGCGGCGTGGCTTTCTCCTACTTCGTCGTGTTCCGCACGGTGTTCAGGGTCATCTATGAATATTCGCCGCATTCGGTGACGGTGGCACCGGATATCGATAGCTACCTGAGCTTCGTGCTGACCATGTTTCTCGCCTTCGGGGTGACCTTCGAAGTCCCGGTCGTGGTGGTCGTGCTGGTGCGCCTTGGCATCGTCTCGCTCGATAAACTGCGGGAGATCAGGCGCTTTGTCATCGTCGGCGCATTTGTCGTCGCAGCGATCGTTACCCCACCGGACGCGATGTCGATGCTCCTGCTGGCATTCCCGCTGGTGCTGCTCTACGAGGCCGGGTTGCTCGTGGCGCGCTTTGTCGTGCCGCGCGAGGCGGCCACCTAAGCCACCTGGACTGTTGCGGCAAGTCCAAGAATCACCGCCAATTGACAATCTTTCGCCTCGCTTCATATTGCTTAACAACCAATTTGGTCGCGCGCTGGTCGCGAGGCTTGTCGCCCGCCGCGTAGCGGCCTAAAATTGCCCGGGTTGACGGTCGATGCACGTGCTATCGAGTGGAGATCGATTCAGTTGACGCGACTGCTCAGTTGGATTGGGAGCAAAGGATCTCGCATGCTGCGAAAGCTGTTCCCGTTTTCCTCAAACAAGGCCACCGCTGAGGCGAAGGTCCACGACGAGCCGCAGTTCGACGATACTTTCGACACATTTGTTCCGGCGCCCCCGGAACAGGCAGTGGTCAAGAGGGTGACGGGGGTCGAGGCTGCCGGCGACTACTTCGAAACCTGGATGGCCCAGCTGCCGGCAGACGTGCGCCCCTATAGCCTGGCCGCACGCTTTGAGCACATCGCGCGCAAAATCGCGCTCTTGTGGAGCGATGAAGACAGCCTGTTCAAGTATATGAGTGGCCTCTTGGTCGATCAGCGCGGCGGCCGCCAGGGTTTCCCGCCGCACGTTGCGCTCGAACTGATGCGCCTTGATCGCTACATCTACGAGCGTTTTCCCGGACGCGACCAGTTCGAAAAGAATAAGCCCGGTTATACCGCTCAGGACTGGTTCGCCGGTCGTCCACCCAGGACTTAGTCGGGACGGCCCTTAGGCGCCCATTACCGTGCGCAGCCAGCGCACCAGCGGATAGGCTGCCTTGCAGTGGCGGCCAATTTCTCCCGCCAGATCAGCACTCACTCGATTCGTGAGTTTCTCGCGTCGCGCGACGATGATGTTTCTGTGCTTGATCAGCTCGATCGCGGGATGATCAGCTGGGTAACCGCGTGGCGGCCGTTTGAGCGCCTCGTCGGTGTCAAGCCCCCCATAGGTGCTGCGCAAGGCGGAAGCCCTGAGAATGCGGCGCAAATCACGGTCGTCTTCGGCGAGGCTGGCGCGAATGCGCTTTAGTGCGTCCGGCTGCGGATGCCAGCAACCGGCTGCGACCAGCAACTCGCCCTGTGCGTCGATCTGGAAGTAGTACATCGGCGCCCCGACCTTGCCACCGCTGGGCGCAAGCGCGGCACTGAAGGTCGTCTTGTAAGGTCGTTTATCCTTGGAAAAGCGCACGTCGCGATGGATGCGGAACAGGGCCTTCTTGGGATTCACCGCGGCGATTGGCGCATCAAAGCGCGCGACTTGCGCAACGCTGGCTGCGACCAGCGCGACAAATTCCTCACGCAGGATGTCGTAGCTTGGCTTGTTCATCACAAACCAGGCGCGATTGTTGTTCTCTTCGAGCCCACCGAGGTAAGCGATCAGGGCTTTGATATGCATGACGGGTTCAGTTGTCGGGCTTGGATTGGGCGCGGGGTCGGCGCGCAACCTTGACGGTGAGCGCTATCTGCTGGTTGCCGCGCTGGATGGTCAGCTTGGCATCGCTGCCGGGCTTGAGCTGGGCGACCTGGGTCAGCATGGTGGTGGTGTCATCGATCGGCTTGTTATCGACCGCGACCAGGATGTCGCCCGGACGCACCCCGGCCCGATCGGCCGGTCCGTTGCGCATGACGCCGGCGATCAGCGCACCGCTCGAGCGTGGCAGCTTCAAGGCCTCGGCCATCTCGGGCGTAATTTCCTGCGGCTCCACGCCGATATAGCCGCGTACCACCTGACCGGTCGCGATGATGCTCTCCATGACCGTCTTGGCAGTTGAAACCGGGATGGCGAATCCGATGCCGAGGGATCCGCCGGCGCGACTATTGGAGTAGATCGCGGTATTGATGCCGATCAGGCGGCCTTCAACGTCCACCAGTGCGCCGCCCGAATTGCCCGGATTGATAGCCGCGTCGGTCTGGATGAAGTTTTCGAAGGCATTGATACCCAGATGATTGCGCCCGAGCGCGCTGACGATGCCCATGGTCACGGTCTGGCCGACCGCGAAGGGATTGCCGATGGCGAGAACCACATCGCCTACCTGGACCTGCTCAAACGGGGCAAAGCTGATCGTCGGCAGGTCCTTGAGGTCCACCCGCAGAACGGCGAGGTCGGTGTCCGGATCCGCTCCGACCACGCGCGCACTGGCTTTGCGCCCATCGGCCAGGGCGACTTCGATCTCGTCGGCCGACTCGACGACGTGGTTGTTGGTGAGGATGAAACCTTCAGGACTGACGATGACACCCGAGCCAAGGCTGGCAATCTGCTCGCGCTCCTTGCCGAACTGGTTGCCAAAAAAACGCTGGAAAAGCGGATCGTCGGCGAACGGGCTGCGTGTTACCGAGATCTCTTTGCTGGTATTGATGTTGACCACGGCCGGCGTGGCGCGGCGCACGGCCACGGCGTAAGAGCTTGCCGCCCCCGAGGCCGCCAGGTCGGGCCAGAAATTACCCGGCGTTGTGACGGTGCTGCTCTTGGCGGCCGACTGCGCCGTGCTCTTCTGGTGCCACTGGGGACGCAGAGTGGTTACGACAAACAGGACCGCCACGCAGACGGTCACGGTTTGGGCGAACAGGAGCCAGAGCTTACGCAGCATCGCGGACGGGTGGGGTGAATGGGCCCCATCCATATGTGGTGAAACTGCCGGAGGGGACCCCGGGCAAACGGGCGGGGCTAGACCACATTATTCCGCAAAGCGCAGCCCCGCGAAAGCAGGCACGCTGGCGCACACGCGTTTATTTCCTGAGCGAGTCACGGATCTCGCGTAGCAGCACGAGGTCCTCGCGCGGTGCCGGTGGCGGGGTCGAAGAGCGCTTGAGCTTATTGATGTAGCGAACCATCAGGAAGATGATCAGCGCAAGGATCAGGAAATTGACCCCTATCGACAGGAAATTGCCGTAGGCAAATAGCGCCACCCCCGCCTTGGTCAGGTCCGCGTAGCTCATCGAGCCGTGATAGTCGGGCGGAATCGAGCCAAGCACCACAAACAGGTTCGAGAAGTCGAGTTTGCCGAACACCAGCCCGACGACCGGCATGATGATGTCCTTGACCAGCGAGTCGACAATCTTGCCAAACGCACCGCCGATAATGACACCCACCGCCAGGTCAATCACGTTGCCTTTGATGGCAAATTCCTTGAATTCCGAGACGAAGCTCATGAACCATCCCCTTTATATGCCGGCGCCCGACTGGTGCCGTCAGGCCTAATGGTAGTCGAGGCGCAGTCCCCCGGCATAGGGGCGGTGTGTGGTCAGCGCGCACGGGCCGCCCCAGCCCGGTCGCCGCGTCGCAGCAGCTTTCGTTCAGTATTGCATTACGGTAGAATTGAAGGTTGAAGAAAAATCCAGGGCAAGCAACGGAGAAAAAATGAGCAACGGTCAGCCGGCGGACACATCGCGCCGCAACTGGGTTATCGCCACCTGCGCCGCAGGCGGTGTCGCAGGGGTCGCCACAGCCGTCCCCTTTTTTGAGACATTTCTGCCATCGGAGGCCGCCAAGGCCGCCGGTGCGCCGGTTGAGTTCGATCTCACCGGCATGGCCAAGGGTGAGCAAAAAATTGCGGAATGGCGCGGCCAGCCGGTCTGGATCATGCGCCGCACCGACGAGCAGCTTGCCGCGCTCGACAAGCATGACGATGAACTGGCCGATCCGGACTCGCTGCGCAATACCGATGGGCCGGACGCGATCAATCCGCCTTTCGCAGCCAAGAACCACTGGCGTTCGGTGAAAAAGGAATACCTGGTGCTCGTTGGCATCTGCACGCACCTTGGCTGCTCGCCCGGCAACAAGTTCACGCCCGGTCCGCAGCCCTCGCTGCCCGACGATTGGGCGGGCGGGTGGTTGTGCCCGTGCCATGGCTCTACTTTCGATCTGGCAGGACGCGTCTACAAGAACAAGCCGGCACCCGACAATTTGCGCATCCCGCCCTACAAGTTCCTCAGCGAGACGCGCATTCTGATCGGCGAAACGGATAAGGCATAACGGTTCGGTCCCCGGAGTCTTCTTACATGGCAAACCAAAAGATTGTCCCGGCCAACGCGCCGGTGCTCGAGCAGCTGCTCGGCTGGGTGGATAACCGCTTCCCCCTGACCAAGCTCTGGAAGGAGCATCTGTCCGAGTACTACGCCCCGAAGAATTTCAATTTCTTCTACTTTTTCGGGAGCCTTGCGCTTCTGGTCCTCGTGATCCAGTTGGTCACGGGCATCTTTCTCGTGATGCACTACAAGCCGGCCGCTGCGGAGGCCTTCGCGTCAGTCGAGTACATCATGCGCGACGTGCCGTTTGGCTACCTCGTGCGCTATCTGCATTCCACGGGAGCATCGGCATTTTTCATCGTGGTCTACCTGCACATGTTCCGCGGGCTGCTCTACGGCTCCTATCGCAAGCCGCGCGAACTGGTGTGGATCTTCGGGGTGGCGATTTTCCTGTGCCTGATGGGTGAGGCCTTCTTTGGCTACCTCCTGCCGTGGGGCCAGATGTCCTACTGGGGTGCCCAGGTGATCGTCAACCTGTTCTCGGCGATCCCGTTTATCGGCCCGGACCTGTCGCTCTGGATTCGCGGCGACTACGTCGTCAGCGATGCCACCCTGAACCGCTTTTTCTCGTTTCACGTGATTGCCATTCCGCTGGTGCTGCTGGGCCTCGTGGCAGCGCACATTATCGCGCTGCATGAAGTCGGCTCGAACAATCCGGACGGGGTCGAGATCAAGGACACCAAGGACGCGAAGGGCATCCCAGTCGACGGCATCCCGTTTCATCCCTACTACACCGTCCACGACCTGATGGGCGTAGCGGGCTTTTTGTTCCTCTTCGCTGCGGTCGTGTTCTTTGCGCCCGAGATGGGCGGCTATTTCCTTGAAGCCAACAACTTCATTCCCGCTGACTCCCTCAAGACCCCGCCGCACATCGCCCCAGTCTGGTACTTCACCCCGTACTACTCGATGCTGCGCGCGACGACGTCTGATTTCACGCACTACTGGCTGCCTGTCGCGATGGCCGCGGCCTTCGTGGTCTGGCTGCTGCGCGCGCGCCCCAAGGCGATCTGGGTCGGACTGGTGTTCCTGGTAGCTGCGGCTGCTGTCGTCGCTCTCTACAATTTCGACGCGAAGTTCTTCGGTGTGGTGATCATGGGCGGTTCGGTGATGATTCTATTCTTCCTGCCCTGGCTCGACAGGAGTCCGGTCAAGTCGATCCGCTATCGACCGGGCTGGCATTCGCTGATGTACATCATTTTCGTGATCGACTTCGTTATTCTGGGCTGCCTTGGCACGCAAGAGCCGGACGCCTTCAAGAACGTCGTCTCGGGTATCGGCACCCTCTACTACCTGGGTTTCTTCCTGGCGATGCCGCTGTGGAGCCAGCTCGGCAAGTTCAAGCCAGTACCTGCACGCGTTACGTTCCATCCGCACTAGGCAGCCCGCGCTATAGGACCAAACATGAAAAAGATATTCCTGATCCTGCTGCTGGCCCCCCTCATCGCTTTTGCCGAGGAGTGCCCGAATTGTGACCAGGCGCCCGACTTGGCCAACAATCCGGCTGCCTTGCAGCGCGGCGCGAAACTGTTCGTCAATTACTGCCTGACCTGCCATGCAGCATCGGCCATGCGTTACAACCGACTGCGCGATCTGGGTCTCAGTGAAGACGAAATCAAGCAGAATCTGCTGCTGGCAACAGACAAGATCGGCGACACGATGACCGTCGCGATGCGTCCCAAGGACGCCAAGACCTGGTTCGGCACCACGCCGCCGGACCTCTCGGTGATTGCACGCGCCAAGGGCCCTGACTACATCTATACGCTGTTTCGCAGCTACTACCGGGACCCTTCGCGTCCGACGGGCTGGAACAATCGCCTCTACCCGAATATCGCGATGCCGCACATTCTCTGGCAGCTCCAGGGCACGCGCGATCCGGTGTACGTTGACGAGGTAAATACCGAGACTCAGGAAAAGTCGCATCGCATAGAGAGTTTCGTCCAGGTGACCCCGGGCACGCTTTCGTCCGAGCAATACGACTCCGCTGTGGCGGACCTGACCGCATTTCTCGACTATATGGGCGAGCCCGCACGTTCCCAGCGTTACCGGATCGGGGTTTGGGTCTTGCTGTTTCTCGCCGTCTTCACGGTCATCACGTGGCGCCTGAACGCCTCGTTCTGGAAAGACGTCAAATAACGAATCCTCGGGCGCGTGGCGTCCGGGGCATGCTGCAGGGGTGAGCACTTGCTCACCCTCTTGCTTTTACGGGGTGTAAAAAATGATGGTTCTCTACTCGGGCACAACCTGCCCATTCAGTCAACGCTGCCGTCTGGTGCTCTTCGAAAAGGGCATGGACTTCGAGATTCGCGACGTCGATCTGTTCAACAAGCCCGAAGATATCTCGGTCATGAATCCCTATGGCCAGGTGCCGATTCTCGTCGAGCGTGACCTTATTCTGTACGAATCGAACATCATCAACGAGTACATCGACGAGCGCTTCCCGCATCCCCAACTGATGCCCGCCGATCCAGTCATGCGCGCCCGCGCCCGGCTGTTCCTGTTCAATTTCGAGAAGGAACTCTTTGTGCATGTCGGTACCCTCGAGAACGTACCGGCCAAGGGTCACGAGAAGGGTCACGAGAAGGCGCGCCTGGCCATTCGCGACCGTCTGGCCCAGCTGGCACCGATTTTCCTGAAAAACAAATACATGCTCGGCGAGGAATTTTCGATGCTTGACGTGGCGATCGCACCACTTCTGTGGCGTCTGGACCACTATGGCATCGAACTTTCGAAGAATGCGGCGCCTCTCATGAAGTACGCCGAGCGCATTTTTTCGCGGCCGGCGTATATTGAAGCATTGACGCCTTCCGAAAAGGTAATGCGTCGCTAGACTGTAGGTGTTGCGACCTCCATGCCGGATCCATGTCTGACGAAATCTCTACCAAACCCTACCTGATCCGAGCCATCTATGAATGGTGCACGGATGCGGGCTACACGCCCTATCTTGCGGTTCGGGTGGACGGCCAGACGGTCGTCCCCCGCGAGTACGTCAAGAATGGGGAAATCGTCCTCAATATCAGCCCTCTCGCGACGAGTCGGCTGACTCTTGGCAACGAATTTGTCGACTTCCAGGCGCGCTTTGGCGGCGTCGCCCGAGCCATTTCCGTTCCGGTCAAGAATATCAGCGCCGTGTACGCGCGCGAGAACGGACACGGCATGGTCTTCGAGGTTGCCAAGGACGACGAGCCGCTGCGCGACGCCCCCGCAGTTCCGCTCATCCAGGACGAAACTCCCCGCGAGCGTCCCGCCAAGCCGGCGCTGGCCTCGGTCGATCTCAAGAATACTGTGGATCCGAGCGGTCCAGATGACGGACCGAAAGGCCGCCCGAGGCTAACTATCGTCAAGTAGTGGGTCGCTTGACGGGCAGCCAGCGACGAAGATGCTTGAGGTCCCGCCAATCGGCTAGAATGGCCCCCCGTGCCGGCTTAGCTCATCAGGTAGAGCAGTTGATTTGTAATCATCAGGTGGCGGGTTCGAGTCCTGCAGCCGGCACCAATATTCGTAAGGTATTCCACGTAAGCAGTCGCTAACATCCGGTGATCCGGGGTCACTCTGGGGTCACGGTTTATGGCAATTCTGAGTCGATGCCGGAAGGCGGCCGCCATCCAATGAGACAATTGCCGCGATCCCAAAAGTCTGGGAGCATCGAATCCGCTTCACCAAAGCCGCAGCTCAGAAGGATCGCGGAGACCCATGGCAACTATCGGACCAGTCAACCAAAGCGGCATTGTCGTTCAGACCCGACTGGGCCAATGTATCAAGAATGGGCCGATTTCGGGGCATTACGACGACGCGGATCTTAATTCTTCCGAGCGGATCAAGTCGGAGTTCCCGGAAGCGGTAATCAGAACGGGTCCAACTCGAGTCTACAATTGCCATGGAATGACATTCGCATCACGCAGGACGGCAATTTACGAGCCCGGAGAGGTCGACAAGATTCTTGCCGATGACAGTTACAAGGACGTCTTGCTGAACGACGTTAAGCCCGGGGATGTCGTCCTTTATTGTCGCGAGGAAGAGGCCATCCATTCCGGCATAGTGACACACGTCGAGCGCGGATTCCCACCAAGGGTGTGGGTTTGTAGCAAGTGGGGACACCTAAACGAGGTAGTTCACCCGGTTGAGAAATCGCGCTACAGCGAAGGCGTGAAATACAAGCGTGTAATTCATGGGGATTTTGATGAGAGCTTGGCGCAGAGTAGGAGGATCATCCGATGATTGATTGGGCCCTATTGGATATGGGAGAACTGCGATACAAGTTTGGCCTCGCAAATGTACCCTCGCTGTTGATTCATCGCGCAAACTGAGCCAGTGTTCACGTCCAATATTGGGCCACTGGTTTAAGGTCGTATTCTGCTAGTCGATTGTGGATAAGTCTACGTTCTGCCCTGTGTTTTCTTCTCCTTTCTTGGGTTTTGATCGAGATGCCTTGACGGCGGATTTGGCCTGAGTGCTGGAGTGGCGGAAGCGCCAGCTCTCGTTGCCGGTTTCGACGATGTGGCAGTGATGCGTGAGACGATCGAGTAGCGCAGTCGTCATCTTAGCGTCGCCGAACACGCTGGCCCATTCCGAGAAGCTCAGGTTCGTCGTGATCACGATGCTGGTTCGCTCGTAGAGCTTTGAGAGCAGGTGGAAGAGGAGCGCGCCGCCGGACTGAGTGAAGGGTAGATAGCCCATCTCATCGAGGATCACGAGATCGGCGTACATCAGCCGATTCGCGAGTTGGCCGGCTTTGTTATTTGCCTTCTCGAGTTCGAGCAGGTTGACCAACTCGACGGTAGAGAAGAAGCGCACGCGCTTGCTGTGAGCGCGTATCGCCTCGACGCCCAGGCTGGTTGCAAGGTGCGTCTTGCCGGTGCCCGGTCCGCCGACGAGTACCACGTTGTGCGCCGAGTTCAGGAACTTCATCTCGTGGAGTTCGCGAACCAGTGCTTGGTCGACCTTGGCCTGATCGAATTCGAAGCCGGCCAGATCACGGTGTGACGGGAAGCGCGCTGCACGCATCTGGTAGGCCATCGAGCGTACGTCCCGATAGGCGCTCTCCGCTTTGAGCAGTTGATGGGCCACGCTCTCATGGTCGAGCGACTTCAGGCGCGCCGTACCCAGCAGTTCCGGCCACGCACTGGCCATGCCGTGCAAACTCAGGTCCTTGAAGGCCGCTACGATGTCATTCGACATGGCCGGCCTCCTGCTGGTTGCGCAGGCTGTCGTAGCGGCCCACATTGGCCTCAGGCGGCTCGGTGAGGACGAGATCAGTCTCTACCGCTGCTGGCCGCTGTCGCGGCTCCTTCAGCCTGGCGAGCACGTTCAACACGTGTTCGCCACTGACGCGCCCCGCTGCCAGGGCGAGATCGATCGCCCTCAGAACGTCATCCAGGCCATGCAACATGACCGTCGACAGCACCTGCGCCATGACACGGTCTCCACCCGGATGCATCAAGAGCTGGCGCTGCAACTCGCGCAGCGATTCGGGCATCGTCTTGAAGGGCGCCCCGTTTCGCAGCGCCCCAGGCTTGCGCTCGATCAGGCTGACGTAGTGCCGCCAGTCGTAGATCGTCTGGTAACGCTCGAAGCTGCGCGCCAGAGTCACCATCTCCCCGTCCGGCTGTCATCGGTCACCAGGCGATCCGGATACGCGCGCAGACTGACCACCTCGTTGACCCACTCGCAGGGGACGCTGTAACGGTTTCTCTGGTAGTGGATCAGCGCCGTCGCCGAGACCCGCACCGGCTGCTCGACATAGCCGTCAAACGGCTTCGGACACGGCATCAGACGCGCCTGCTCATCCTGCAAGACATCGGCCACCGTCAATTCCGGCCATTCCGGGTGGCTCATCTCCGGCCACGCGTTGCGGCATGCCGCCGTCAGCCACTCGTTGAGTTCCTCAAGGCTTGCCCAGCGCCGTTCACCGGCTTCGCGCCAGATGCTGCGTCGACGGTCCTGAACGTTCTTCTCGACGATGCCTTTCTCCCAGCCCGCCGCTCGGTTGCAGAACTCGGCTTCAAACAGGTAATGGCCTGTCATCGCTTCAAACCGCGCGTTCACGCTCCTCTGCTTGCCGGCACCAACCCGGTCGACCGCGGTCTTCATGTTGTCGTAGATGCCGCGCCGCGTCACCCCGCCCAACACCGCAAACCCTCGCGCGTGTGCGTCGAACAGCATCTCGTGCGCCTGGCTGAAGTACGCCACCAGCAGGAAGGCACGGCTCGCCGCCAGTTTCATGTGCGCCACCTCGAGCCGTCGTCGTAATCCTCCAACGAACACGTACTCGCAGCTCCAGTCGAACTGGAACGCCTCGCCCAGCTCAAAGCTCAACGGCACGAAGCCCGCGTTCCTCGGCGCCGCCGCCTGCTCCTCGCGCCAACGCTTGCAGAACTCGTATACCGGGTTGTGGCTGCCCCGGTATCCCAGCGCCCGGATCGCGTCCAGCAATTCCTTGACGCCTCGGCGCTCACGCTTACTTCGCTGGCTATCAGCCTTCAGCCACGAGGCCAGTTGCTCCTTGTACGGGTCCAGCACGCTCGCCACCGCGGCACGCTTCGGGTAGCGCGGTTGTCTCATCTCGCTCTCGCCCAGCCACTTCGTGGCTGTCGTTCGCGAGATCCCCAGTTGGCGCGCCGCAGCGCGCACGCTCATGCCCTCCCGGACCACCAGGCGGCGTAGTTTGCTCAATGTTCCCACGTTGATCACTCCCGCACATCCTTGCTAAAAAATTCAGCAGGATATGTGAATAACGTGGCCCAGTTTTCGACGTGAATCGCGTCCTAATTGGCCCAGTTTTCAGAATGAATCAACAACCGGATGGGAAGCGCCGACTCAAGGGCTTATGATCCGCTTGAGTCTTCGAGAAATTGAACGAAAAAGTTGGGCTGACGAAGGGCGTCTACGACGAACAGCATGATTTGCTCGGTGCCGAACGATTGAAGTTGAGGTGAATCCAAGATGAGCGACTTTGAATCAGGCGAGCAGAAGTCCTATCTCAATCGGCCTCTGCAACGAAAAATCCTTGAGGAATATTTCACCAGGAGGGAGACACGGAGCATTGGCTCGTCGTCACCCCGGAATGTGATTTTGCGCAGAGCAAGGCCGAGTCTGTACTCCTGATTTGCGCGACACCGCTTGAGTCATTCGAGGAGTTCCGGAAGTGGCGAGAGCATAGATGGCTACCTGGCCAAGCCCCCGAGCCACAAGGGGGCAAATCGAGCTTCAAGACACTGGAAAGGTTGATACAAAACCGCGCCGCGGAAAGATGGTATTTCCTTCCTGGGACCTTCTTCCTGCCGGATTTGCTGATCGATATGCAGATGGTCAAGCGAGTGAGTCATACTGATCTCGAAGGGATGCACCTCATTTGTCGCCTCGATGCTCCGTTTAGACAGGAACTCGTGTTGCGATTCTCCAGATACTACGGTCGACTGGGCACCCCCGATCTGGAGACCGGTGCGGTGTTTGCGCGAATCTCGGCATAGGCGCTGGATGAAGGCACGTACAGATTGAGGATGACCCAAAGGTGGCGGGTAAGAGGATCACGCAGAAATGACGTCGACGTGCTCCCCCCAGCTAGTGACAGAAAGTGGGGGCGGCCGGGCGAGCAACTGGCTTGCCGGGGCGGGGCTGGAATTGGAGCCAAGATCGATCCCCATATCTGGGCTGCATCAAAGGTTTTGGCGTGCGAGGGACGGTTCCTCGGCCCACGAGAGTTCCCGACCACCGCTTCGTAGTTCGGTCGCGAAGGGAACTGCGCGGGCATGAGTTCGGAGGGCAGTCTGTGTGAACAAGCAGGAACTTCACTTAACCGCTAATCCCGTTTTTCCCGGCCACCTCTGTCTACTCAATCCGGAGCACCGCAGAGTACCTCCGTAAACGTCAAGCCCGACGCCCCTGCACTGGAGGCAGAACAATTCTCCCTTCACTATCCTTCAACACCAGACTTTCTTCCAAGAGAAGATTCCAGTCTAACTGCGAGGCGATAGCTGCTGGTGGAAAATAGAATGAAAGGTCTCCCACTCTAAGAATCGAGTTGGGTTCACAGTCGCGGAGAGATCGAATGCCAATCGTAAGATGAAGGCGATGCTCGGGCCTGCTTGCGGCGTCTTTGATCGCGAGCGCGCGAATCGTAGCACCATCGGCCTTCTTAATGAGTGCACGAGCCAGTTCCGGATCCACGATCCGAGGGACACTTTGTGCGCCCAAAATTACAACAGGATCCTCAACGGAAGCCTGCTGGACCGCAGCTCGAACGACCTCGGCGGCTGCCTCACTTAAAGTAAGCTTCATCCTCAACTGGCGAATGGATTGGGGATAGTGGACGGACACAAGGGCTGTCCGATAGGTTGGATGTTTTCGAAGGAGTAAAAATAGTCGGGATCCTCTGGGCATCGATCTGGACCACAATAGTAGACGCAAAGAGCGGATTGGAATACTGGAATTGGCCAGGGCTCGAGGTTCAGGAAAAGTTGGAACACTAACCCACAATGATCCGGAAGCAATCCCTTCGAGTCAGACCGCGTGAGTGGTTGACTGTTGACGTAGGAGTAGGTTGCTAATCCGCCACGCAAACCAATACCCAGGAATCCGGCGACCGCGCTTGAGGCTGTCCAAGTGCCGACAACGATGGTGGAGGATGTATCCGTATTGTCTACAACGACGACCGGCCCGTTGGGTGTCATAACACCAACCGGGGTATCACCCAAGTACACCGTCTCCTGAATCAACTGGGCATGATTGTCATACTCACCGAGGAGGTGTCCGGCTTCGTCGTACACGTAGTGATTGGCCCCGCCCAAGACCAACGTGGCGGGGCCGGCCTTGTAAGTGCGTTGACCGAGCCCGTTATAGAGGTAGCTGACAGTATTAGATCCACTGACGCTGGTCGCCATCCGACCACGCGCGCTATATCCATAGGAATACGTGCCATCCGAAGTCAGGTTTCCGTCGGCGTCGTACAGGTTGGTCCGGTTGGGCGCCGGTCCGTTAGTGCCGGTCAGTTGGTTGCTCGTTGAAGCAATAGTATCGGTATAGGTGGTCGTACCGATCGTGATACCGGTACGGTTTCCGTTGAGGTCATAGGTATAGCTTTGGTCCTGGCTGGCCGTGGCCGGCGTAAATCCCGTGAGTCTGTTGATATTGTCATAGCCGAACGATTGGTTCGCAGCCACTGCCACCGGACTCGTCGTGCTCCCATTTGTGTCAGTGTGAACGAATGCGGTAATTCGGGACGCCGGATCGTAGGTCACGGCGCGAGTTAAGCCATTTGGCGTCACTGTACCGGTTGTATTCCCGAGCTGATATTGATTCAGTCGTAAGCGATCAAATAAACACGCCATTGGCGCCGTTATCAGATTGTGCTGCAGGGGAGATTGGAAGTCGACGGCTGAAGCTGCGGTTATAGACTCGGCAGCTTGATGTTCCAGGGCAAGAGCGCGTCGTAGTCGTCAGCA
>CAJCHO010000067.1 GCA_903970145.1 Mycobacteriaceae bacterium | reverse complement strand
TCGGCAAGAGCGAGATCGAAGACATCATCGCCAAGATCGCGCGCATCCCGCCGCAAAGCGTCTCCTCGGACGATCGCAGCAAGCTTGCAACCATCGAGCGCGACTTGAAGAACGTCGTCTTCGGTCAGGATCCGGCAATCGAGGCACTCGCTGCGGCGATCAAGATGGCACGTTCGGGGCTCGGTAAGCCCGACAAGCCGATCGGCTCGTTCCTGTTCTCCGGCCCCACAGGTGTCGGCAAGACCGAAGTCGCGCGCCAGCTTGCCTTCATTCTCGGCATCGAGCTGATCCGTTTTGACATGTCCGAATATATGGAGCGCCACGCGGTTTCGCGACTGATCGGCGCGCCACCCGGCTATGTGGGCTTTGATCAGGGCGGTCTTCTGACCGAGGCGATTGCCAAGAAGCCGCACGCGGTGCTTTTGCTCGACGAGATCGAAAAGGCGCACCCGGATGTGTTCAACATCCTTTTGCAGGTGATGGACCACGGCACCTTGACGGACAACAACGGCCGCAAGGCGGATTTCCGTAACGTCATCATTGTCATGACGACCAACGCCGGGGCCGAGTCGCTCAATCGTGCATCGATCGGATTTACCGAGAGCAAGCAGACCGGAGACGAGCTGGCGGAAATCAAGCGCATGTTCAGTCCGGAATTCCGCAATCGTCTGGACGCGGTGATTTCGTTCCGCGCGCTCGACGAGCAGATCATTCTGCGCGTGGTCGACAAGTTCCTCATGCAGCTCGAGGAGCAGCTCCACGAGAAGAAGGTCGATATCATCTTCAAGGAAAGTCTGCGCACCTTCCTTGGCAAGAAGGGCTTTGATCCCCTGATGGGAGCGCGTCCCATGGCGCGCCTGATCCAGGATCTGATCCGCCGGGCGCTGGCTGACGAGTTGCTGTTTGGCCGCCTGATCAACGGTGGCAAAGTCACCATCGATGTCGATGCGACCGACAATGTCGTGCTGTCCTTCCCCGAAGGCGGCCCGGCTCCCGCGGCGAGCCACGAGATCGAGGAAGTGGACGCCTAGAGTTTGGCCCCGGGCCCGGTTCGCGCCGGGCCTAGCGTGCGCTGCTGCTAGCTGCGGCCCGAGCTGCCAAAACCGCCTTCTCCCCGCTGGCTCGCGTCGAACTTGTCGACCACGGCGAATTTCGCCTGGACCACAGGCACGATCACAAGCTGCGCGAGTCGCTCCAGTGGATTGAGCGTAAAGCTCTGTGAGCCGCGATTCCAGGTGCTCACCATCAGCTGGCCTTGATAGTCCGAATCAATCAGGCCGACCAGATTGCCAAGCACGATGCCGTTCTTGTGGCCGAGGCCACTGCGGGGCAGGATCAGCGCCGCGAAGCCCTCGTCTGCGATGTGAATCGCGATTCCAGTTGGCACCAGGTGGGTCGTACCGGGTGCTATTTCGAGCGGCTGGTCGATGGCTGCGCGCAGGTCGAGTCCGGCGCTGCCGGGTGTGGCGTAAGCGGGTAACTGGGAGCGCAGGCGCTCGTCAAGGATCTTAAGTTCTACTCGCATGGACGGGGTGGCGCCTGGCGCTGGTGTTGGAATTGGTACTGCAGCTTACGCGGACAGGCGCGCAGCGATCTGGGCTACCAGTTGCCTTGCGAGAGTGAGCTTGTCGGCGCGCGCAATTCGCGTAGCACCCTGCTCGTCGTAGATCACAAGCTCGCTCGAATCATCGCCCATGGCGTGCTGGGCGAGGTTGCCAACGATCAGCGGGATTCCCTTGCGCAGTCGCTTGGCCTGGGCATATTCGTCCAGATTGCTCGTTTCCGCGGCAAAACCTACGCAATACGGCGCCTCGGCACTGGCCGCGACCGCAGCGAGGATGTCAATGTTGGCTTCAAATTGCAGAGGGGGCGGCAGATCGTCGGGGCCGGCCTTCTTGATTTTTTCAGTGCGTGGATTGACGACGCGCCAGTCGGAGACGGCGGCGACACTGATGAAGATCTCGGCATGCGAGACATAGTCCATGACACGCGCGAACATCTGCGCGGCCGTCTCCACGTCGAGTCTGGTTACGCCGCGCGGTGTGGCCAAGGCGCAGGGTCCTGAGACGAGCGTTACGCGCGCACCGGCTTCGTGGGCCGCGCGCGCGACGGCGTAGCCCATCTTGCCCGAGGATCGATTGGTAATACCGCGTACCGGATCGATCGGCTCGAAAGTGCCCCCTGCAGTGATCAGCACGCGCTTATCCTGCAGGATCTTGGGCTGAAAGTGGCCGATCGTATCCTCGAGGATCTCGTGCGCTTCGAGCATGCGTCCGGCACCGACCTCGCCACAGGCCTGATCGCCCGCAGTTGGTCCGAGCAGGATTACTCCGTCACTGCGCAGCTGCGCAACATTGCGCTGGGTCGCCGGATTGCTCCACATTTGCCGATTCATCGCCGGCGCGATCAATAGCGGACATTCGCGCGCGAGACAGAGCGTCGAGAGCAGATCGTCGGCACGGCCATGCACGAGTTTGGCCATGAAATCGGCGCTCGCCGGTACGACCAGGATTGCCGAGGCCGCGCGCGAGAGATCGATGTGCGCCATATTGTTGGGCACGCGCTCGTCCCACTGGCTGACGAACACCGGTCGCTGGGAGAGTGCCTGCATGGTCACCGGCGTCATGAAATGCGTGGCGGCCTCGGTCATGACCACCTGGACCGTAGCTCCGTGATCCTGCAGGCGCCGCGTCAATTCGGCGGCCTTGTAAGCGGCGATGCCGCCCGTCATGCCGAGCACGAAGTGTTTACCAGCCAGGTCTCTTAGCGCATCACTCACACCGGCTCCCACCGAACCATCGGCCCAATCTTGCCACAGATCGCGCACTGGCGATCCACCTAGCGGCCGCGCCGCACTCGTAACAGTTCGTCGAGAATCAAGAGGCCCGCGCCAAGAGTAATTGCGCTATCGGCGAGATTGAACGCCGGAAAATACCAACCGTCCCAGTAGAACAGCAGAAAGTCCGTGACCCGGCCATGCCAGATGCGGTCGATCACATTGCCGAGCGCGCCTCCGAGGATCATCGAGAGTGCCCATGCAAAACGCTTTTGCTGTCCGTAGCGCGCCAAGAGCACAACGATGAATAATGCGGCCGCCACACCAAGACCGATGAACAGCCAGCGCTGCCAGCCATCGCCGCGTGACAGGAAACTGAAAGCGGCACCGGTATTGAACCAGAGTGTCAGGTCAAAAAATGGCAGTACGGCGATACGCTCGCCCGGGACAAAGCGGTGCGTAATGAGGATCTTGGCAATCTGATCGCACAGTACGACGATGAGCGCCAAACCCAGCCAGGGGATGAGGCGCGCGCGCGAGGAATTGGCTGCCATTGTGCCTACCTATGCAAAGCGGCGCGCTTCACCCGCGCCATACAGATTGGACACGCAGCGACCGCACAGGAGCGGATGTGCGGCATTGGCGGCGACATCGCTGCGGTAGTGCCAGCAGCGCTCGCATTTTTTCTCGGGCGAAGGGGCGACGGCAACGGCCAGTTCGCTCCCGGCGATAAGGCGCGCACGCGAAGTAATCGTCACAAAACGCAGGTCATCCTCGAGACTGGCGAGTAGCTCGTAGAGCTTGGGTTCGGCCGTGATGCTGATCTCCGCCTGCAGGGACGATCCGAGTTGACCGGCGCTACGCACGGCCTCGATTTCCTTGTTCGCGAGGTTGCGGACCTCGCCGATGCGCGACCACTTCTCGATAAGCGACAGATCGACGGCCGGCAGGGTCCAGTAGGTCTCGGCGAAGATGCTCTCCACGTGACTGCTGCCATGCGCGAAAACGCGCCAGGCCTCTTCGGCAGTAAAACTCAGGAATGGTGCCATCCAGCGCAGCATCGCCTGGGTGATGTGCCACAGCGCGGTCTGGGCGCTGCGTCGCGCATGGCTCGCCGCAGCGGTTGTATACAGGCGATCCTTGAGCACGTCCAGATAAAACGCACCAAGATCCTCCGAACAGTAGATCTGCAGCTTGGCCACCACTGGCTGGAATTCGTACTCGGCAAAATGCCTAAGGATGTCGCCCTGCAGTTGGGCTGCACGGGCCAGCGCGTAGCGGTCGATCTCCAGCATCTCGTCGAACGCAACCGCGTCCGATGCGGCGTCAAAGTCGCCGACATTGGACAGCAGAAAGCGCAGGGTGTTGCGGATGCGCCGGTAGGAATCGACCACCCGGGCGAGGATCTTGTCGTCGCCGGCGATGTCGCCCGAGTAGTCGCTCGAAGCAACCCACAGGCGGATGATCTCGGCGCCCAGCTTCTTGCTGACTTCCTGGGGCTCTATGCCGTTTCCCAGGCTCTTGCTCATCTTCCTGCCATGACTGTCGACCGTGAAGCCGTGGGTCAATAGGGCACGATAGGGCGCACGTCCATCGATCGCACACGAGATCAGGAGGGACGAGTGGAACCAGCCGCGATGCTGATCGTGGCCTTCGAGGTACAAATCGGCTTCGGGGCCGCTTTCGTGGTAACTGGTCGTGCCGTTGGCATTGTGGGCATGGGTGCCGCGCAATACGTGACTAAACGAGCTGCCCGAATCAAACCAGACTTCGAGAATGTCGGCACTCTTGGTGTAGTGGGCGGCCTCATCGGCACCGAGGATGTCCTCGACGCTGACTCGACTCCAGGCCTCGATGCCGCCGCGCTCGACGATATCTGCCGCCTGATCGAGAATCTCCATAGTGCGCGGGTGCAAGTCCCCGGTTTCCCTGTGCAGAAAGAAGGGTAGCGGCACCCCCCAACTCCGTTGCCGGCTGATGCACCAGTCGGGTCGATTGGCGATCATGTCGTGCAGGCGCACGCGCCCATTCTCAGGAAAAAAGCCGGTCTGATCGATCGCATCAAGCGCCAGCTGCCGCAGCGTCTTTTCTGCCTTGTCTTTGGTGAATATCCCCTGGCCGGCATCCATGCGAATGAACCACTGCGCTGCCGCGCGATAGATGACGGGCGACTTGTGGCGCCAGCAATGTGGATAGCTGTGCGTGATGGAGCCGGTTGCTAAGAGGCGTTTGGCCTGCCGCAAGGCCTCGATGATCTCGGGAACAGCCTTCCAGATATTCTGGCCGCCAAAGAGCGCAAATCCGGCCGCATAGCTGCCATTGCCCTGTACCGGATTGAGGATGTCGTCATAGCGCATCCCGTGACTGACACAGGAATTGAAATCCTCGACCCCGTAGGCGGGCGCCGAGTGGACGATACCGGTGCCATCGTCGGCCGTCGCGTAGTCGGCAAGGTAGACCGGGGACAGTCGCGCATATCCCGCGTCGACGTGCGCCAGCGGATGGTGGAACTGGATTCCGCCCAAAGCCTCACCGAGGGTGCTGGCGAGGACGGTTCCCGTGAGTCCATAGCGGGCAAGACAGGTATCCACGAGCGAAGTGGCGAGCAAGAGCAGGCCGCGCTCGGTATCAACCAGGGAATACTCCAGAGCCGGGTTCAGATTGAGCGCCTGATTGGCTGGTATCGTCCAGGCGGTGGTCGTCCAGATGACTGCAAAGGCCTCTTTGTCGAGACTGGCCAGACCGAATGCCGCGCCCAGGCGTTCGGGCTCGGCGCACAGGAATGCCACGTCGATCGCCTGGCTGGTCTTGTCGGCGTACTCGATCTCAAATTCAGCCAGCGAAGATGCGCAATCGAAGCACCAGTAGACGGGCTTAAGTCCGCGATAGACAAAGCCGCGCTCGATGACCCGCTTGAAGGTGCGAATCTCGCCGGCTTCATTGCCAAAGTCCATGGTCCGATAGGGTCGATCCCAGTCAGCCAGCACTCCGAGCCGCTTGAATTCGCCCATCTGCAGCGCGATCTGTTCGGTCGCGTAGGCGCGACTCTTGGCCTGCATGTCGTCGCGCGACAGATTGCGGCCGAATTTCTTTTCGATCGCGTTTTCAATTGGCAGCCCGTGACAGTCCCATCCGGGCACGAACTGCGCGTCAAATCCGGCCAGCTGGCGGGCCTTGACCACCATGTCCTTGAGAATCTTGTTGACCGCGTGACCCATATGGATCGCGCCGTTGGCGTAGGGCGGTCCGTCGTGAAATATGAACTTCGGAGCGCCGCGGCGCGCCTCGCGCAGCTTGCGATACAGCCCCTCGTCCTGCCACTGCTGCACCCAGCCTGTTTCGCGCTTGGCCAGATCGCCGCGCATCGGGAAGGGGGTATCTGGTAGGTTGAGAGTGCTCTTGAAGTCGGTCGCCGGCTTGTCGGCTTTCTCTTGTGATTCGGACATGATTGATTTGATTCCTTGGATTCGGGTCGGGCTGCGTTCCTCGAAGGGACGCGTCAGGGTCGGTTTTCCGCGTGCGCCGAGGGGCGCACGCCTAGCTAATTCGATCGGCGGTGGTGACGGCCACGAGGCCAGCCGGTTCATCCAGTCCGAAATAGGAACGCGCCTCGCGCGCATCACGCTCGATCGCGTAACGCAGCTCGGTCAGATCGGCGAACTTTTCCTCGTCGCGCAGTTTCTTGAGAAATTCCACGCGTACGAGGCGTCCGTAGACATTCTGGGCGAAATCAAACAGGTGCACTTCGAGCAGCACCCGGCCCGAATCGTCGACCGTTGGCCGCTTGCCCAGACTGGCCACTCCGGGAACCGGATGCTCGGCGACACCGTGAACGCGCACCACGAAGATCCCCTGCACCGCAGGGTGACCGTGCGCCACGCGCAGGTTAAGAGTCGGATATCCGAGCGTGCGCCCAAGCTTCGCACCCTCTACGATGTGTCCGCTGATCGCGAATGGTCGTCCGAGCAATTGAGCCGCCCGGGCGAAGTCTGCCGCAGCGAGGGCGGCACGGACCGCTGAGCTGGAAATGCGCTCGCTGCCATCCTTGACGGCGGCCAGCGATTCGACCGCGAAGCCCTGTTCGTGCCCGGCTTGTTCGAGCAGGGCGACGTTGCCGGCGCGCCGTGCACCAAAGCAGAAGTCCTCGCCGACCATCACCCAGCGCACGTGACAGGCGTCGACCAGCACCTGACTGACGAACTCCTGCGCGGATCGCGCGGCAAAGCGCGCGTTGAAATGCTCGACGATGACGCGATCGATTCCGGCGGTCGCCAGAGCGGCGAGCTTGTCGCGCAGGTTTGAGATGCGTGTTGGTGCCCGTTCCGGTTGACCTGCCTGTTGGGCAAAGAATTCGCGCGGGTGCGGCTCGAAGGTCATGACGCAGGCCGGCAGACCCAGGCGATCGGCGGCCGCGCGCACCCGGCCAAGCAGCACCTGATGCCCCCGATGCACGCCATCGAAGTTGCCGATGGTGAGCGCACAGGGGGTGCGGCTGGCTTGGTTGGGAAGGCCGCGATACACGCGCATGGGTCGTTTGAAAAACAATCGCTAAACCGGCCATTATATTCCTCGGCGGCGTGACCCACAGAGACCCCTGCGCCGGATGCTAAACTTCGCGCGTGAAGACGTTTGTAATACTGATTTCAGGACGCGGCAGCAATTGCAACGCGATTCTGGAGGCCTGTGCGGTGCAGCGCTGGGACGCCTGTGCGGGTGCTGTCATCAGCAGTCGCCGCGACGCGGCAGGCCTCGAGTCGGCGCGTGCCCGTGGCATAGCGACCCACGCAATCGATCACCGCGACTATGGCGAGCGCAGCGAGTATGAAGCGGCCTTGCGCGCGACCATCGAGGCCTATACTCCCGATTTGGTGGTTCTGGCCGGATATATGAGGGTGCTTTCGGCGGGATTTGTGAGAGCCTTCGATGGGCGCATGGTCAATGTCCACCCTTCGCTGTTGCCCGCCTTCCCGGGGCTTTTGACCCATCGCGCAGCGCTCGCCGCCGGGGTCAAGCTGCACGGAGCGACCGTGCATCTGGTTACCGCTGACCTGGACGCGGGCCCGATCATCAGCCAGGCCACTCTGGAAGTGCGCGAGGACGATGACGAGCGCAGTCTCGCTGCCCGGGTTCTGGAACTGGAGCATCGCATCTATCCGGCTGCCGTGCGGGCATTGCTCGAGGATCGAGTGAGCGTTGATGGGGCGCAGGTGCGGGTACGAGAGATCGCGCAGATACGCTCGACAGTGCCATGACTCTGAGCTCGCCCGTCATCGAGCACGCCGAGCAGCTACTGCGCGAGGCGCTGCGCTTTGCGCAGCCCGCCGACGCGCTCGTGAGCCAGTATTTCCGCCAGAATCGCGCCATTGGTCAGCGCGACCGGGGAGTCATCGCCGAGGCTGTCTATACGGTGCTGCGCCACAAACTCGAGTTTGCCCAATTTGCGCAAAGCGGTAGTGGCTCGCTCGAGAGGCGCCTGGTCTTACTGGGATTGGCCTACGGGGTCGGTATGCCTGCAGTGATCGCTGCCAGTGAGCCCGTCCAGGGTCGCTGGCTCGAGCACATTGCGACCGTTGATCGCGCCAGTCTGCCATTCGAGATTCGCAGCAATCTGCCGGCCTGGCTGATCGAGCGTCTGCGCCAACGCTTTGATGCGCCGACACTAGAACGGCTGGCCAATTCCCTGAACCGCCCGGCGCCCCTTGATCTGCGCGTCAACGCTCTGAAGGCGACACGGGAAGAAGTGCTCGAGAAGCTCATCCGCGCCGGGTACGAGGCCAAGCCGACCAGTCATGCGCCGCTCGGGATTCGTCTGGACACCAAACTGGCGCTGGCCAACATGGAACTGTTCTTGTCCGGACAGATCGAAGTCCAGGATGAGGGTAGTCAGCTGCTCAGCCATCTGCTGGCTCCGCGCCGCGGTGAGCTCGTCATCGATTTCTGCGCCGGGGCAGGTGGCAAGACTCTTGCACTGGGGGCATTGATGCGCTCGACCGGTCGCCTGTATGCATACGACGTCTCGGCCAGGCGTTTGGCCAAATTGAAGCCGCGTCTGGCGCGCAGCGGCCTGTCCAATGTCCATCCGGTGGCCATCGACAGCGAACGCGACAGCCGGCTCAAGCGCATGGCACACAAAGCCGATCGGGTGCTGATCGACGCTCCCTGCAGCGGACTTGGGACCCTGCGGCGCAACCCGGACCTGAAATGGCGCCAGACACCGGAGAGCATCGGCGAGTTATGCGTCAAGCAGGCGGCCATTCTCGGCGCGGCCGCGCGCCTGGTAAAGCCCGGAGGCAGTCTCGTATACGCGACCTGCAGCCTGCTTGCCGAGGAGAATGCGGCCATCGTCGAGGCATTCCTCGGAGAGCATGCCGAGTTTGAAATCCAGGATGCAGGTGCCGCACTGCGCGACCAGGGAATTGCGATCGAAACCGGCCAGTTCCTTGAGTTATGGCCCCACGTTCATGCAACGGACGGTTTTTTCGCGGCGCTCCTGCGGCGTCGCACCTGATCCTGTCTTCGATTACTTTTTGTCCAAAGTGCCGCCATGCCCGATCAAGCCCTGCAGTCACTGCTAAAGGATCTACTGGCTGATCTGCACGAGCCCCAGGTTGTCTGGCAGATCCTCGCGCTCGTACTCATTCTCCTTCTGAGTTTTTTCCTCGCTCGCTGGCTCGACCGCCGCCAGAGTGACGGCGCGCAGGGGGCGGTGCCAAAGGACGAGGCTGGGCGAATCCAGCACGCGCGGGCGCTCTTTCCCCTCTTGGCCGGTACCACCATGTACCTGGCGGCCAATATTGCGCGCCACTGGCACCGCCACGCCAACCTCGTGCACATGGTCGCGATCCTCGCCCTTGCTCTGGGAGTGATCCGTCTTGCCGTGTATGCGCTGCGCCTGGTTCTGCGACCCAGCGGCTCGATGGTCATCCTGCAGCGCTCGATCGAACTGGTGGTGTGGGCGATGGTGGCCCTGCATGTCACGGGCCTGCTGCCAGAGGTTACGCGCGCGCTCGACTTCCCGATCTATGACGGTGACCCGGGAAGCGCGGCGATCACCCTGCTGCAGATCATCAAGGGCGCATTCTGGGTGGTCGTGGCACTTATGATCGCGGTCTGGTCCGGTGCGGCCCTCGACTCCCGCCTGACCAAGATGGCGGCGCTCGACGCGAGCCTGCGGGTCGCGCTTTCGCGCTCCTTGCGGGCGCTGCTTCTGATTATTGCTGTGCTGGTGAGCATGCAGGCGGTCGGCATTCCGCTTGGTGTGCTGTCGGTGTTTGGGGGCGCCCTGGGTGTTGGTCTAGGTCTTGGTTTACAGCGAATCGCCTCCAACTACGTGGCAGGATTCATCATCCTGCTCGATCGCAGCCTGCGCATTGGCGACCTGATAACGGTCGACAAATACTATGGAACGGTCGCGCAGATTCGTACCCGTTACTCGGTGATCAAGTCGCTCGATGGCACCGAGGCGATCATCCCCAATGAGCTTTTGGTCAGTGGGGCGGTCGTCAATCACAGCTACACCTCACCGCAGGTGCGCGTTGCCGTGCGTCTGACCGTGGCTGGCGATGCCGATGTCGACAAGGTGAGTGGGTTCATGATTGCCGCCGCGCGCTCACAGGCGCGGGTGCTCACTGACCCGGCTCCGACAGTGCTTCTGACGGGCTTTGTTGCCGATGGTCTGGAACTGGAACTGGGTTTTTGGGTTGGCGACCCCGAGAACGGCAGCGGCCTTGTCAAGTCCGAGATCTGCCGTGCGGTTCTCGCCGACCTGCGGGCTGCGGGGATCAATCTGCCGTCGCCGCAGCGAGACCTGAACGTTCGAGGCCTCGACGAATTGTTAAAAAGGCTTGCACCGCCAGCTTAAAGGGCGGTTTTCGCCACTAGGTAGCACTACGCGCGTGCCGCCCCGATGAGGTGCACTACCGTATAATCCGGTTCGTGCAATGTGAATTTTGTGACATACGCGAACCCAGCTTGGACCGATTTCGGAGATTGAATGATTCCTTCAGAAGTATTGGATTTCCTGGCGCACGGCGTGCTTGCATGGCCGGTGTGGAAGATTTTCCTGGCTGGTCTGGTGTTCACTCACATCACCATCGCCGGGGTAACCATCTATCTGCATCGCAGCCAGGCGCACCGCGCGCTTGATCTTCATCCCGCGATCGCACATGTTTTCCGCGCATGGCTGTGGATGACCACGGGCATGCAGACCAAGGAGTGGGCGGCGATCCATCGCAAGCACCACGCCAAATGCGAGACCACTGAGGATCCGCACAGTCCGCAGACGCGCGGATTAAGGACGGTCCTGTTCAGTGGCGCCGAACTCTATATGGCTGAAGCCGAGAATCGGGAAACGCTTGAGAAATACGGGCATGGCACGCCGGACGACTGGATGGAGCGCAATGTCTATAGCCGCTTCACCTGGCACGGTTGCGGGGTCATGCTGGTCTCGGACTGGATCCTGTTCGGTCTGGGTGCCGGTACCGTTCTGTGGGCCATTCAGATGATCTGGATCCCGTTCTTTGCGGCGGGCTTCATCAACGGGGTTGGCCACTTCTACGGCTATCGCAACTATGACTGCGCGGACGCCAGTCGCAACATCGTGCCTTGGGGCATCCTGGTTGGCGGCGAGGAGCTGCACAATAACCATCACACCTTCGCTACCTCGGCCAAACTGTCTTCGAAGTGGTACGAATTCGATATCGGCTGGGCTTATATCCGTGTGCTGTCGGCATTGGGTCTTGCCACCGTCAAGAAGGTCGCACCCTTTCCGAGCTTTGCGACGCCGCGCGCCAGTCTGGACGCCGCCAATCTGCAGGCGGTGATCGCCAATCGCTATGACGTGATGGCGCGCTACGTAAAATCGCAACGCCGCGTGCTGCGCGAAGAAGTTGCCCGCCTGAAGCTGGACGCAGCCGATCGGCGTGGTCGCCTGCGTATCGCGCAAGTTCAGCGCGCCAGGACCTTCATGCTGCGCGACGTCGAACAGCTTTCAAGCCGTGATCGGGATCGCCTCGTAGTCGCGCTCAAGCACAGTGACGCGCTGCGCAAGCTCCACGAAATGCGCATTGAACTGGCACGGGTCTGGGAGCGCTCGAGCGCGTCGCGCGAGCAGCTGCTCGGACAACTCGAGGACTGGTGCAAGCGCGCCGAAGAGAGTGGCGTGCGTGCCCTTCACGATCTGAGCCAGCGCATCCGCAGCTACGCCTAGCAGCGCCTCCGGCGCAGACCGCCCTCGCTGGCGGTTTCTGGCCGGCCGGCGCGCCTGTTCGCACAAGCGCCTTCACACAGATTCCGCAAATCGCGGGCCGTCAGGACAAAAAAAAGCCCGCTTGCGCGGGCTTTTGAGATCACGTCATGCGCTTATTTGATCTTCGCTTCCTTGTAGGCGACGTGTTTACGAGCAACTGGATCAAATTTCTTGATTTCCATTTTTTCGGGCATGGTCTTCTTGTTCTTGGTAGTCGTATAGAAGTGCCCGGTGCCGGCGGTTGATTCGAGCTTGATCTTGTCACGCATGACAGGTGTCCTTAGATTTCACCGCGTGCGCGCAAATCGGCGAGCACGGAGTCAATACCATTCTTGTCGATCAGGCGCAGACCAGCATTGGTCAGACGCAGGCTGACCCAGCGGTTCTCGGCTTCGACCCAAAAGCGGCGACGCTGCAGATTGGGCAGAAAACGGCGCTTGGTCTTGTTGTTGGCGTGGGAAACATTATTGCCAGACATCGGCTTTTTCCCGGTTACTTGGCATACGCGTGCCATGATGAGTACCCCTGCTGGAATTGCACAAAGACAGCGATTCTAACCGGTTTCCCCAGAAAAATCAAAGCCCCAAAGGCCCGCTGTGGCCGACAGACCGCGCCGCGGGCCGGCTTGAGCCTCCCGCCCCCCTATAGCTGGCCGTCGGCGCTAAAGGAGAAGACCTCATTGCCGGCGAGGATGATGTGGTCCAGCACCCGGATGTCGACCAGGGCGAGGGCAGCTTCGAGGGTGTGGGTCAGGGCTGTGTCGCCGGGGCTGGGTTCGGCGCGGCCGGCCGGGTGATTGTGGGCGAGGACCACACTGGCGGCATTGCAGGCTAGCGCCGCTCTGACTACTTCGCGGGGATAGACGCTGGTATGCGTCAGGGTGCCGCGCGCCAATTCGCGCGCCTCAAGCAGTCGATTCTGTGGATCCAGAAACAGCACGAAAAAGACCTCGATAGGCTGACCACCAATATGAAGGGCGAGAAAGTCCCGTACCGCCCTGGACGAGCTGAGGACAGGGCCGCTGCGCAGGGTCTCGTCGAGCGTGCGCTTGGTCATCTCCAGCGCCGCCTGGAGTTGCGCATACTTGGCGGGACCCACGCCAATGAGCCCTGAGAAGTCCGCAAGCGTGGCCCGGCACAAGGGAGCAAGGCCGCCAAAATGTTCCAGGCAGGCGCGCGCCAGTTCGATCGCATTCTGGCCGCGCACCCCCGAGCGCAGAAAGATCGCCAGCAACTCGGCATCCGTGAGTACGTTCGCCCCCTGGCTGATGAGCTTTTCGCGCGGTCGTTCCGTGGCTGGCCAGTCTCTAATCGGCACTGCTGGTCCCCAATCGCATAAAATACCCTGTTGCCCGTCCAATCATGCCCATGTCTAGCCTACCCGTGGTCGCACCGGATTCATTGCTCACCTTGCACTATCGCGTCGCGCTCGCATCCGCAGCCGCCATCGATACGCCGGTTGCCGATACCTTTGGCGAGCGCCCGGCCACGCTGCAGTTGGGCACGGGCCAGCTCGCCGGACCTCTTGAGGCGCGCCTCATCGGCCTGCATCCGGGCGACCACGTCACCTTTGAGCTCGGCCCCGATGAAGCCTATGGCGCCCGCAATCCTGAGCTCCTGCAGCGGGTCTCCCGGGAGCTGCTCGACGCCGAGAGCGATCGCGACGCCAGCTACCAGCCGGGAGACTTCGTGGAATTCAGCGTACCGGTTGGTGCCGATGGCGCCCCCCGGGGAAGATTCGCAGGCATATTGAAAGAACTCAATGATCAATATGCGTTATTTGACTTCAATCATCCGCTTGCCGGTCAGCCGATCCGGTTTGAGGTTCGGATCATCGGCGTGCTCTAGCAGGACAGAGGAATCGTCATGGAATTGATGCTTGCCCAGCCGCGCGGCTTTTGTGCCGGCGTAGACCGCGCAATTGAAATCGTTGAGCGCGCCATCGAGCAGTTCGGTCGGCCGATCTATGTGCGCCATGAGATCGTGCACAACAAGTACGTGGTCGATGACCTGCGCGGCAAAGGCGCAGTCTTTATCGAGGACCTCGCGGACGTGCCGCCCGGAAACACGGTCGTATTCAGCGCTCACGGCGTCTCCCAGGCAGTGCGCCAGCAGGCCGAGGAGCTTGGCCTGAACGTGTTCGATGCAACCTGCCCTCTCGTCACCAAGGTTCACTTCGAAGTTGCCAAGATGCGCCGGGAAGGCCGCGAGATCATCATGGTCGGGCATCACGGGCACCCCGAGGTCGAAGGCACGATGGGCCAGTCACCCCAGGGCATGTATCTGGTCGAGAACGTCGCCGATGTGTCTGTACTGAAGGTCGCCGATCCGAACCGCCTTGCCTACGTGACCCAGACGACCCTGTCGGTCGACGATGCCGCCGAGGTGACCGCAGCCTTGCGTGCACGCTTTCCGACGATTCTCGAGCCCAAGAAAAGCGACATCTGTTACGCGACTCAAAACCGTCAGGATGCGGTCAAGTTCATGGCTCCGCAGTGCGACCTGGTACTCATCATCGGCAGTCCGTCGAGTTCGAACAGCAATCGCCTGCGCGAGGTTGCATCGCGCATGAGCGTCGAGGCGCACTTGATCGAAAACGCCAGCGAGCTTGACCCGAAATGGCTTGAGGGACGCAAGCGCATCGGCATCAGCGCGGGTGCCTCGGCACCGGAACTGCTGGTCCAGGAACTCATGCAGGTCTTGAAGACGCTCGGCGCGCTTTCGGTGCGCAAGCTCGATGGGGTAGAGGAGAGCGTCCAGTTCCCGCTGCCCGTGGGCCTTGGGGGCAACGAGCAGCGTGGCAGCAGCATCAGTCAAGAGAGCGTCTAGGGGCCCTGCTGCCGATGCAGCTCTACAACTACTTTCGCAGTTCGGCTTCGTTCCGCGTACGCATCGCCCTGAATTTGAAGGGACTATCCTACGATTACTCCGCCATCGGGCTGCTTAAGCAGGAACAGTTCTCCGAGAATTTTCGAAAAATCAGTCCCGACGCGCTCGTTCCGGTCTTGATCGACGGTCCCGCAGCGCTGATCCAGTCGCTCGCCATCTGCGAATATCTCGAAGAAACCCATCCGGAGCCGAGTCTCTTGCCCGGCGGCGCGCTGGAGCGCGCGCGGATTCGCGCTCTGGCGCTGACGATTGCCTGCGAAACCCACCCCTTGAATAACCTGCGCGTGCTGCGCTACCTCGTGCATGAATTCAAGGTATCGGACGACGCCAAGGACGCGTGGTATCGCCACTGGGTGGAGAACGGCCTTCTCGCATACGAGAATCAGCTGTCCGGCTACGATTCGCATGGGCTGTTTAGTGTCGGCGACATACCGACGCTTGCCGATGTCTTTCTCGTCCCCCAGATCTTCAATGCACGCCGCGTGAATACCGACTTTTCCAAGGTGCCGCGTGTGATGGAGATTTTCGAGAATTGCATGGCGCTGCCCGCGTTCGAGGCGGCACGGCCCGAGCACCAGCCAGACGCCGCCTAGAACGGCCTTGCGTCAGGTGGTGCGCTAAGGTTGCCGGTGTGACCCTGAGCGCTTATAATTTCGCCTCCGTCCGGCACGCGATTGCGAAACCAACTGGCAGTGCTTGCACTACCGGCTCGCACGGCGCGAGCGTCCAGTCGGGCACAGCATTACTGCCGCAGTAACTCAGTTGGTAGAGTAGCTGATTCGTAATCAGCAAGTCGGAGGTTCGATTCCTCTCTGCGGCACCATTACTATCAGGGTGTATACCGGTCGCATGGTTTACATCTGATCCGAGCACTTGCTAACACTTTCGCTCCGATGGGAGTGTCTGCGGTGCGACTCCAGCGCCTGCCCGATCCGACACTGCAGTAGCGACACCAGGCACGCTGCGCTCAGCTCAAAAGGATGGCTCATGCTTTCCTCGCTTACAGAAGGGCTCCGCTTTCTGCACGTACTGGCTGGAACGAGCGCTCTTCTCGCTGGCGTCGTTGCCCTGGCCGCGCGCAAAGGCAGCCGGCCGCACCGAATCTGGGGCACGCTCTTCGTAGGTGCCATGGTGGGGATGGGGCTAAGTGCAGACGTCCTGGCGGTGGTCATCCCCGATCAATTACCCAATCTACTCATCGGGACATTTTGCATATATCTCGTCGTTACCTCTTTGCAGACCGTGCGGCACGCGCAGGGAGAGTCTGGCTTTGCCGAAAAGGTCTGCTTGGCGGCAATCCTGTGCGTGGGCGTGCCTTTCGCGGTATTGAGTTTCCAGCTCGCCGCCGGACGGCAACCGTTCCTCGCGAGCGCAACCCCTTTTGAGGGCCCCGTGCGAGTCGCGATGTTCATTTTCACCAGCATTATCTGGCTGTGCGCCCTTGGCGACGCGCGTGTGATTTGGCGTGGGGGAATTTCCGGTGCTCGACGCATCGGTCGTCATTTGTGGCGCATGGGCCTGGCATTCACCCTTGCGGTCGGCTCGGGATTCACCAACGGGCTGCCAAGACTGCTCCCGGATACGCTCCAGATCCCCCTGTGGTTGCTATTCGTCCCGCAACTGATGGCACTGGCATTGGTGTGCTACTGGGGTTTTCGCGTAAGGTTCACTGCCTGGTACGACAGGCAGTTGCTCTCGCTCTAAGTCGCGAACCGACGGCATCTCAATGGGTACCCAGGTATCATCTGGCTATTTCTTCCTGTCGTCGGCGTCCTCCTCTTTAGTGGTCCCACATGGGTCATTGGGGTCGTTTTACTTGTCTCCGTTGCGGTTCTTATCTTCATGTGGCTGATTGCCGCTTTGACCGCAGAACTCATGGCTCGCCACGATCTGGAGGAGGGGGTGTGCAATGCAAAGTCAGTTCCTCGACAACCATTCGTCTCAGACGTTCAGATGAGAATCGTAGTGGTACTCATCGGAGGCTTAGGGCGTGAGAGATAGTCTGGGTAGTCGCGTACTGAAGGTGAACCATGCCGGTGAAAACGGCGCGGTAAACATCTATGCCGGCCAAGCGGTCGTTGCTCGCTTCACCGCCCCTTCGCTGGTGACCGAGCTGACCGAGTTTCGGTCCCATGAGGAGTCCCACCGACAGATCTTCTGGCGAGAGATGCAAGCTCGGCAGACTCGACGTTGTCGAAGCTATTTTCTATGCGGCATAGGCGGATACATCCTCGGGGTAGTAACGGCACTGCTTGGCAGGAGCGCAATCGCCGCGACGACCGTGGCGGTCGAGCGTGTCGTGCTTGGGCATCTAGAACGTCAATTATCCGAACTCCGGGAAGTGGACCAGGAAGCCGTGACGGCAATCCAGGCGATCATTGCAGATGAGCGCAGGCACCATGACGTGTCCGCGAGCAAGCTTCCAACCGATCGGTTTTGGCTGCGCCTACTTTCACCCGTAGTAGCTTCCTCGACAGAAGCGGTCATCTGGATTGGCATGCACGTCTGAGCGGCGCACCATCCCTGCGTTGCCCATAGCGCGCATTCCGATCGTTCCTGGTGCTGAGCCGTCCGAAAATCGGGCTACAATAATTAACCAGCTTTGTGAAGCGACGACAAATGGGCAGGAACATCCGCTTGGTTCTATTCAGCGTGCTTTGTTCAATGCCCCTATTGACGTCCAGCGCGGACAGCGCAGAGCAGTCTCTTGCGCTTGCACAGCGTCCCAGCCAACAGCTCCAGGTCAAGTCAGTCGACAGAGTTGACGTTGCCCAATTACCCCTTGACGATGCGTTCGTCGAAGTGTTCGGGAATGGGAGTCGGCATCTATACATCTTCTCGGATCCGGACTGTCCTTACTGCCGGAGACTGGAATTAGAGTTTGCGAGGATGAAAGACCTGACAGTCCACGTCTTTCTCTTCCCGATAGTCGATCTTCATCCTGAGGCGAAGGAAGACTCGATTGACGTCTGGTGTTCCAGGGACCGTGCGAAGGCATGGGCAGACCTTATGACGCGGCAAGCTAGTCTCCCCGCACGGATGTGCGATAACCCTATCCGTCGTAATGTGATCTTTGGCGAAGCCCTCGGATTCAAAGGTACGCCGATGATCATCTTTCCGAATGGAAAGGTGGTTTTCGGTAGCATGTCTGCCGAACAATTGGAACGCATCTTGGGACCGAGGAGTTGAAGAGACAATGTCTCGAGCAAACCGGTCGACCAAGTTTTGATTGATTTTGATTTGGACGAAGTGAGCGACTACCTCGAGTCTGGAAGTTGAGCCGTCTCGAACGTCCTTTTGCTTGCGCCAACGTGTTACGCAGGTTCGATTGATGCGCGGGACGCGCTGAACCTAGCGTTCGGACACCTCGCGACAGCTCCGAGGATCACTGGCAAGGCTGCCCCGAATCTGCGGTTTGACATACACGTTTTGTTTCGGTCAGCTGCCATCGATAGTCTTCAAGGACTGGTCGAATCGCGCGGCCGATACTCATCTGCGGACTTGAGGGGATTGCACCTTCAGCGAGTTCGCGGCGGGCGACGTGGTTAGTGGCGACGCCGAAAGCGGCGACGAACGAGTTAGTCAGGCCGAGACCCTCTTCGAAATAGGCACGGCCAAAATAAGTGAATTCCGATGAATCCGAGCAGCCGAAGGAAGTCCTGTCAGCTGCCGCAGCCGTCATAATGAGGCGGTGGTCACCCTGCAATTGCGGGATAAATCCTCCCGAATAGCACGCTGAGATGACTACGACCAGATTGTCTATGCCTGACTGATCCAGAATCTCCGCAAGGCTCGCGGCACTAAGATCCGTCATCGGGACGCCGGGCAGGTTAAAGCTGAGTCGATGGTCCCGGCTTCCGTGCGAAGTGAGATACAGGAATAAAATGTCGCGCTTGCGGTCAATGAGTGCGGCGATACGATTAATTGTTGCTCGCAGGGAGTCGGGGGTGGCGATCGGGATGGTCTGACTCGTCCGGGGAGAATTGATAAGTTCAATAACGTGTCCTGAGCCGGCAAACTTCCTTTCAAATTGGGACCCGATACTCTGAATTTCACGCGCGAACACTTTTTGTTCGGCGCTGCCCGCGACGCCCACAAAATACAGGTTCAACTTTCCAGAGACCGCAGGGCGCAAATGATCCAGGGCCGAATCCAGGAGCAGCTGTTGATGCGCTAAAAACTGGCGGCTGCCGTCAGATCCTTTGACCGACTGGTCCACAGCCCCACCGGAATTCGAGTCTGCAGCGCTCGCTTCCCCCGCACAGCCAATCTGCGCCAGACCCACCAGGAGGCAAAAGGTGCACGCGAAGCGAGAATACGACTTCAAGCGCGAAGCCCCACTAAGGATTGTCTGAACAAGTCCACCGGAGTGTCGGTTGAGCGTTAATAATGGAGGCACGGGAGGGGCGATGAAACAGATCAGTTTTTCGGATGCGGAACACGCCGGCAAGCGGAAGAAGACGCGGCGGGAAGTGTTCCTGGCGGAAATG
>CAJCHO010000066.1 GCA_903970145.1 Mycobacteriaceae bacterium | reverse complement strand
GTATCCGGGGACTAAACGATCAGGCGCCGATCAAGCCCCGGACGCGAGTTCGATGGCATCGGCAAACAGCAACCGCCGCTCGCTTCGGAGCGCTTCGACAAGCTGGTCTGCGGGCTGCGCCTTGCAGTAATAGTCCCCCTGCATGTCGTCGCACCCATTCGCCCGCAGAAAATCGAGCTGGGCACGCGTTTCGACGCCCACGGCGACTACCCTCAACCTCAAACTATGCGCGAGATTGATAATCGCGATCGCGATTTGGGCACTTTCCGGGTTGGTGCTGATGTCGTGGATAAAGCTGCGGTCAATCTTTAGATAATCGAGCGGAAATCGCTTGAGGTACATGAGGCTCGAAAGACCCGTACCAAAGTTATCCACGGCTACCCTGATGCCGCGCTGCTTCAGTGCGTGAAGCGACTGAATAGCCGCATCGGAGTCCCTCATCAAGCTGTACTCCTTCAACTCGACCTCGAGCAGCTGCGGATCCGTCCCGGTCGAGGCCAGTATCGCGCCAATGACCCCGTCGATGTCGATGTAGCGAAACTGGCGCGCTGACAGGTTAAGGGCGACCGGAAGCGGCCTGAAACCTTCTTTACGCCATCGACCGATCTGTTCGCAGACCGTAGCCACGACCCACTCTCCAACCGGAATGATCAGACCGGTCTCTTCCAGCACGGGCAGAAACTCATCGGGCGTCATCAGCGAGTGATGCTCGGCAGGGCGCCAATGCAAGAGCGCTTCGAGCCCGTTAATTCCCCCGGTGGCCACGCTCACGCGCGGTTGATAGTGCACTTGATACTCGCCGCGTTGCAGGGCCCCGCGCAACTGACCCTCCAACTTCATGCGGGCGACGGCGCGCTCATTCATCTTGGGAAGATAAAAACGGTACGTGCTTCGGCCTGATTCCTTGGCACGATACATTGCCGTGTCGGCACACTTGAGTAGTGTGCTCGCGTCCCCGCCGTCGTTGGGGTAGAGGCTCACGCCGATGCTGGCCGACACATGCACGACATGCTCACCCAGCCGGTACGGTGCCCCGAGCGACGTCACCATTCGCTTCGCCACCGCGCCCGCATCATCGTCATGCCCCAAATGCGCGAGCGTGACAGTAAATTCGTCACCGCCCAGTCGGCCAACGGTGTCTCCCGGGCGGATCTCGGCCTTGAGCCGATCTGCGATCTGAACCAGGAGCTGGTCCCCGACCGCGTGACCCAGAGTATCGTTGACGTACTTGAAGTGGTCGATGTCCACAAACAATACAGCCACCGGACGCCTGTCACGCTCAGATTCCACAAGTGTCTGAGCAAGCCTGTCCAGATAGAGACTGCGGTTGGGCAGGCCGGTAAGCGAATCGAACTGCGCCAAGCGGGTCAGCTGTACCTCGCCGCGTCCGCGATCGATAGCGGCGGCGAGTGTATTTGCAATGCTGTGCAGAAAGTTGGCACTGTCGGTATCAAAGCAGCCGGGGTCCCTCGCATAGGCGCCAATCAACCCGTACAAGCCCTCTTTGCCGCAAATCAGTACCTCAACGGCGGATCGCACCTCATGGGCAGACAAGATGGGCGTGGCCTGATATCGGGATCCTGATCGAAGGTCTTGTACAATGACCGCTTCCCGGCTGCCACTCACCAGGTGAGCCGACGGTGCACTCGCGTCCTGTGCAGCAGTCTGCTGGATCGAGGATTCGTCCCAGCCCGCGCCCGCAATTTGTGTCAGGTGCTGTTGTTCGGCGTCAGCCATCAGAATTCGACACAGTTCTACATCGAGTCCACTGCGCAAGATATCGGTAGCGCGCAATGCGAGAACATCAAGTGGGGGATTTTCCAGCGCCAGTTGACCAAACTGTGCCAGCAAATGGTGCTGCAGCGCCTGGCGCCTCAGCAGTGCTTCCACGCGACGCCGACCACCGATATCTCGGATAAGCAAGGCTACCAGTGATCGATCTCCCAGCATGACATCACGCGGCCGGACTTCGGTGGCTACGCGCGACCCGTCTGCGCGCCGTAGTACGGCCTCGCTGGGCGTGGCGTTCGGCAAGGCCGTCAGCAGCGATGCGTAACCCGGTGTGCCATCGGAACCATCGGCGGCGAAGAGCGAGTCCAGTGCGACATCCGACAATTTGGAACCCTCGTAGCCCAACATGTTAGTGGCAGCATCATTGCCATCCACTATCGTCAGAGTAACGGGATCCACAATTACGATGGCATCCTCGGTAACGCTCAGTAGCGATCGAGCGCGTTGCAATTCTTGATCGCTTCGATGAGGCTCGCCGATCTCGCGATGTGTAATTACAAATTGCCGGTGGTCTCCTGGCAGTCTGGCAATCCTGGCTTCAAGCCAGCGCTGCGAAGCCCGTGCCTGGAAGGAGTACTTAAGTGTGAAATTGTCGGCGCGGCCGGCAAGCACATCGCAAGCGCCCGATGCGAATGCGATGGCATGCTTGCCACAGTTCCCGGTATTCTCATTGCATCCGACAAGATAGTTATGCCCGGTGCGGACCTCGACGGGGCCTGCGTAGCCCGCCGCGGCAAATTCCC
>CAJCHO010000065.1 GCA_903970145.1 Mycobacteriaceae bacterium | reverse complement strand
GAGCTGCTCAACTGGCGCGTGCAGAAGCTGACGCTGCATCCGGGGAAGTAGCCGTAGCCGCCTCGCGGTCAGCCCCGACTGCCGACGACCCGACACGCAGGGGCGCTGTGGCATAATTTTCGACCGCCCGAACCGCGATTTTCTTGCAGACTCCCATGAGCAACATCCTCGCTAGAACGCTCTACGACAAGCTCTGGGACCGACACGTCGTCCACAGCGAGGACGACGGCACCGCGATCCTCTACATCGATCGGCATCTGCTGCACGAGGTGACGAGTCCGCAGGCTTTCGAAGGCCTGCGTCTCGCGGATCGTCAGCCGTGGCGCAACAGCGCCAATCTGGCGGTGGCCGACCACAACGTGCCGACCACCCATCGCGCCGAGGGCATCCACGATCCGATCTCGCGGCTGCAGGTCGAGACGCTCGACGCCAACGCGAAGAAGTACGGCCTCACGTACTTCAACATGGGCGACCCGCGGCAGGGCATCGTCCACATCATCGGGCCGGAGCAGGGTGCGACGCTGCCGGGCATGACGGTGGTCTGCGGCGATTCGCACACCAGCACGCATGGCGCGTTCGCGGCATTGGCGTTCGGCATCGGTACGTCCGAGGTCGAGCACGTGCTCGCCACGCAGACGCTGGTCACCAAGAAGTCGAAGAACATGCGGGTTAACGTCGAAGGACGCCTTCCGCGCGGCTGCACCGCGAAGGACCTCGTGCTCGCCGTGATCGGCCGCATCGGCACGGCCGGCGGCACGGGTCACGCGATCGAGTTCGCCGGCAGCGCCATCCGCGCGCTGTCGATGGAAGGTCGCATGACCGTCTGCAACATGGCCATCGAGGCCGGCGCGCGGTCGGGAATGATCGCGTGCGACGAGACCACGCTCGCGTACATCAAGGGTCGGCCGTACGCGCCCGTCGGATCGCTGTGGGACGCGGCCGTGCTCGAATGGTCGACGCTGCATTCGGATCCGGGCGCCACGTTCGATCGCATCGTCGACGTCGACGCATCGACCATCAAGCCGCAGGTCACGTGGGGCACGTCGCCCGAGATGGTCACCACCATCGACGGCCGCGTGCCGGACCCGGAACGCGAGCGCGACGCGCAGAAGCGCGACGGCATCGAGCGGGCGCTGACGTACATGGGCCTCGTTCCCGATACGCGGATCGACGAGATCTCCATCGACAAGGTCTTCATCGGCTCGTGCACCAACGGTCGCATCGAGGACCTGCGCGATGCCGCGGCCGTCATCAAGCGCCTCAACCGGCGCATCGCCAAGAACGTCAAGGTCGCGATGGTCGTGCCGGGCTCGGGCGTCGTGAAGGCGCAGGCCGAGGCCGAAGGGCTCGACAAGATCTTCGTCGGCGCCGGCTTCGAATGGCGCGACCCGGGCTGCTCGATGTGTCTGGCGATGAACGCGGATCGGCTCGAGCCTGGCGAGCGCTGCGCCTCGACGTCGAATCGCAATTTCGAGGGGCGCCAAGGCCAAGGGGGCAGAACCCACCTGGTGAGCCCAGCAATGGCTGCTGCTGCCGGGATTGAAGGGCATTTCGTCGACATCCGGCGTTTGCACTAGGCGCCAGACCAGATCCAAGGAGAATTTCATGCAAGCGTTCCTCACGCATCAGGGCTTGGTCGCGCCGCTCGACCGGCCGAACGTCGATACCGATGCGATCATCCCCAAGCAGTTCCTCAAATCGATCAAGCGCACAGGCTTTGGCCCGCATCTGTTTGACGAATGGCGCTTTTTGGATCATGGCGAGCCGGGCATGGATCTGCACACGCGTCGACCCAATCCTGATTTTGTGTTGAATCAGCCGCGCTTTATCGGCGCATCGATTCTTCTGGCACGGCGCAACTTCGGCTGCGGCTCGTCGCGCGAACACGCGCCATGGGCCTTGCAACAATTCGGTTTTCGGGCCGTGATTGCGTCGTCGTTTGCCGATATTTTCTATAACAACTGCTTCAAAATCGGGCTTTTGCCGATTGTCATTAGCGAGTTCGAGGAAAGTCGGCTATTTGACGCCGTCACGGCCTTTCCAGGTTACGCTTTGACCATCGATCTGCCGAACCAGACCCTCACCACGCCGGATCAGCGCGCGATCAGTTTTGAGATCGAGGCTTTTCGCAAGCACTGCCTGACTGAAGGCCTGGACGAAATTGGCCTGACCTTAACCCACGCCGATGAAATCCGGCAGTTCGAGGCCGAGCGACTTTTGGTTCAGCCCTGGCTTGCCAAGTCGATCGTCGCGGGTGACCACCCATGAAGGTCGCAGTTCTGCCGGGCGATGGCATCGGTCCTGAAATCACGGCAGTAGCAGTCGAAGTATTAAAGACGGTCGCGCCCGACCTCGAGCTGGGGTTCGCGCCAGTCGGTGGCGCAGCCTACGAAGCCTACGGTCATCCTCTGCCAGCGGCCACGCTCGCGCTGGCGCAATCCAGCGATGCGGTGCTGTTTGGCGCCGTTGGTGACTGGAAGTATGACGCTCTGGAGCGCGCTTTGCGCCCCGAACAGGCAATTTTGGGACTGCGCCGCGCGCTGGGTCTGTTCGCCAATTTGCGACCGGCGATTCTGTATCCGGAACTAGCCGAGGCCTCGAGTCTAAAAACCGAGATTGTGGCGGGTCTGGATCTTCTGATTATTCGCGAACTGACCGGGGATATTTATTTCGGCACGCCGCGTGGCCGCCGTGCCTCACCTGATGGTGCGTTTGCCGGAGCGTCAGAGGCGTTTGACACCATGCGCTACACCGAGCCTGAGATCGAGCGCATTGCCCACATCGCGTTTCGCGCCGCCAAGGCGCGCTCGCAGCGTGTCACAAGCGTCGACAAGGCCAATGTGCTTGAGACCTCGCAACTGTGGCGCGACGTCGTGAACCGCGTGCATCAGCAGTATCCCGATATCAAGCTTGACCACATGTACGTGGATAACGCTGCGATGCAGTTGGTGCGCGCGCCCAAGAGCTTTGACGTGATCGTCACGGGCAATCTGTTTGGCGACATCCTCTCTGATGAGGCGGCGATGCTGACCGGCTCGATCGGCATGCTGCCGTCGGCGTCGCTCAATGAGCGCGGCCAAGGCCTTTATGAGCCGTCGCACGGCTCGGCCCCGGATATCGCGGGCCAGGGCATCGCCAATCCGCTGGCCACCATTTTGTCGGCAGCGCTTCTTCTACGCTACTCGCTCAAACGAGAAACGCAAGCCGCGCGCATCGAACATGCGGTCCAGCGTGTTCTGGCCGACGGCAGGCGTACCGCGGATATTGTGGGCACCAAGGGGGTGTCGGTCGGCACCGAAGCGATGGGCGAGGCTGTCCTGCAAGCGCTCAGTCAGCGCTAAATTTAATTTCGTTTTTAGAGGCTGTCATGCAACGTGTAGGGTTGGTGGGATGGCGTGGGATGGTCGGCTCGGTTCTGGTCAATCGCATGCAAAACGAGGGCGATTTCGAGCTTTGTGAGGCCACTTTTTTTAGCACCTCGGGGGCGGGTCGCGCTGCGCCTTCGCAATCGGTCGAGCCCAAACTGCTTGACGCCTATGATTTGGCAGCGCTGGCAAAGCAAGACGTGATTGTCACTGCGCAGGGCGGCGACTACACCACGGCAGTGTACGCGCGCCTGCGTTCTTCGGGCTGGACCGGTTACTGGATCGACGCGGCCAAGACCCTAAGGATGCAAGAGGACGCGGTGATCATTCTCGACCCTGTCAATGGCCCCCTCATCGAGGCGGCGCTCGGGCGCGGCATACGCAATTTCATCGGCGGCAATTGCACCGTCAGTTGCATGCTGATGGCGATCGGCGGCCTGTTTCAGCACGACCTGATCGAGTGGCTGTCGTGCGCGACCTATCAGGCCGCATCAGGTGGCGGCGCGCAGCACATGCGAGAGTTGTTGCATCAGTTTGGCTCGATCCATAGCGCGGTGGCATCGCAGCTGGCCGATCCAGCCTCGGCGATCCTGGATATCGATCGTCTCGTTCTGGAAAGGCAGCACGCCATGACGGGTGAGGAAGTCGCACAGTTTGGCGTGCCCCTCGCAGGTAACCTGATTCCGTGGATTGATGCGGATCTGGGCAATGGCACCAGCCGGGAGGAGTGGAAGGGCGGTGCTGAGACCAACAAGATTCTCGGTCGCGGCGCAGCCTCCCAACCGGGCGCAGTGCCGATCGACTCGACTTGCGTGCGCATCGGCGCGATGCGCTGCCACTCTCAGAATCTGACCATCAAGCTGCGCCGCGATGTGCCGCTCGATGAGCTCGTAGAGATGATTGCCGGCAGTACACCCTGGACGCGTCTGATCGGCAATCAGGTCGGACCGACGGTGGCCGGGTTGACTCCAGCGGCCGTCACGGGGACCATGGATATCCCGATTGGCAGGGTCAGAAAGCTTGCCATGGGGCCCGAGTATCTGGGCGCCTTCACTGTGGGAGATCAATTGCTTTGGGGCGCAGCTGAGCCGTTGCGACGCATGCTAAGGCGCGTGCTCGAGGGCTAGGCTGAATCGAAACGTTGCCGCTCCGCAACGTTTCTCTGTGAATTCTGACACGGAGATAGACGGCAACTTGCGAAGCTGCGTAAGCTTACAAGCCTAAGTCCATGATGTTATGTTAAAACTAGCAACTCAGAAAACACAACAAGGGGTGGAGTGTGCCAGCGCCTGATCTTCAACACCCGTCGCAATGCGTGGCGAAACGGCGTGCGCTCGCACCCATTCCACGCCTACCTGCAGCCGTCGCACCGCGACGTATAGCTGCTTTAATCGCTTCGTTGTTCCTTTCTGCGCCGATGCTTGCAGGTGCCGCAGGATTGGGACGCCTGACGGTGACCTCCGGTCTCGGTCAGCCCTTGCACGCGGAAATTGAAATCAATGCCGCCAGCAAGGAAGAACTTGCTTCCCTGTCGGCACGCATGGCGCCGGCCGACGCCTTCACCCAGGCGAACCTGGACTACACCAGCGCCTTGACGGCCTTGCGCTTTAATATCGAGCGCCGCCCAAGCGGGCAGGCCGTCGTTGTGATTTCTTCGATTGCGCCGATCAACGAGCCTTATCTTGACTTGCTGCTTGAACTGGACTGGAGTTCAGGGCGGCTGGTGCGCGAATATACCTTCCTGCTTGATCCGCCCGCGATGGCCCGTCCTGCACCGGCCGCTGTGCCGGTCAGCCCGCCCACCACCGCGACACGCCGCCCCCCGGATGTCGCCCCAGCGCCTACTGCGCCTGTCAGCTCTGCTGCACCCAGCCCGCGCGCTGCGTCTTCTTCTAGCAGTTCGAATGCGGGCGGCAACTATCAGGTGAAACAGGGCGACACGTTGGCGCAGATCGCCCGCTCGCATATGGCAGCTGGCGCAACGCTCGACCAGATGCTGATCGCCATTCAAAAAGCCAACCCGGACGCGTTTACCGGCGGCAATATCAACCGCCTGCGCTCCGGTGCCACGCTCGCTCTACCCGACACGGCCGCTGCCACCAGCACCGATGCCAGCGACGCGCATCATGCGGTGATGGCCCAGGCTGCTGATTACTCCTCGTATCGCGGTCACCTTGCCACCAGCGCAGCACCAGCAGCTGCAAGCCCGTCTGCTGCCCAATCCTCACAATCGGCCGCAGGCAAAGTCACAGCACCTGTCGCTGATCAAAGTAGCCACGCAGCGACCACCCCCGATCAGTTGAAGCTGTCGCGGGCGACTCCGTCTACAGCTGCCACCACTAATCCGAACGGCAGCTCCAGCGCGGCTGCGAGCGCGGCCTCTGCTGCGGCAAGCAAACAAGCCGCTGAAGATGCCGCGGTGCGCGAGCGCGCCCTGAAGGAAGCGAGCGAGCGCGTCAAGCTGCTCGAAAAGAA
>CAJCHO010000064.1 GCA_903970145.1 Mycobacteriaceae bacterium | reverse complement strand
GAGATGGTGATGCCTGGTGACAACGTGCAGATCACCGTCAAGCTGATCCAGCCGATCGCCATGGAAGAAGGCCTGCGCTTCGCGATCCGCGAAGGCGGTCGTACCGTCGGCGCCGGTGTCGTGGCTAAGATCCTTGCCTAGTTGTACTTAACGGTGGCGCGGGCGACTTCGCCGCGCGCCACCTCGTTCTTTGGAGATAGACATGCAAAGCCAGAAAATCCGCATCCGCCTGAAGGCCTTCGACTATCGGCTCATCGACCAGTCGGCGCTCGAGATCGTCGATACCGCCAAGCGTACCGGCGCCGTCGTGCGTGGTCCGGTACCGCTGCCGACCCGTATCCAGCGCTTTGACGTGCTGCGTTCGCCTCACGTCAACAAGACTTCGCGCGATCAGTTCGAGATCCGCACCCATCAACGCCTCATGGACATCGTCGATCCGACCGACAAGACGGTCGACGCGCTGATGAAGCTGGACCTGCCGGCCGGCGTGGACGTGGAAATCAAGCTGCAATAAGTGCTTGAATAGCTTGTAGTTAAGTTGTACAATCTTGGACTTTTGCGCGATCGTCTCGGGGATTTGCCCCGGTAACGCGCTCTAGTTGTTTCGCAGCAGTTTGCACAAAATCTGGGCGGCGCCTCGTGCGCAGCCTTAATCAGCCCCGGCCAATCGAAGTCGGGAATGGAGCAGAAAATGAGTCTAGGCCTTGTTGGTCGCAAGGTTGGGATGACGCGCATTTTCACGGACGATGGGGATTCAGTTCCTGTCACCGTGCTGGACGTGTCGAACAACCGCGTGACGCAGATCAAGACGCCCGAAACCGACGGCTACGCCTCGGTGCAGGTCACTTTCGGATCGCGTCGCGCCTCCCGTGTCACCAAACCCGCTGCGGGACACCTCGCCAAGGCTGGCGTCGAGGCCGGCACGGTATTGAAGGAATTCCGCCTCGAAGCCGGTGATGTGGGCAAGTTCACCACCGGAGCTGTCGTTGCCGTCGAATCGCTGTTTGCCGTCGGCCAGAAGGTCGATGTGCAGGGTGTCTCGATCGGTAAGGGCTACGCCGGCGTAATCAAGCGTCACCATTTTTCGTCCAATCGTGCATCGCACGGTAATTCGCGCTCGCACAATGTGCCGGGCTCGATCGGCATGGCGCAGGATCCGGGTCGCGTGTTCCCCGGCAAGCGCATGACCGGCCACCTCGGTGACGTCACCCGTACCGCCCAGAATCTTGAAGTCGCACGGGTCGATGCGGCGCGCGGTCTGCTCCTCGTCAAGGGGGCTGTGCCCGGCGCCAAGAACGGCAAGATCGTCGTGCGTCCGGCAGTCAAGGCTCCGGCCAAGAAGGGAGCCTGAGCATGGAACTGAAGCTATTGAATGAGCAGGGTCAGGCGTCGGCCAATATCTCGGCCCCTGACACGGTGTTCGGTCGCGACTACAACGAAGCGCTGATCCACCAGGTCGTGATCGCCTACCAGGCCAATGCGCGCAGTGCCAATCGTGCGCAAAAGGGCCGTGCCGAAGTGCATCACAGCACCAAGAAGCCGTGGCGCCAGAAGGGTACGGGCCGTGCTCGTGCCGGTATGACGTCTTCGCCGCTGTGGCGTGGTGGTGGCCGGATTTTCCCGAATTCGCCCGAAGAGAACTTCGCACACAAGGTCAACAAGAAGATGTATCGCGCAGGCGTCTGCTCGATCCTCTCGCAGCTGGCCCGCGAAGGCCGCCTCTCGGTGATCGAGAGCTTTACCGTTGCCGCGCCCAAGACCAAGCTCTTGGCCGACAAGCTGAAGAACATGGGCCTGAATTCATCGGTTCTGTTGATCAGCGACGGCGTCGACGAGAACCTGATGCTGGCCGCGCGTAACCTGCAGGGTGTGCTGGTGGTTGAACCGCACCAGGCCAACCCGGTATCGCTGGTCGCCTACGAAAACGTCATCCTGACCCGTTCCGCGATCGCCAAGATCGAGGAGATGCTGGCATGAGAACCACTCAAGTCAAGAAATACGCTGCCGAGCGTCTCTATCAGGTGCTGCTGGCTCCGATCGTTTCCGAAAAGGCCACCTTCGTCGCTGAAAAGCACGAGCAGGTCATTTTCCGCGTGGTTGGCGATGCCACCAAGCCGGAAGTCAAGGCTGCTGTGGAATTGCTCTTCAAGGTCGAAGTCGATTCGGTACAGATGCTCAACGTCAAGGGCAAGGTCAAGCGCTTTGGCCGGACCATCGGGCGCCGTAATCACGTCAAGAAGGCCTTCGTGAACCTCAAGCCCGGCCAGGAAATCAACTTCCAAGCGGAGGCCAAGTAATCATGGCACTCGTAAAAGTCAAACCGACCTCGCCCGGCCGCCGTGCGGTAGTCAAGGTTGTCAATCCGAACCTGCACAAGGGTCGTCCGGTCGACGCGCTCATCGAGAAGAAGTCGAAGACCGCTGGTCGAAACAACAACGGGCGCATCACGACGCGTCACATTGGCGGTGGCCACAAGCAGCACTACCGCCTGATCGATTTCAAGCGCACCAAGGACGGTGTGCCGGCCAAGGTCGAGCGTCTGGAATACGATCCGAACCGCTCGGCCAATATTGCTCTCTTGTGCTACATCGATGGCGAGCGTCGCTACATCATCGCGCCCAAGGGCGTTGCCGTGGGTACCACTCTGTTGTCGGGCTCGGAAGCGCCGATCAAGCCGGGCAATTCCCTGCCGATCCGCAATATTCCGGTTGGCACGACCATCCACTGCATCGAGATGCTTCCTGGTAAGGGTGCCCAGTTGGCACGTTCGGCCGGCGCTTCGGTGATGCTGCTCGCGCGTGAAGGCAGCTACGCGCAGTTGCGTCTGCGTTCGGGCGAAATCCGCAAGGTGCACATCGAGTGCCGCGCGACGATCGGTGAAGTGGGCAACGAAGAACACAGCCTGCGCCAGATCGGCAAGGCCGGCGCGATGCGCTGGCGCGGCGTGCGCCCGACAGTACGCGGCGTTGCAATGAATCCGATCGATCACCCGCACGGTGGTGGCGAGGGCAAGACTGCGGCAGGACGCGATCCGGTCAGTCCGTGGGGAACCAAGACCAAGGGCTATCGTACGCGCCGCAACAAGCGGACTACGAGCATGATCGTCCAGCGTCGCTACCAGAAATAAGGGAATAGGACATGACACGTTCCATCAAAAAGGGTCCGTTCGTCGACGCCCACCTGGTCAAGAAGGTCGACGCTACCAAGGCTTCGGGCGACAAGCGGCCGATCAAGACCTGGTCGCGTCGTTCGACCGTCATGCCGGATTTCGTCGGCCTGACCATCGCGGTTCACAACGGCAAACAGCACGTTCCCGTGTACATCTCGGAGAACATGGTCGGTCACAAGCTCGGCGAGTTTGCGCTGACCCGCACGTTCAAGGGTCATGCGGCCGACAAGAAGGCCAAGGCCAAATAAGGAAGATTCATGGAAACCTCAGCCAAACTGCGTGGCGTCCGGATCTCGGCGCAAAAAGGCCGTCTCGTTGCGGATCAGATCCGCGGCAAGAAGGTAGACGCCGCCCTGAACATTCTGACCTTCAGCCCCAAGAAGGGCGCGACGATCATCAAGAAGGTGCTTGAGTCGGCGATCGCCAATGCCGAGCACAACGACGGCGCGGATATCGATGAACTGAAGGTCACCTCGATCACGGTCGACAAGGGTGCCTCGCTCAAGCGTTTTACCGCGCGCGCCAAGGGCCGCGGCAACAAGATTGAAAAGCAGACCTGTCACATCGCTGTGACGGTCGGCAACTAAGGAGTCACGATGGGTCAGAAAATCCACCCGACCGGGTTCCGCCTAGCGGTGACTCGCAATTGGGGATCGAAGTGGTACGCGGGCAATAACAACTTCGCGACCATGCTCAACGAGGACCTGAAGGTGCGTGAGTACCTGAAAAAGCGTCTCAAGAGCGCCTCGGTCGGCCGCGTCGTGATCGAGCGTCCCGCCAAGAATGCCCGCATCACCATTTACAGCTCACGTCCTGGCGTCGTGATCGGCAAGAAGGGCGAGGACATCGAATCCCTGAAGGTCGAGCTGCAAAAGCGCATGGGCGTGCCGGTGCACGTCAATATCGAGGAAATTCGCAAACCCGAGATTGACGCGCAGCTGATCGCCGATTCGATCGCCCAGCAACTCGAAAAGCGCATCATGTTCCGCCGCGCGATGAAGCGCGCCATGCAGAACGCCATGCGCCTGGGTGCCCAGGGCATCAAGCTGATGTCGTCGGGACGCCTGAACGGCATTGAAATCGCTCGCACCGAGTGGTACCGCGAAGGTCGTGTGCCGCTCCATACCCTGCGTGCCGACATCGATTACGGTTTCTCGGAAGCTGTCACGACCTACGGCATCATCGGAATCAAGTGCTGGGTTTACAAGGGTGATCGTCTGGCGGCCAACGAGGCTCCGGCAGCACCGGCCCCGGAAGTCGAAAAGCAGGAACGCCGTCCGGCGCGCAAGTCCCCGACCGGGACCCGCACGCCGCGCGCCAAGAAGGCAGTCGAAGGTGAGGCCGTTGCGGCCGCACCGGCAGTCGAGGCTCCCAAGCCGCCGGTCGTCAAGCGCGTGCGCAAGGCGGCTGCTACCCCGGCGGCACCGGCCGCTGGCAAGGGTCCGACTGAGCCCAAGGCAGGAGAATAGCCATGCTGCAACCGGCACGCAGAAAGTATCGCAAGGAACAGAAGGGCCGCAACAAGGGTATCGCTACGCGCGGTACCGCGGTCTCGTTTGGAGAGTTCGGCTTAAAGGCCACCGGTCGCGGTCGCCTGACGGCGCGCCAGATCGAAGCCGCCCGTCGCGCCATGTCGCGCCACATCAAGCGTGGTGGTCGCATCTGGATCCGCATTTTCCCGGACAAGCCGATCTCGCAAAAGCCCGCTGAAGTTCGCATGGGTAACGGCAAGGGCAATCCGGAGTATTACGTTGCTGAAATTCAGCCAGGCAAGGTGCTCTACGAGATGGACGGTGTTGAAGAGGTGATTGCGCGCGAGGCGTTCCGCCTGGCTGCGGCCAAGCTGCCGATTCGCACGACCTTCGTGATCCGCCAGGTTGGCGCTTAATCGGGAGAACAGAATGAAGGCATCGGAAATCCGCGGCCAGAACGACGAGGCGCTCGCCAAGGAACTTGGCGAGCTGCTCAAGGCGCAATTTGGACTGCGCATGCAAATCGCTACCCAGCAACTGAACAACACCAGTCAGCTGAAGAAGGTGCGCCGCGATATCGCGCGCGTGCGCACCGTCATGAACGAAAAGGCCAAAACCAAATGAACGAAGTCACTGAAGCCAAGGACGCCGCGCTGACACGCACGCTGGTCGGCAAGGTCGTCAGCAACAAGATGAACAAGACGGTGACCGTGCTGGTTGAGCGCAAGGTGCAGCATCCGCTCTACGGCAAGTTCATGGTGCGTTCGAAGAAGTACCACGCGCACGATGAAACCAACCAGTACAAGGAAGGCGATACCGTCGAGATCGCCGAGACGCGTCCGATTTCGCGCACCAAGGCGTGGACGGTGGTCAAGCTCGTCGAGGCCGCGCGCATCATCTAGTTCTCCGGCAGCAAAGCCTTCTGGGCCCGATTGCGCCCGTGCCGTGTGGCACGAGCGAATCGGGCCTTGTGCTTTTTGGCGCGTACCTAGTGAATCGTGATCACGTGAACGACGAGCATTGCGAATTCGGTGCTGAAATCAAAGCTCACCCCAAATAGCAGCAAGGATGGCAAGAGCGCGGCCACGAGGCGACTGCGCGTTTGGCCGGCCGGCCACGACTCGCGCTCGCGCATCACCAGGATCGAAACGATCGCGCCGATGGCGAGCCCAACGACGACTTCAGCGGGAGTGTGAGCACTCAGTCGCAATCGCGAGATACCGATCAGGAGAGCAAGCAGGCCACCGAGGCCCACCATGACTCGACACCAGGTGCGCGTCATCCCGACGGACAGGCAGCGTGCCAGGACCGGAAAAATTGCCGCGGCCAGCATCGCATGACCCGAAGCGGCGCGATAAGCCTCGAGCGCGAGACGACGGTGCGAGACGACGTAGAGAGCCTTGTTGGTCGAGACCACGATGACAGCAAGGCCCAGGGCCAGCGCAAATAGTCGCGCACGCCGGTGCTGGCCGGCCGCGAAGAACCAGAAGAAAATGCCTGCCGCCAGCGCCAGGGCAAATGGCGACTCGCCTAAGGCACTCAGAAAGACTGCGGTATAGAAATCCATGGCGGGGTCAGGCCGGTTTGCGCTGCAGCAAAAGAGCATACCAGCCGCAGCTGCTGCCCCGGCGTTGGGAACCGCTAGCCGGGGTTAGGATTGTCTACTCATTGGATGACAGGAGGCTCGCGTGGGTGAGGACTTGCGGTTTCGCAGCGCTAAGCCCGGCGAGGAAGCGGATTTGTCAGAACTTGCTATGCGCTCCAAGGCCTACTGGGGCTACTCGAGCACGGAGCTGGCGGCCTGGCAGAGCGACTTGCGTGTGGAAAGCGACGACATAGCTGCCGGCACCATCGCCGTGTGCGAGCAGGATGGCGCAATCCTTGGCTTCTATCTCTTGCGTCCTAGCAGCCAGTCTGCAGCGCTCGAGCACCTCTGGGTCGAGCCGCAACGGGCACGCCGCGGCATCGGCCGCGCGCTTCTGGCGCACGCCCTCGAGCGGGCGCGCCTACTCGGCGCGTCCCAGGTCGAGATCGACGCCGACCCGAATGCCGAGGCCTTTTACCTCGCCTGCGGTGCGCGCCGGGTGGGGGTAGAAGCCGCGCCGCTGGCACACGCGCCCAACCGGGTCCGGCCGCAGCTGGTGCTTGCGAGCTCCCAAGCCGTCTCGTCAGCGAGAAACTCTCAATCTTCGCTTGCAAGCGGCTGACCGCCTTGCTATACTCACTGGCTCACCTCAAAATTTCTGGTGAGTGTGTACCGCCGCCCGGCAAGTCGCGGGCCTGGCGTTCGATTCAACCCTTTACGGGACCAAAACTGACCCGCCTCGCGCTCTGGAGCGCACTGCGGATTAAGTTGGGAAGAAAATCATGATTCAGACGGAATCTCGGCTGGAAGTGGCCGACAACACCGGTGCGCGCGAAGTTATGTGCATCAAGGTGCTGGGTGGCTCGAAGCGTCGTTACGCGACCATTGGCGACATCATCAAGGTAACGGTGAAGGAAGCCACACCGCGTGGACGCGTCAAGAAGGGTGAAATTTTCAACGCAGTCGTCGTGCGTACGGCAAAAGGTGTGCGTCGCGGCGATGGTTCGTTGATCAAATTCGACGGCAATACCGCGGTGCTGCTCAACAACAAGCTGGAGCCGATTGGCACCCGCATCTTCGGGCCGGTCACGCGCGAACTGCGTACCGAGCGCTTCATGAAGATCGTGTCGCTCGCCCCCGAAGTTCTGTGAGGCCAGGGATGAACAAGATCATTAAGGGCGACGAAATCGTCGTCATTGCAGGCAAGGACAAAGGCAAGCGCGGCACCGTGTTGCGTCGTGTCGACGATCTGCACGTGCTGGTTGAAGGCGTGAATGTGGTCAAGAAGCACGCCAAGCCCAATCCGATGAAGAACGTTCAGGGCGGCATCGTGGACAAGACCATGCCGATCCAGATCTCGAATGTCGCGCTCTATAACGCTGCCAGCGGCAAGGCGGATCGCGTCGGCTTCAAGGTCCAGGCAGACGGCACCAAGGTGCGTGTCTTCAAGTCGAACGGTGAACTGGTTTCGGCCAAGTAGAAATAGAGGATATGACCATGGCCCGTTTGCAGCAGCTATACAAGGAAAAGATCGTTCCCGATCTGACGAAGAAATTCGGCTACAAGTCGGTAATGCAAGTGCCGCGCATCACCAAGATCACCCTGAACATGGGTCTCTCGGAAGCCGTCGCGGACAAGAAGATCATCGAGCACGCCGTGGGCGATCTGACCAAGATCGCCGGGCAAAAGCCGGTGGTCACCAAGGCGCGCAAGGCGATCGCCGGTTTCAAGATTCGCCAGGGCTACCCGATCGGTTGCATGGTGACCCTGCGCGGCTCGCGCATGTATGAGTTTCTCGACCGCTTTGTGACGGTCGCACTGCCGCGTGTGCGTGACTTCCGCGGTATTTCGGGGCGTGCCTTTGATGGTCGCGGCAATTACAACGTCGGCGTCAAGGAACAGATCATTTTCCCGGAAATCGAGTACGACAAGATTGATGCGTTGCGTGGGCTGAACGTCAGCATCACGACTACCGCCAAGAACGACGAAGAGTGCAAGGCACTTCTCGCCGCATTCAAGTTCCCGTTCAAGAATTGAGGTTATCGTGGCTAAACTGTCCCTGATCAACCGTGAGAAAAAGCGTGCCGCCCTGGTCAAGAAATACACGCCCAAGCGGCTCGCACTGCAAGCTCTGATCAACGATCAGAGCAAGTCTGAAGAAGAGCGTTACGAGGCGCGGCTGCAATTGCAGCAGCTGCCGCGCAACGCGAACCCGACGCGCCAGCGTAATCGCTGCGCGATTACGGGCCGTCCTCGGGGTACCTACCGCAAGTTTGGACTGGGCCGCATCAAGGTGCGTGAAGCCGCGATGCGTGGCGAAATCCCCGGCCTGACCAAGGCCAGCTGGTAACCCGGTGAATCAGGAGATATAGCAATGAGCATGAGTGATCCGATCGCCGACATGCTGACGCGCATCCGCAATGCACAAGGGGTTGAAAAATCCGCTGTGTCGATGCCGTCATCTAAAGTCAAGGTTGCCATCGCCAAGGTCCTGCAGGATGAGGGCTACGTCGAGAATTTCTCGGTAAGCGACGAGAGTGGCAAGGCGACGCTGACTATCCAGTTGAAGTACTACGCCGGACGCCCGGTCATCGAGCGCCTGGAGCGCGTCTCCAAGCCAGGCCTGCGCATCTACAAGGGTCGTGACGCGATTCCCGCGGTGCTCAACGGTCTTGGCGTGGCCATCGTTTCGACATCTCACGGTGTGATGACCGATCGCAAGGCGCGCGCCACGGGCGTGGGCGGCGAAGTCATCTGCTACGTGGCCTAAGGAGTCGATCATGTCCCGTGTAGCCAAGAATCCAATTACCCTGCCCAAAGGCGCAGAAGTTGCCCTCGGTGCCGAAGCGATCGTCGTCAAGGGTCCTCTGGGCTCGCTCACGCAGAGCCAGCATCCTGCGGTGCGCGTTGTCCACAAGGATGGGCAGATCACTTTTGAAGCGGCCAATGAAAGCCGTGAAGCCAATGCCATGTCGGGCACCATGCGCGCGCTTGTCGCCAACATGGTCACCGGTGTGACCAAGGGTTTCGAGAAGAAGCTGGCTCTGGTCGGCGTCGGATACCGGGCCCAGGCACAGGGCGACAAGCTCAACCTGTCGCTCGGTTATTCGCATCCTGTGGTGCACCAGATGCCCACCGGCGTCAAGTGCGAGACCCCGACCCAGACCGAAATCATCATCAAGGGAACTGATCGCCAGAAGGTTGGCCAGACTGCCGCCGAAGTGCGTGCTTACCGCAAACCCGAGCCGTACAAGGGTAAGGGTGTGCGCTACTCCGACGAAGTCGTGGTGATCAAGGAAACCAAGAAGAAGTAACTGATCCGCTAAGAGGCATTAGGCCATGGACAAGAAACAATCGCGCCTGCGGCGCGCCCGCCAGACCCGAGCAAAGATCGCTGAGCTCGGCGTGTCGCGACTCGCCGTGCATCGCACTAACCTGCACATCTACGCCAATATCATTTCGGGTGACGGCACGCGTGTGCTGGTCTCGGCGTCAACGCTGGAACCGGAAGTGCGTCAGCAACTCGCTACGGCGACTGGCAAGGGTGGCAACAGCAGTGCCGCGGCCCTGGTGGGCAAGCGCGTCGCCGAAAAGGCGAAGAGCGCAGGCATCGACACGGTCGCCTTTGACCGTTCCGGTTTCCGTTATCACGGCCGCGTCAAGGCGCTGGCTGAAGCCGCGCGTGAAGCCGGCCTGAAGTTCTAAAGGAATTCACATGGCTAAAGTCCAGGCAAAGACTCCGATGGGTGACGAGCGCGACGACGGGATGCGCGAGAAGATGATCTCGGTCAATCGCGTCACCAAGGTTGTCAAGGGTGGTCGTATTCTCGGCTTCGCAGCGCTGACCGTGGTTGGCGATGGCGATGGCCGCATCGGCATGGGCAAGGGCAAGGCGCGTGAAGTGCCGGTTGCTGTGCAAAAGGCGATGGAAGAGGCGCGTCGCAAAATGTTCAAGGTGTCGCTCAAGCGCGGCACGCTGCAGCACACCGTGGTCGGCAAGTGGGGCGCGTCGACCGTGCTGATGTCGCCGGCCAAGGACGGTACCGGTGTGATCGCCGGTGGACCGATGCGCGCGATTTTCGAAGTGATCGGCGTGACCAATGTGGTCGCCAAGAGCCTGGGCTCTACCAATCCTTACAACATGGTTCGCGCCACGTTGAATGGCCTGCAGAAGATGAGCACCCCGTCGGAGATTGCCGCCAAGCGCGGCAAGACCGTCGAGGACATCCTCGGTTAAGGAAAGCATCATGACCAAAGAAGCTGCCAACCAGAAGAAGACGCTGACCGTGACGCTCATCAAGAGCATCAACGGCACGCGTGAATCGCATCGTGCCACCGTTCGTGGTCTGGGCCTGCGTCGCATGAACAGTTCGCGCGTGCTCGAAGACACCGACGCAGTGCGCGGCATGATCAACAAGGTTTCTTACCTGGTGAAGGTGTCCTGAGCGCTCGCGCTCGCACCTGTGTGGAGAACGATATGAAACTAAATACCATTTCGCCTGCCCAAGGCGCCAAGCACGCCAAGCGCCGCGTCGGTCGCGGCATTGGTTCGGGCCTTGGCAAGACGGCCGGTCGCGGTCACAAGGGCCAGAAGTCACGTTCGGGCGGTTTTCACAAGGTCGGCTTCGAGGGCGGCCAGATGCCGCTACAGCGTCGCTTGCCCAAGCGTGGTTTCAAGTCGCTTACGGCACGCCTGACCGCCGAAGTGCGGCTGTCGGATCTGGAGCGCCTGCCGCTCGAGGAAGTTGATTTGCTGGCTTTGCGCCAGGCCGGTCTGGTTACCGACCTGCAGCGCGCGGCCAAGGTCGTATTGAGCGGTGCCCTGACGCGCAAGATTTCCTTGCGCGGTATCGGTGCAACTGCTGGTGCCAAGGCGGCAATTGAAGCCGCCGGCGGCAGCGTTGCCTGAGCGCAGGCAACCACAGAGAAACAGGCGGAGAAAAGCAAGTGGCAACTAGCACCAGAAACCTACCCGGAAAGGGCGGAAAGTATGGCGACCTCAAGCGTCGCCTGTTCTTTCTGCTCGGGGCTCTGGTCGTCTATCGGGTGGGCGCCCATATCCCGGTCCCGGGCATCGATCCGGCGCAACTGACCGCGATGTTCCAGGCGCAGCAGGGCGGCATTCTCGGCATGGTCAACATGTTCTCGGGGGGTGCCTTGTCGCGCTTTACGATCTTCGCGCTCGGGATCATGCCCTACATCTCGGCGTCGATCATCATGCAGCTGGTCTCGACCGTGTATCCGCCGCTCGAGGCAATCAAGAAGGAAGGCGAGTCCGGACGCCGCAAGATTACCCAATACACGCGTTATGCGACTCTGGGCCTCGGATCGGTACAGGCAATCTTGCTGGCCAAGGCACTCGAATCGCAGCCGCTGCTGGTGCTGACCCCCGGGATCATGTTCCAGATCACGACCATGGTGTGCCTTGTAACCGGCACGATGTTCCTGATGTGGCTCGGTGAGCAGATTACCGAGCGCGGCATCGGTAACGGCATCTCGATCATCATTTTTTCCGGGATAGTCTCGGGCCTGCCGCGCGCAATCGGAAATCTGGGCGAACTGGTGAGTTCGGGCGCGATGAAGGCGATCGTGGCGATCTTCATTTGTGCCGTGGTGGTGGCTGTAACCGCGTTGGTGGTCTTCGTCGAGCGGGGTCAGCGCAAGATCCTCGTGAACTACGCCAAGCGCCAGGTCGGCAACAAGATCATGGCCGGGCAGAGCTCGCACCTGCCGCTCAAGCTAAACATGTCGGGTGTCATTCCGCCGATTTTTGCGTCGTCGATCATCCTGTTCCCGGCGACCATCGCAAGCTACATCGGCAAGGGTCAATCGGGCACCGTAGCCAATGCGCTCAAGGACATCGCCGCGACGCTCTCGCCGGGTCAGCCGATCTACGTGATGCTGTATGCCAGTGCGATCATATTTTTCTGCTTTTTCTATACCGCGCTGGTGTTCAACAGCAAGGAAACTGCGGACAACCTGAAAAAGAGCGGTGCCTTTGTACCCGGCATCCGTCCTGGCGACCAGACCGCGCGCTATATCGACAAGATCCTGATGCGTCTGACGATGGTTGGCTCGATCTACATCACGCTGGTGTGTCTGTTACCTGAATTCCTGGTGCTCTGGCAGAACGTACCGTTTTACTTTGGTGGGACATCGCTGCTGATCATCGTGGTGGTGACGATGGACTTCATGGCGCAGATTCAGGCTTACATCATGACGCACCAGTATGAGTCGTTGCTGAAAAAGGCAAATTTCAAGGGTGGGTTAGGCGGAGTACCGGGCCGCTAAGCGGACTGGTTTAGAGCAAAGGATCGCATGGCGAAGGACGACGTAATCCAGATGCAGGGGGAGATTCTTGAGAATCTTCCGAACGCGACATTTCGCGTCAAGCTGGAAAATGGGCACGTCGTACTGGGACATATTTCGGGAAAGATGCGCATGAATTACATCCGCATCCTTCCGGGCGACAAGGTAACGGTGGAGCTGACCCCATACGATCTGTCGCGCGCCCGGATCGTGTTTCGTGCCAAGTGATTTCGGCGCCCACGGTGAGGAATGGACGTACCGAACGCTGAGCATTAACAGTAATCAGAGGACATCATGAAAGTACTGGCATCGGTTAAGCGGCTGTGCCGCAACTGCAAGATCATCAAGCGCAAGGGCGTGGTACGCGTGATCTGCGTGGATCCGCGCCACAAGCAGCGTCAAGGGTGACCGCCGTTTCAGCGGCTATTTGATATCGAGGGACGAGCATGGCACGTATTGCTGGGATCAACATCCCGAACCACCAACACACCGACATCGGTCTGACGGCAATCTATGGGATCGGTCGTCCGCGCGCACGCAAGATCTGCGATGCGGCGAGCGTTGCCTATTCGAAGAAGGTCAAGGACCTCGACGACGGCGAGATGGAGCGTCTGCGCGACGAAGTGGCGAAATTCGTCGTCGAAGGCGACCTGCGTCGCGAAGTGTCGATGAACATCAAGCGTCTGATGGACCTGGGCTGCTACCGCGGCCTGCGCCATCGCCGCGGATTGCCGGTGCGGGGTCAGCGTACGCGTACCAATGCCCGGACACGCAAGGGTCCGCGCAAGGCCGCAGCTTCCCTGAAGAAGTAAAGCGCGCCGACACGTGAAGAGCTAACAAGGAAACACAATGGCAAAAGCACCCAGCAATAATGCGGCCGCGCAGCGCGTCCGCAAGAAGGTGAAGAAGAACGTCTCGGATGGCATTGCGCACATCCACGCGTCGTTCAACAACACCATCATCACCATTACCGATCGCCAGGGAAATACCCTGTCGTGGGCCAGTTCGGGCGGTGCCGGCTTCAAGGGTTCGCGCAAGTCGACTCCGTTTGCCGCCCAGGTGGCCGCGGAAACTGCCGGTCGCGCCGCGATCGAATGTGGAATCAAGAACGTCGAAGTGCAGATCAAGGGACCAGGTCCGGGTCGCGAATCGTCGGTACGAGCATTGAACGCATTGGGCATCAAGATCACCAGCATCACGGACGTGACCCCGGTTCCACACAACGGCTGCCGTCCGCCCAAGCGTCGGCGCATGTAAAACATTACCCCGGTTGGCGCAAGCTGACCGGATTGAAGGGCGGGAACTGGTTTCCCGCAAGAGTGAAGCCCACCGCCTGCCTCCGCAAAGCATCGCGGGCCCGAAAGAGCAGGCTAACCGCCCGGTGCATGATGCGTCGGGCGTAACAAGATAAGGAAAGAAAACGTGGCACGTTATATTGGACCGAAGTGCAAGTTGTCGCGCCGTGAAGGTACCGATCTCTTTCTGAAGAGCTCGCGCCGCTCGCTCGATTCGAAGTGCAAGCTTGATAGCAAGCCAGGCCAGCACGGTCGCACCTCCGGGGTTCGTACCTCGGACTTTGGCAACCAGCTGCGCGAAAAGCAGAAGGTCAAGCGCATGTACGGAGTGCTGGAGCGTCAGTTCCGCCGCTATTTCGAGATGGCCGATCGCGCCAAGGGCAACACCGGTGAGAACCTGTTGCACCTGCTCGAGTCGCGCCTGGACAATGTCGTGTATCGCATGGGCTTTGGCTCGACCCGCGCTGAAGCGCGTCAGCTGGTGAGCCACAAGGCGATCTCCGTGAACGGCACGACCGTCAACATCCCCTCGATGCAGGTCCGCAAGGGCGATGTCATCAGCGTTCGCGAGAAGTCCAAGACGCAGGCGCGTATCGTCGAGGCGCTGTCGCTGGCCGAACAGGGCGGCATGCCCGGCTGGGTTTCGGTTGATGCCAAGAAGTTCGAGGGCACCTTCAAGAACCTGCCTGACCGCAGCGAGATCGCGGCCGACGTCAACGAAAGCCTGATCGTCGAGTTGTACTCGCGTTAATTTTCAGCCAGTCGGGTGTCGCCCGACTGCTTCGCCCGTGCATCGGTCGTCTGCACGCGGCGCACCCAGAGTGACGACCTAGCAGCCTTATCGGCGTAACGAGCCGAGGGTATTGTGAGAGGGAATCAATGGCAAGCAATCCGTTTCTGAAACCGCGCCAGATTGAAGTCGAGGCGACCGGTCCGCATTTCGCCAAGGTTACGATGGAGCCGTTCGAGCGGGGCTATGGCCACACGCTCGGCAACGCGCTGCGCCGCATCCTGCTGTCTTCGATGAACGGCTTCGCACCCACCGAGGTAGCTATCTCCGGTGTCGTGCACGAATACTCGACCATTGATGGCGTCCAGGAAGATGTCGTCGACATTCTCCTGAACCTCAAGGGCGTGGTATTCAAGCTGCACAATCGCGATGAAATCGTGCTGACCCTGAAGAAGGAAGGCGAAGGTCGCGTGCTGGCCAGCGACATCGAGGCCTCGCACGAAGTCGAGATCATCAATCCCGACCACGTCATCGCCAATCTGTCGACCGGCGGCAAGCTCGACATGCAGATCAAGATCGAAAAGGGTCGTGGCTACGTTCCGGGTAACCTGCGTGGCTTTACCGAAGATCACAGCAAGGCGATCGGTCGCATCGTCCTCGACGCGTCCTACAGCCCGGTGCGCCGCGTCAGCTACACCGTCGAATCGGCACGTGTGGAACAGCGCACGGACCTGGACCGCCTGGTAATGCATATCGAGACCAATGGCGTGATTTCGCCCGAGGAAGCGATCCGCCAGTCGGCGCGCATCCTGGTTGATCAGCTCTCGGTGTTCGCCTCGCTCGAAGGCACGGAAGCAACCGCCGAGGCGCCCTTGCGCTCGCCGCAGGTCGATCCGATCCTGCTGCGCCCGGTCGACGATCTGGAACTGACGGTGCGTTCTGCAAATTGCCTGAAGGCGGAAAACATCTATTACATTGGTGACCTGATTCAGCGCACCGAGAACGAGCTGCTCAAGACCCCGAACCTGGGTCGCAAGTCGCTCAACGAAATCAAGGAAGTGCTGGCGTCGCGCGGCTTGACGCTTGGCATGAAGCTTGAGAACTGGCCTCCTGTAGGTCTTGAGAAGATCTAAAACCGAACCATTGACCGAACCGCGCCCGGAATGCAATTCCGGGCGATAGAAGAAGTCGGCATAAAGAACTGAAAGGAAGTAAACATGCGTCACCGTCACGGCCTACGCAAACTGAACCGCACCAGCTCGCACCGTCTCGCGATGCTGCGCAACATGACCAACGCGCTGTTCAAGCACGAAGCGATCAAGACCACCCTGCCAAAGGCCAAGGAATTGCGTCGCGTCGCTGAACCGCTGATCACGATGGGCAAGGATCCTAGCCTTGCCAACAAGCGTCTGGCGTTTTCGCGCCTGCGCGATCGCGACATCGTGATCAAGCTGTTCGATGAACTCGGACCGCGCTACAAGGCCCGCAATGGCGGCTATCTGCGCATCCTGAAGTTCGGTTTTCGCCAGGGCGACAACGCCCCGATGGCGCTGGTCGAACTGGTGGATCGTCCCGACAGCGACGTCGTCTCCGATCAGAGCGCCTAGGCGTTCGGGTTTGCTGTAACCCGACCGCTGCGCGGTCGGGTCGAGTTTGCGGGTGCCTGCACGAAATATGGCAGAGGCAATCCTCACCACCAGCCAACTGGTCAAGCGCTATGGCCAGAATACGGTCGTCGACCGCCTCGATCTCGAGGTGTCGCGCGGCGAATGCTTCGGCCTGCTCGGACCCAACGGCGCAGGCAAGACAACCACCCTAAAGCTGTGTCTGGGCCGGGCTGATCCGGACGGTGGGACCATCGAGATCGCCGGCATCGCCGTGCCGATCAATGCCCGCCAGGCGCGGGTGCGCATCGGAGTGGTGCCGCAGATCGACAATCTGGATCCCGATTTCACGGTCTCGGAGAATCTGGTCGTCTACAGCCGCTATTTCGGACTGCCCGCTGCGCTTATCGCCGAGCGGCTACCCCAGCTGCTCGAATTTGCCAGCCTGACCGGCAAGGCCAATGCGAAGATTGGCGAGCTCTCAGGTGGCATGAAGCGGCGCCTGACACTCGCCCGTGCTCTGGTGAATGATCCCGACCTGCTGTTCCTCGACGAGCCCACCACGGGACTTGATCCGCAGGCGCGCCACCTGATCTGGGACCGTTTGAAGATCCTGCTTGGCCAGGGCAAGACGATCTTCCTGACCACCCATTTCATGGATGAGGCTGAACGCCTGTGCGACCGCATCGCGGTGCTCGATAACGGCAGAAAGATCGCCGAGGGCAAGCCCCGTGAACTGATCGCACAGCACATCGAACCCGAGGTTGTGGAGGTCTATGGGGACGACGCCCACAGCTGGCGCGTCGCCAACGCAGACCTGACCGATACGCGCTTCGAGGAATCCGGCGAGACTGTATTTGCCTATACCCGCGACGCCGCACCCGTGCTGGCGCGTCTGAAGGATCGCGAGGAGCGGGTGCGTTACCTGCATCGTGCCGCCAACCTCGAAGACCTGTTCCTGCGGCTGACCGGGCGCGAGATGCGCGATGACTGAACTCGCCCCACCTCGGACGCGCGTAAGGTCGGTGTACGCACTGCCGCAGCCGTCCCTGCGCTTTTGGCCGATCTGGCGGCGCAATTTTCTGGTCTGGCGCAAGTTCCTCATCGAGCGGGTCCTCGGCAACGTCGCCGATCCGCTGATCACGCTGGTTGCTTTCGGCTACGGGCTCGGCTCACTGCTGCCAACCGTTGACGGGGTTCCCTACATCCTCTTTCTGGCGAGCGGCTCGGTGTGCATGAGTACGATGAATTCCGCCAAGTTCGAATCGCTCTGGGGTGCCTTTTCTCGCATGCACGCTCAGCGCACCTGGGACGCGTTGCTCAATGCGCCGCTGTCGATCGATGATGTCGTGCTGGCTGAGCTGGCCTGGTCGGCCTGCAAGGCGGCTTTTACCGGCGTGTGCATCCTCATCGTGATATGGGCCCTTGGAATCAGTCGTGACCCGCACTCGCTGTGCGTGATCCCGATCCTGTTTTTCATCGGGGCAACCTTTTCGGCGATGGCGCTGGTGTGCAATGCCTTCGCCAAGGACTACGACTTTTTCACCTACTACTTCACCCTCATCGTTACCCCGATGAGCTTCCTCTCGGGGGTCTTCTTTCCAATTGCTGCAATGCCGCATTGGCTCCAGTGGGTGGCCCATGTGCTACCTCTGACTGCGGCTGTCGACCTGGTCCGACCGCTCATCCTGGGAAGCTGGCCGAACAGGCCTGTCGTGGATATTCTGATCATGCTGGGCTACCTGTGCGTGAGCCTGTATTTCGCGACCGTATTTACGAGGCGACGCCTGGCACGGTAGAAGGATTCGGGGGCACGTCGGCGGCGACGCGCGCCGTCAAGTGTAGCTAGAATGGCGTATTGCAGGGGATCCTGCCCGATCCGGCTTGCTGCAGGTACTACGTAGTCGAACTACTCGCCCTGCGGCGAGTCGAATATTAAGATCGTTCTGAACATGCGACCAGCTGGATCTATGAATATGAACGGCAGCACCTTCTCGGCTCGTGACCAGTATCGCTGGATCCCAGCAGCATGGATCCGGCGCGTGCGTACACTACCGATGGCGCTTGCCTTACTACTGCGGCTGGCGTTGCTCGCCAGCGGACTCGCGTCCGGAGTTGCGCATGCTGCGACCGAATTCCTTGATCCGGCAGATGCATTTCGCATCCAGGCCAAGCTCGTCGCGCCCGACATGATCGAGGTGCACTACAAGATCGCCGACGGCTACTACCTGTATCGCGAGCGTTTCCGGTTTTCAGCGGAATCGGGAGCAACGCTTGGCACGCCGGTCTTTCCAACTGGCGAGATCAAGTACGACGAGACGTTCAAGAAGAACGTAGAGCACTATCGCCATGATGTGACCATTCGCATTCCGGTCCAGGCGCACGGAACGTTCACGCTGGTTTCGACCGCCCAGGGTTGCGCGGACGCCGGGCTGTGCTATCCGCCCCAGGAGACTCGTGTGCAGATCGGCGGAGCTGCCAGACCCCCGCTGGATCTGTTTGGTAACGGCAGCACTGCTGCTGCGGGCGGCGATCGCGCGGCAGCGACAGGTACGAGCGATGAGACGACCTCCGCGACGCAGATGGCCCGCGTCGACACCGTGCTGCATAGCGGCAACCTATTGATGATTGCGCTGTTCTTCGCTGGCTGGGGACTGCTGCTTGCCTTCACCCCCTGTGTATTGCCGATGGTGCCGATTCTCTCGTCGATCATTGCCGGGGATGCCCGCATGCGCGAGAGTGCACCCGCAGAAAAGGGGCGACTCAAACTTGACGCGCGGGGCTTCGCCCTGGCGCTCGATTATTCGCTCGGCATGGCTCTGGTGTACACCGGTCTTGGCGTGGCCGCGGGACTCGCGGGCGAGGGCCTTGCCGCCGCCCTGCAGCGGCCGGAGGTGCTCTTCACCTTCGCGGCAATCCTGGTTGTCCTCGCCCTGTCGATGTTTGATCTGTACCAGCTGCAGATGCCACACTTTGTCCAGTCGCGCCTGCATATCATGTGCAGCAAGCGCAGCGGCGGCCGCTTTCTCGGGGTGTTCGTGATGGGGGCGCTATCGGCCCTGATCGTTGGGCCCTGCGTTGCGGCACCCCTCGCAGGTGCGCTGCTGTTCATCAGCCAGACACGCAATACCGTGATCGGGGGAACGGCCCTGTTCTCGATGGCGATCGGCATGAGCGTTCCGCTGCTCGTGGTGGGCGCGTCCGAAGGTGTGCTCCTGCCGCGGGCAGGCAAGTGGATGGAAGCGGTCAAGAAATTCTTTGGCGTAATGCTCATCGGCGTTGCAATCTGGATGGTCCAGCCTGTGACTCCCATGTGGTTCCAGATGCTGGCCTGGGGCGGCCTGCTCGTGATCCTGTCGGTTTATCTGCACGTCTTTGATCCCTTGCCCGCCGGTGCACCAGGCTGGTCGCGCTTCTGGAAGGGTGTCGGGGTGTTCGTGCTGCTGCTTGGTGGCGTACAGATTCTCGGTGTGGCCACAGGAGGGCGGGACGTCCTCCAACCCCTCGGGCAGCTCGCGCAGAAGCAGGCTCGCGAATCGGATGCCGTGCTCGCTCAAGGCGCGCCGGTGTTCGAGAAGGTGCGCACGGCCGACGAACTCAATGCGCGCCTGCACCAGGCTGGAAAGCCGGTGCTCTTGGCCTTTTCGGCAGCCTGGTGCGTGTCCTGCAAAGAGATGGAGAAGTTCACTTTCACGGATCCGCGCGTGGCTGAGCGCATGGGCGAATTCGTATTGCTCGAGGCCGACGTTACCGATAACACTCCCGCAGACAAGGAACTGCTCGAGCGTTTTAGCCTCTTCGGGCCACCCGGAATCATCTTCTTTGACGCTGCTGGCAAGCCGGTACCCGGTGCCCAGGTGGTCGGATTCGAGGATGCCGGCACCTTTCTCGTGAGCCTCGGCAAGGCCCTCTCCTAGGGGCTGCGGCCAAGCGGCCAGGGCTCGCCTACCTCGCGACTGTCCCGAGGTTCTCGCAGTACACACGCAGCATCCATTCCGGATCTCGCGAGCTCGCATCGAGTTCACCAGCCGCACAGCCTGTCTGGGTGCGGCTTTGACAGTTATTTCGCAACAGCCTTGCTTGCCAGAAAGCGCGCCACCTGCTGTCATCGCTTCATGGCTGATATCGTCGATTCTGGCGCTGACTCCGAAGTCGCAACCGGCTTTCTGACCGTCGTCTCATTGCGTACCGGTGCGATCTACGGATACCAGGGTGTGGTCCGTCACGGGAGTCTATCGGGCACCGCGGAGGCGCACGGCGCACTGGTCACAGGTCCGCTAGCCGATGAGGCGGTGGTTGCGCTGGCTCGTACCTTCGCGGCCCTGCGTCCCAACGCGAAACTGCTCCTCAATGTCGAGGCGCGTCAATTGCGCCGCTCGCGCTCGCAACGCCTGCGCATCGACCAATTGATCAAGCCGCTGGGCTTGCCGGCGCACCAGATCGTGCTCGAACTCGGCGCTGGGCGGGCGCGGCGCATCGGGCAGCCGCTGGCGGCCGGCTTGAAACAGGCGCGCACGCTCGGGTTTGACGTGGCCATCGACGATCTGGGTGAAGGGATCGCCAATATTCTCGAGTGGACCGAGGTGCAGCCCAACCTTATCCGCCTGCCGGAGCGCTTTGTCCATGACGTGCACACCAGCGCCACCAAATTCCAGTTCGTCCGCCTGGTGCGGCAGCTGGCCCAGGTGGTCGGCACCCAGATCATGGCTTGCGGGGTGCGCACCGAGGACGAGTTGAGCGTCATTCGCGACCTGGGCATCGACTACGCCCAGGGGCCGCTGATCTCCGCGGCTGAGCATCGACCGCGCAGCCGATTGCCGGTCGCCGTGCTGCGCATGTTACGTCTGGTTCAACCCGGACGCGATGCAACCCCACTGCGCTCCTCGGCAAGCGACCGACTGCTGCGCTCGATTGCCCGTCCGGTTGTGGCGGTCGATCCGTACTGCACTCTGGACGAGCTCGCCAAGCGCTTTTCCCAGGACAAGGATCTCGAAGCCCTGCCGGTGGCGCGCGACCAGGCAGTGATCGGGCTTGTCACACGCAGTTCCGTGCGCGCAGGCGCTGCCAGCGCGGCGCGACCCGCCAATCCCAGTCTGCCTGGCAGCCGGCACATTGAGCGCGCCAACCTCGTCATGGACGGGCACCTGACGCTGCAGGACGCGAGCGTGTTTCTCGCACAAAGCACGGTCCGGCAATTTGCCGAGCCGATCGTGGTGACCGAATCCGGGCATTACCTTGGCATGTCCAGTGCGCGCGAGATCATGCGTGAGCTGACTCGTTTTCAGTTCCAGGCAGGTCGGCACGCCAATCCACTTACGGGTTTGCCCGGAGACACACCGATCAATGAAACCATCCAGGGGCTGCTCGACCAGCGACTGTCCTTTGTTGCCTGCTTTGCCGATATCGCGCGCCTGAAGGCCTACAACGCGGTGTTCGGTTACGGGCGTGGCGACAACCTGATCAAGTACACGGCAATATTGCTGGAGGCTTATTGCGATGAGCGCCTCGATTTCTTCGGCCATCACGCTGGTGGCCAGTTCATCCTGATAATGCGCCGCACTGATTGGCGCACGCGCATGGAGACGGTGATCGAACAGTTCTCAAGTGGTCGGAGTGCATTTCTCGAGCCCGAAGATGTCGAGCAGGGCGGTTACGAACGGGTCGATCGGCGTGGTGCGAAGATCTTCTGCGCCCTGCCGACTCTCGCAATCGGGGCGGTCCAGGTGGAGCCTGGGCGCTACCTTTCCTATCACCAGCTGGTTGAGGCGATAAGGCTGGCCGCGCGCGAAGCCAAAAAGCGCACCGAAAGCACGCTATTTATCGAGCGGCGGCGGGTCAGTCACAGCGCGCCCGCCTAGCCGCTCGCTGCGCGCCGGCTAGAAGAGCGCCGCTGCCTTCTGCATGGCGATGTAGACGCCAATGCCAAACGGAACGCCGACCGCCAGCCACGCCAACACACCTCTCACGCCAAACTTGCCGCGGGCTGCCGACGCGGCGTCCCCGCCTCCAGAGCGCTCGTGTTGCAACGAGCGCTCGTGCGCGAGTTCCTCGGCGGTCATGTGGAACTTTGGATCGACCGGGGTAACGAGCAGGTTGCACACAAGTCCGACCGCGAGTAGACCTGCAAGCACATAGAGGGTCTGATCGTAGACCAGGGTGCGCACGATACCCGCGTCAATCTGGGACTGGCGCATCGCGGCGATCAGGTAGGGCCCGACCACCCCGGCGACCGACCATGCCGTGAGCAGGCGCCCGTGAATGGCACCGACCATCTGCGTGCCAAACAGATCTGCGAGATAGGCCGGCACCGTGGCGAAGCCGCCGCCGTACATGGTAAGTATCAGGCAAACCGCAACGACGAATAGTCCCGCCAGTCCCTGGTGCCCGAGAGTAGGCAAGGAGCTGTAGAGCAGCACGCCCAGGACGAAAAAGATTGCGTAGGTGACCTTTCGGCCGATCTTGTCGGAGATCGATGCCCAGAAGATTCGTCCGAGGCTGTTAAACAGGCTGATCAGCCCGACCAGGCCCGCTGCAGCGGCGACGATCGACGCCTTTTGTGCCGCGCTCAATTCGGTACCGGGCTCTACACCGATCAGGTGGGCCCCAAAGACGTCCTGGAGCATCGGACTTGCCATGGCAATCACGCCGATTCCGGCTGTCACGTTCAGGCACAACACGCCCCAGACCAGCCAGAATTGCGGTGTTTGCCAGGCGCGATTCAGGTGTACGTGCTGCCCGGGTGCGGCGATCATCGATCTGGATCCGGCCGAAGCCGGGGGCGTCCATCCGGCAGGTAGCCAGCCACTGGGCGTCACGCGAAATCCGAACGCACCGAGCGACATGACCACAAAGTAGAGGACGCCCATGGCGATGAGCGTCATCGAGACCCCGGGGATATTGTCGACCGAGAAGTATTTCATCAAGGCGACGGCAATCGGCGCGCCGATCATTGCGCCACCACCGTAGCCCATGATGGCAAAGCCGGTTGCCATGCCGCGTCGATCTGGGAACCATTTGATGAGCGTCGAGACCGGGGTGATGTAGCCCAGACCCTGCCCGATGCCTCCAAGAAATCCGCATCCAAGCCAGAGCAGCCAGAGCTGATGAAGCGCCACCCCGATGCCACCGAGCACCAGTCCACCACCCCAGCACGCTGCCGCTATGAAACCAGCCTTGCGGGGACCCGCATGTTCGAGCCAGCCGCCAAAAACCGCCGCGGAAAGACCGAGCATGGCGATGAATATTTCGAAGGTGTGGGTGACTAGCGGTACGCTCCAGTTGCACGAGGTTGAAACGAGCGCATCGAGAAAGCTCTGTGCCTTGCAGGCCTCGACATCAGTATTCGATAACAGGCGACTTAGGGGCAGCCAGAATACTGAAAAGCCATACGCCATGCCGATGCACAAATGAATGGCCAGAGCACACGGCGGCACCAGCCAGCGATTAAAACTGCTGCCCGCGACTGTTCTTGCTCGTGACAACAGGCCCGATTCCTCGGCCGGGATTTCAAGGTCTGACATGGGTCTCCTCGGTTTCTTCACCCGCAAAATTCGGGGCCTCTTATGCGCGCCCCTTCGGATACATTACCATTTGCTGAAGCCTGCGAACACCGCCTGGCTTAGCCACTTTGTGGGCGGTCCAATGCGGCTAAGCATTGATAGCGCTTGTGACGCGCCGTTGCAATAGGGAGTTGTTCGCGGTCGACGCAGGTGCAGCATTTTATGCGGCGGGAGGGGACGAGACGGGGGTCAGTGACCCGCGAATTCGCAGACAGCGAAGACCTCAAGTCCCTCGGCGCGCAAGCGCGACGAGCCGCCCAACTCCGGCAAGTCGATGATGGCGGCCGCCTCAATGATCGTTGCCCCCAGGCGCGTAATCAGGCGCGCCGCCGCCTGCATCGTGCCGCCGGTTGCAATCAGGTCATCGATCAGGAGCACGCGGTCGCCGCTTTTGCAGGCGTCGCTGTGAACCTCGACACTGGCACTGCCGTACTCCAAGAGATAGTCTTCGGCGAGCGTTTCAAAAGGCAGTTTGCCTTTTTTGCGCACCGGTATGAACCCGGCACCGAGCTTATAGGCGACTACCGAACCGAGGATAAATCCGCGCGCGTCGATGCCTGCGACGTAGTCGATCGGTCTGCCGGCATAGCGCTCGGCGAGCAGGTCGATGAGAATCCGGAAGGTGTGGGGGTCGGACAGCAGGGGCGTAATGTCACGAAACATCACACCCGGCGCCGGCCAGTTTGGCACGGTTCGAACGCGATCACGGATATACGCAGCTGAATCGGACATGGGAGCTTGTGGATCAGTCAAGCGCCGATTCTAAGGTACCGCGTGGATTTCTCCCAGACTTGTGCAATCAGCGTTTTTTCGCAGGCGAGCGGTGGCGTGTGCGCGAATCGTACCAGCGCTCGCCGCAAACCGTACAGACCTCGAACACCTTTGCACCCAGCGCTTCGGTCGCAGTAGGGTCGAACTCCTCCATCTGCCACTTCAGGGTGGAGTGCGTGAAGTCCGGATCCTGGTTCAGCGCGCTGCAGTTCGGGCACATGGAACGAAATTGTCAGAATGGCGGAAAGGGTGGCCGCTACGAGCCTACAGATATACCGCGATTCGTCTGTACTTGGGCGCACGCCTGCGCAAGCTAGTTATAAATTTTGTTAACTCGTGTGACATCGCGCGAATTCGCTATTTGCGATTCAGAACGGGCAGCGCTTGCGTAAATCGGCTGATCGTTTGTAATGACAGCAGTAAGCTCGGGTTCGCTAGATGCGAGGCCTAGTGTCGGGTAGGAATTGGGCCTAGGTAGCTAGGTAGAGCAGACCGGCCGATGCGCGTTAGCGCGCGCCCTACGCGAGGAACATCGATCCGATGACTGCGCCTAAAGCCCCCGATGAGCCACTCCTGCACTCGCTGGCGCGTGTCGCTACGATTCCAGTTCGTGCGGACAGGCGTCCCGGACGACCCCCGAAGAAGGCCTTCATCAACGTGCTCGTCCGGATCTCGACCAGGCATGCACTTGCGCAGCTAAAGCTGAGCATCGGCTTGCCCAGTCAGGGTGAAGTGATTGACTACCTTGTCGCCGAGCGCACGCACGCGCAGCGGCTCGCTGCCAGGCGATAATTCCGGGTCCCGCTAGCGTGGCAAGTTGGAGCTTCCCATGAGTGCGTGGTCCACGGCGCGCGCGCACTGGCGCCCCTCGCGGATTGCCCACACGACAAGAGACTGGCCGCGCCGCACGTCCCCGGCGGCAAATATTCGCGGATGTGAGGTGCGATATGCGTCCGCCCCGTCGGTCGTGGCAGCCAGATTGCCGCGCGCATCTCGCTCGACTCCGAGCTGGGCAAGCAGGGGAGACTCGAGCGGTCCGGTAAAGCCCATCGCAAGCAGCACCAGATCCGCGCGCAGTTCGCGCTCACTGCCTGCGACCTCACTCATGCGATTGGCCCCCGTGACAGGGTCGCGCTTCCATTCCACCTCGACCAGAACCAGGGCACGCACCTTTTTTTGGGAACGTCCTTCACCCGCGCGAATCTCCTTGGTTGCCAGAGACCAGGCCCGTTCACAGCCTTCCTCGTGCGACGAGGATGTACGCAGCTTGATGGGCCAGTAGGGCCAGACGACTGCCCGCTCCTCCTCTTGCGGAGGTTGCGGCAGGAGCTCGATCTGGGTGACACTGAGCGCGCCTTGACGATTGCTTGTGCCCACGCAGTCCGAACCGGTATCGCCGCCACCCACTACCACCACGTGCTTGCCGCTTGCAAGAATCTGATCGGCCACTTTCCTGCCGGCGACGACGCGATTCTGTTGCGGCAGAAAATCCATCGCGAAATGCACACCCTCGAGATCGCGCCCAGGTACCTGCAGATCGCGCGGCATCTCGGCGCCGCCGCAAACCACGAGCGCATCAAAGTCGGCTAACAGGTCTGCCACGCTAAGGTTGGTACCAACATTTGTGGAACAGCGGAATTCAACGCCCTCGGCCTGCATCTGCTCAATACGTCGCTCGATCTGCTTCTTCTCGAGCTTGAAATCCGGAATGCCAAAGCGCAGCAATCCACCCGGCAATTCGTTGCGCTCGAATACCACGACGGCGTGACCGACGCGCGCCAGCTGCTGCGCAGCGGCGAGTCCGGCTGGCCCTGAACCGACTATGGCGACGCGCTTGCCGCTGCTGATTCTGGCTGCTTGCGGAGTGATCCAGCCCATCTCCCAGGCCTTGTCGACAATCGCGTGTTCGATTGACTTGATGCCCACGGGAGTGGAGTTGACGTTAAGCGTGCAGGCGGCCTCACAGGGCGCCGGGCAGATACGGCCGGTGAACTCCGGGAAATTGTTGGTGGAGTGGAGCACATCGATCGCGTCACGCCAGTCCTGACGATAGACCAGGTCATTCCAGTCGGGAATGATGTTGTTGACCGGGCAGGCGGTGTGGCAAAAGGGCACGCCACAATCCATGCAGCGGGCGCCCTGCAGCTTGGCTTCTTCGTCCGAGAGGTGCAGCACAAACTCGCGATAGTGGTGCTTGCGCGTCTGGATCGCTTCGGCGGCTTCGTCGATGCGATCGAGTTCCAGAAAACCAGAGATCTTGCCCATATGTCGTTGAGTGCGGTGGAGTTCTCAGGCGGCGAGCTTGTCCTGGACGGGCTCGCTGCGTTGCGCGCGCAGCTCCTTTAGGGCGCGCCGGTATTCGTGCGGCATCACCTTGACGAATTTCTGGCGACTGGCGTCCCAGTTCTCGAGGATGGCCTTGGCCCGGAATGATCCGGTGTAGCGGAACTGTTTTTCGATAAGCTCGCGCAGGATTTCCTCATCGGTACGCGCCAGATGCCAGATCGCGCGATCAATTCGCGCATTCTGTTCGATCGAAGACAGAAGCGGTTCTACATCCACCATGGCGAGGTTGCACTGAGCCCGGAAGAGGTTGGCTTCATCGAGCACGTAGGCGACTCCGCCTGACATGCCGGCGGCAAAATTGCGACCGGTAGTGCCAAGCACGACCACTGTTCCGCCCGTCATATACTCCGCCCCGTGGTCGCCAACACCCTCGATGACCGCGGTGGCGCCGGAGTTGCGAACCGCAAAGCGTTCTCCGGCGACTCCGTTGAAAAAGGCCTCGCCGGCAATGGCACCGTAGAGCACGGTGTTGCCAACGATGATGTGTTCGGGCCCAAACCCGCGAAAATCGTTGGGCGAACGAACGATCACTCGACCGCCGGACAAGCCCTTGCCGACGTAGTCGTTGCCCTCGCCAACCAGATCGAGAGTGATCCCGCGTGCAAGAAAGGCAGCAAAGCTCTGTCCAGCCACGCCATTGCACTGGATGTGGATCGTGTCTTCGGGCAGTCCGGCGTGACCGTGCCGGCTGGCGAGCTCACCCGAGAGCATCGCGCCGATACTGCGGTTGACGTTGCGTACGTCGATGATGAAGGAGACTTTCTCGCCGGTCTCAAGAGCCGGGCGTGCGCGTTCGATCAGCTTGTGATCCAGTGCGCGGGCAAGCCCATGATCCTGACCATCGATGTGGCGAGTACCGACTCCCTCGGGAGCGGGCACACGGTAGAAGATGCGCGAAAAATCGAGGCCGCGCGCTTTCCAGTGCTCGATTCCGGGACGCATATCGAGTAGACCGGAGGCTCCGACCAGATCCTCGAACTTGCGGACGCCGAGCTGGGCCATGATCTCGCGCACTTCTTCGGCTACGAAAAAGAAATAGTTCACGACGTGTTCGGGTTTACCGGCAAATTTGCGACGCAGAATCGGATCCTGGGTCGCAACGCCCACGGGACAGGTGTTCAGATGGCACTTGCGCATCATGATGCAGCCTGCGACCACCAGGGGTGCGGTGGCAAACCCGAATTCATCGGCGCCCAGCAAAGCGCCGATCACGACATCCCTTCCGGTCTTGATCTGGCCATCGACCTGCAGCGCGATTCGCGAGCGTAAACGATTTAACACCAGGGTCTGCTGGGTTTCGGCCAGGCCCAGTTCCCAAGGCGTGCCGGCATGCTTGATCGACGATACCGGCGAGGCGCCCGTGCCACCATCGTGGCCGGATATGGTGATGTGGTCCGCCTTGGCCTTGGCGACGCCTGCAGCCACGGTGCCCACCCCGACTTCGGAGACGAGCTTGACGGAAATGGACGCCGCCGGATTGACGTTCTTGAGGTCGTGGATCAGTTGGGCCAGATCCTCGATCGAATAGATGTCGTGATGCGGGGGTGGCGAAATCAATCCAACCCCCGGCACCGAGAAGCGCAACTTGGCAATGTACTCGGAGACCTTGTGACCCGGCAGCTGCCCCCCTTCGCCGGGCTTGGCGCCTTGCGCCATCTTGATCTGGATCTGGTCGGCCGAACTGAGATACTGGGCCGTGACGCCGAAGCGGCCCGAAGCTACCTGCTTGATGCGCGAGCGCATCGAATCGCCCTCGGCGAGTACCAGACTCGCCTCAATGCCGGCGCTTGGAAGCAATTGCGCCACGGTTTGCCCGGCGTGAATCGTTTCGCCCAGCAAGAAGTCGCGATAGCGATGCTCGTCCTCGCCGCCTTCGCCGGTATTGGATTTACCGCCGATGCGATTCATCGCGATCGCGAGCGTCGTGTGCGCCTCGGTCGAGATTGAACCCAGCGACATTGCACCGGTAGAAAAGCGCTTGACGATCTCGCTGGCCGGCTCGACCTCCGAGAGGGCGATCGCGCGCGCCGGATCGAAACGGAACTGGAACAAGCCCCGCAGGGTCATGTGGCGTTGGCCCTGTTCGTTGATGATCGCTGCGTATTCCTTGTAGGTCGAGAAACTCGCCTGGCGCGTCGCGTGCTGCAGATGCGCAATCGCGTCGGGTGTCCACATATGTTCTTCACCACGAACCCGCAAGGAGTATTCGCCGCCGACATCCAGGGCGCCGGCGAGCACAGGATCATCCCCGAAGGCCAGCTGATGCAGCTGGATCGCTTCATTGGCGAGGTCGAACACGCTGATGCCCTCGATCTTGGACGAGGTGCCGCTGAAGTACTTGTCGATCAGCGCACGCGACAGGCCAACGGCCTCGAATATCTGCGCTCCGCAATAGGACATGTAGGTCGAAATGCCCATCTTGGACATCACCTTCATGAGGCCCTTGCCAATGGCTTTGAGATAATTGGCGATTGCCGCTTCGGCGTCGCTGTCGTCAGACAGCTCACCACGCATGCTGGCAAGCGACTGCAGCGCAAGGTAGGGATGCACTGCCTCCGCGCCATAGGCTGCCAGCACCGCGAAGTGGTGTACCTCGCGTGCGGAACCGGTTTCCACCACAAGCCCCGTCGAAGTGCGCAGACCACGCACGACCAGATGCTGGTGAATCGCCGAAGTAGCAAGCAGTGCCGGAATCGCGACCGTGCGTGCGTCGACGCGGCGATCCGAAACAATCAGGATGCTGTAACCGGACTTGACCGCATCGACCGCCTCGGCACACAGGGACGCCAGGCGCGCCTCGATGCCCTGCTGACCCCAGTGGACCGGGTAGCAGATGTCCAGTTCGTAACTCTTGAACTTGTGGTCCGTGATGCGCTCGATATTTCGAATCGCCCGCATGTGCGAGAAATCTAGCACCGGTTGCGAGACTTCCAGACGCATCGGCGGGTTGATGTTGTTCAGGTCGAGCAGGTTCGGTTTGGGCCCGATGAACGACACCAGCGACATCACCAGCTGCTCGCGGATCGGATCTATCGGCGGATTGGTCACCTGCGCGAACATCTGCTTGAAATAGCTGTAGAAGGGCTTGAGCTTGTTCGAGGTGACGGCGAGCGGTGAGTCGTTGCCCATCGAGCCGACGGCCTCTTCGGCGTGGTCGGCCATCGGTTGCATCAAGACCCGCAGATCCTCCTGCGTATATCCGAACGATTGCTGCAGATCGAGCAGGTTTGCCGGGCTCGGATGCTCGGTCAGCTCCGGAGTGGCGTCGGCGACGCCCTCGATTTCGTCCAGTTTGATGCGGATGCGCTTGATCCACTCGCGGTAGGGCTTGGCGTTGGCGAGGCTGTTTTTCAATTCACTGTCGTCGATGATGCGGCCGGCCTCGGTATCAATGAGAAACATCCGGCCAGGCTGCAGGCGCCACTTCTTGGTGATGCGCGACTCGGCAATCGGCAGGACTCCCGCCTCGGAGGCCATTACGACCAGATCATCGTCGGTGACGATATAGCGCGCCGGACGCAGGCCGTTGCGGTCTAGCATCGCGCCGATCTGGCGGCCATCGGTGAACGCAATCGACGCCGGCCCATCCCAGGGTTCCATCATCGCCGCGTGGTATTCATAGAAGGCGCGCCGGTTCTCGTCCATCTGGGCGTGCTGCTCCCAGGCTTCCGGGATCATCATCATCATCGCCTGCGCGACCGGATAGCCGCCCATGACGAGCATCTCCAAGCAGTTGTCAAAGGACGCCGTGTCGGACTGACCGGGATAGATGAGGGGCCAGATCTTGTCGAGGTCGCGTCCGAGCACCGGCGAGGAGATCGCCTGCTGGCGCGCGTTGATCCAGTTGACGTTGCCCTTGACGGTGTTGATCTCGCCGTTGTGCGCGATCAAGCGATAGGGATGGGCCAGTTCCCAGCTTGGGAAAGTGTTGGTCGAAAAGCGTTGATGGACCAATGCCAGGGCGGAGACGACGCGTGTATCGGCCAGATCGCGATAGTAGCGGCCGACCTGGTCGGCCAGCAGCAGGCCCTTGTAGACGATGGTCCGGGCCGACATCGAGGGTACGAAAAACTCCTTGCCGTGCGCCAGGCGCAGTGCCTGGATGGCGTGCCCGGAGGACTTGCGAATGATATAGAGCTTGCGCTCGAGGGCATCGGTGACCATGACGTCCGGACCGCGTCCGATGAAAATCTGGCGAATCACCGGTGCACGTTCGCGTCCGGCCGGTGACATCGGCATCTCGAGGTCCACCGGAACATCGCGCCATCCGAGCAGCACCTGACGCTCGGCGCGAACCGCGCGTTCGATCTCCTGTTCGCAGGCCTGTCGTGAGGCGTGCTCCTTGGGCAGAAAGATCATACCGACGCCGTATTCGCCCGCTGGTGGCAGGTTGACACCCTGGCGCGCCATCTCCTCCCGAAAAAACGCATCCGGTATCTGGATCAGGATGCCCGCGCCATCCCCCATCAGGGGGTCGGCGCCAACCGCGCCGCGGTGATCCAGATTGCGCAGGATCTGCAAGCCTTGTTCGATAATGTCGTGCGTGCGCCGCCCCTTGATATGGGCGACGAATCCGACGCCGCAGGCATCGTGCTCGAGGCTGGGCTCGTAGAGGCCGTCACGCGCAGCCGCGCGCAAGTCCTCGGCGCTTAGGTCTTGCCTTGCTTTGCGCCCCGGCTTGGCTTGCATAGGATTCTCCATGACGTCCCGAAACGAGGGCGCACTGGATAGACTCTAATGCAGCGCAGCAGGACATACAAGAAATAATCACTTGATATGACCCTAATTAATGTGGCCCATCTGGACGGACATAATAATAAGGGTCAGATCAGATGGGGGCGCCTTCGCCACGGGGTCTGCCGCGCGCCAGTTTCTGAGTCCGCCGATTGGCATTTTGATCAAGGCGCGCCAGAAATTCCGGGCTGCCGAGCGCCCACCCGAACCAGGTGGCGCTGCGAATCGCCTCTAGTTCCGTCGGTCCCGGCGACCTTGCGCACAGCTCGCGATAGCGCCGCTGCCGCTCAAAAGGGGTATTGCCCAGTTGCCAGTAGACCGGATGATCGGTGATGGCAGGCGAGTTGACGCTGCCCACGTGATGCGCGTAGCTGGACCAGCTGTAGTGGAGCGGGTCATCGACGAGACCTCGACGACAGGCGTTCTGCTCGATGTAGCGATAGCAGGACAATACGTAGGGCTGGTCCTCGAGAACCGTCGAGCGGTAGCGCGTCTGCCAGAGCGTGCCGCTGCGCCCATGGCGCCGATTGAAGTAGCGCACATAGCGGCGTCCAAGTGCCTGCATTGCGAGCGACATCGACTGGGCGGAGCGGGGCGTGCCGAGCAGGTGAAAATGCTCGGGCAGCAGCGCATAGGCGTGCAGGGCGACGCCCTGCTCGCGCATCGCTGCGTTAAGGCAGTCGAGCAATGCATCGAAATCCCCGGCGTCGTGCGCAATCAATTCGTCGGGCCGACAGCGTTGTAGCACGTGCTGGGCGTGGCCCGGAACATAGAGACGTTGCAAGCGTGCCAAGGGCCGGATCCGCTTTTTGTGAATGAACTCGGAGCCAGGCGCGCGCGGCTAGATTTCGTCAACGGCGAACAGCCGCCGGTGCTCGCGCATCGCGTAGCGGTCGGTCATGCCGGCAATGTAATCGGCGATTGCGCGCGCCTGCGAGCTGGAGTCACTCCGCTGATAGTCCCCGGGCAACAGGCGCGCGTCGGCATGAAAGGCGTCAAAGAGCTCCGTAACGATACGTTGGGCCTTGGTCGCCATGCGCTGCACACGATAGTGGCGATAGAGATTGTCGTGAAGAAATTTCTTAAGCTCGTTGGCCTCGGTGCGTGCGCCGGTCGAAAAGGCAATCAGGGGAGGCGCGAGGCGCACGGCCGCCAGGTCTGCCGGCTGTGCCGCAGCGATCAGCGCGGAACTGGTCTCAATGACATCGACGATCAGGAAATTGACCATGCGTCTGACGGTTTCGAGGATCAGGCGGCGCGGCGCGATATCGCGGAACTCTTTTTCCACGACTCTGGAATGACGCGCGAAAAGATCGATCTGCATGATCTGGTCAAGCGTGATCAGGCCCGAGCGCAGCCCGTCGTCGACGTCGTGGTTGTTGTAGGCGATTTCGTCGGCCAGATTGGCCAGCTGCGCTTCGAGCGAGGGCTGGCGCTTTTGCAGAAAACGCGCGCCTACTTCCCCGAGCAGGCGCGCCTGTTTGATCGAGCAGTGTTTCAGAATACCCTCGCGAGTCTCGAAACACAGGTTCAGGCCGTTAAAGGCGCCATAGCGTTCCTCGAGTTCGTCGACCACGCGCAGCGATTGCAGATTGTGCTCGAAGCCCCCGGCGCTCTTCATGCACAGATTGAGCGCGTCCTGGCCGGCGTGCCCGAATGGCGTATGGCCCAGGTCGTGGGCCAGCGAGATCGCTTCAACCAGGTCCTCGTTCAGGCGCAGGTTGCGCGCAATCGACCGCGCGATCTGGGCGACTTCGAGAGAGTGGGTCAGACGGGTGCGGAACAGGTCGCCTTCATGATTGACGAACACCTGGGTCTTGTACTCAAGCCGGCGAAACGCGGTCGAATGAACGATGCGGTCGCGGTCACGCTGGAAGTCATTGCGCGTGCTGCTGGTGGGCTCGGCGTGGCGGCGCCCGGCGCTGCCCGCCGCTTGCGCAGCGTAGGGCGCGAGACCGGATGTCGATCCCGACTTGCGCGTCACGGCAGCAACTCCCCGCGAACCGGCGTCCTGGTCTCAGCGATGTTCGCATCGATTGCCCTTTTTACAAGTTGCGCGTCGACGGCCTCAAGACTGGCCGCGCCGAGGCCCTTGAGCAGTACGAAGCGCGGAGCACCTCTGAGAGACTTTTTGTCGACGGCCATCAGGTCCTGCCAGCGCTGCCAGCCCAGATCCGGCGCGCGGACGGGTAGGCGGGCGCGCCCTATCAGTTCAGTCAGGCGCTGGGCGTCTGAGCGCGCCAGCCGTCCGCACAAGACCGACAGCTCGGCCGCCTGCACCATCCCGGCTGCCACGGCTTCGCCGTGCAGCCAGGTGCCATATCCGAGGCCGGCTTCTATGGCATGCCCGAAGGTGTGGCCGAAGTTGAGGAGGGCCCGCACGCCGCCCTCGCGCTCATCAGCTGCGACGACGCCTGCCTTGATGCGACAGGACTCCTCGATGGCCTGGGCGACGGTTTCCGCTTCAAGCGCCATCAGCGCCTCGATGCGTACTTCGAGCCACTCGAAGTGGGGCCGACTCGCGATCGCCGCATGTTTGATGACTTCGGCAGCGCCGGCGGCTACTTCACGCGGCGGCAGGCTCGCTAGCGTAGCCGGATCGATGAGCACCGCACGGGGTTGGTAGAACGCGCCGACCATGTTCTTGCCACGTGCGTGATTGATGCCGGTCTTGCCGCCGATCGACGAGTCGACCTGGGCCAACAGGGTAGTCGGCACCTGGATAAACTCGATCCCGCGCATGAAGCTCGCCGCGGCAAAGCCGGCGATGTCGCCAATCACGCCGCCACCGAGCGCGATCAGAATCGTGTTGCGATCGCAGCGCGCGGCCAGGAGCCCATCGAAGATCTCGTCGAGCGTTTTCCAGTCCTTGTTGTGCTCGCCGGCCTCGAGCACGATCTTGACGATTCCGTCCGCAGCCTGCCCAACTACCTTGGCTAGGGGCTCGAGGTAATGGCGCGCGACCCGGGTGTCAGTGACGATCGCGACCTGTCGGCCCGCGACTTGGCTCGCCCACCAGCTGGCGTCGCAAAGCAGTCCGGCCGCGATATCGATGCGATAGGAACCTTCGCCGAGTTCGACAGGGATTTGTCTCATGCGCTGCCGCCACTGTTGGGGATGGCTTCAGGCACCAGACTCGCCGAGGGCTCGCCGTGGCCCTCGAGTGCGGCGATGATCGTCTCGGCGACACGATCGGCGCCAGGACGCCCGGTAAGCACCACCAGATGCGCGACTTCCCGGTACCAGGGATCGCGCGCATTCAAGAGTTCGGCGAGCTTCTCGCGGCGATTTCCCTGCTGCAGCAGCGGTCGCTGGCGGTCATGCCGGGTTCTTGCCACGAGGTCGTCAAGCGCCGCACACAGGTAGATCGTGAAGCCGCGTTCACGCAAGACGCGGCGGGTCTGTGCATGGGTGATCGCGCCGCCCCCGGTGGCGAGCACCACATCGCTGGCGCGCGTGAGTTCCTCGATGATCGAGGCTTCGCGCCGGCGAAAACCTTCCTCGCCTTCTATCTCGAAGATGACCGGAATCGACACGCCCGTGCGCGACTCGATTTCGCGGTCAGAGTCTACAAAGCGCTTGCCCAGGCGTTTGGCCAGATGACGACCCACGGTCGACTTGCCGGCCCCCATCAGGCCTACCAGAAAGAGGTTGGAGGTTGGATTGCTCACAAGCCATTCTAATCCCTCGGGCTCCCAACTTTGCTGTCCGCCTGCGAAGTGCCTGTGCACCGCCGGCAGTGCCGGGCTCAATGAAAACGGGGTGGCGGATTGCTCCGCCACCCCGTTTGGACTTGGTCCCGATCGGGCGCTGCTTAATTCACGCTATTGAGCTTCTCGTTGAGGACCTTGGGTGTTACGAAGATCAGCAGTTCGGTCTTCTGGTAGGTCCGGGTCGTCTGCTTGAAGAAGTAGCCGAGGTAGGGGATATCACCCAGCAGCGGGATCTTGTTGACGTCATCCCGGTCGGTCAACTCATAGATTCCGCCCAGCACCACCGTGCCGCCGTTCTCGACCAGCACCTGCGTGTTGACGTGCTTGGTGTCGATCGCATAGCCGGCTGCCGTTTGCTGACCCACGCTGTCATCGGTCACATCGACCGTCAGGATGATGTTGCCTTCAGGCGTGATCTGCGGGGTGACTTCAAGCTTCAGGTTGGCCTTCTGGAACTGCACGCTTGTCGCACCGCTGCTGGTGGCAGCCTGATAGGGCAGCTCGGTACCTTGTTCGATGATCGCCTTGACCTGATCGCCCGTTACCACGCGTGGGCTGGAGATCACCTTGCCGTGGTTGTCCTGCTCAAGAGCCGACAACTCGAGGCTCAGGAATTGCGAGGAACCACTTCGGAACAGCGACAGGGCAATCGATCCCGGGGTTGCTGTTCCACCTGCGGGCAGGCTCACGAAAGGCGTATTGGTCGAGATCTGCGGTTGCAGCTGCTGGGCTGTCAGCGTTCCTGTCAGACAGTTGATCCACCATTGCGGACAGCTCTTTGTCGTCTGCCCAGGCACGAAGTTAAAGCCCTGGGGGTAGGTGCCGCTGGCGGTGCCGTAGCCGGTTGTGTACCACGGTTGCGCGGCAATGTTACCCGTCACATTGGTGCGCAGCCCGGTGTTGCCGATGCCAACGCCATTGGGGTTGACGTTGTAGTAGCCCAGGCGGTTACCGATTTCACGCGTGAAACCTTCATCGGCTACCACCACGCGGGCTTCGATGAGCACTTGGCGATTAGGCACGTCCAGACGGGCCAGGAGCTTGCGGACTTCGTCGAGCTTGCTCGGGATGTCCTGCACAAACAGCTGATTGGTACGCGGGTCCGCCGAGGCCGAGCCACGCTTGGAGAGAACCGGGTTCTTGGTGCCGCTGACAACGGGCGCAGTCGCCGCTCCAGCAGTACCGGTAGGTGCCGGAACCGGGTCGCCGTTGAGGAAAGCCCGCATTGCATCGGCGCGCTGGTAGTTCAGCTGGAAGACCTCACTGCGCAGCGGCTCGAGGTCGTTGATCTGGGAGCGGGCTTCGAGTTCGAGCTTCTCCTTGGTCGCCAACTCGTCACGCGGTGCCACCAGGATCACATTACCGTTCTTGCGCATGTCCAGACCCTTGGTCTGGAGAATGATCGCAAGGGCCTGGTCCCACGGAACATCCTTTAAGCGCAGGGTCAGGTTGCCGGTCACCGAGTCACTGGTGATGATGTTCAGGTTGGTGAAGTCTGCGATCACCTGCAGCAGGGAGCGAACTTCAACATTCTGGAAGTTCAGCGACAGGCGCTCGCCCTGATAGCCCTGACGCGAGCCCTGGAAGAGCTTGTTCGGGTCTTCCTTGACGGGTTTGACTTCGACTACCAGACGGTTCTCAGTCTGGTAGGCGTTGTGTTCCCACAGGCCGTGCGGCTCGATGACGAGACGCGTCGTGTCGCCCTGAGTGAAGGTATTGATGGACTGGATCGGTGTCGCGAAGTCGCCCACTTCGAGGCGGCGGCGCAGATTGTCCGGCAGCACGGTATTGAGGAAATCTACGACGATGGTCGAACCCTGGGTCTTGATGTCGATGCCAGTCTGGCTGTCCGACAGATCGACAATCACGCGGCCTTCGCCATCCGGACCGCGGCGGAAATCGATGTCACGCAGGGCGTGCGAATTGGTACCAATGCCGGGTTCGGCAAAGCGGCTGGTGTTCTGGGCCACGACGGACGAATCGGGAGTTCCTGGGGTGAGCGTTACCAGCAGGCTCTTGCCGTCGATGGTCGTCGAGTAGTTGACCATGCGCTTGAGGTTGAACACGACGCGCGTGCGATCGCCTGCCTGAACGACGTTGATATTGCGCAAATCGCCCGTGTTGCTCTCGATTGCGCTCTTGCCGATACCGTTGGAAGTACCAACCAGATCCAGCGCGATGCGTGGTGGCGTCGCGACTGCGAAACCAGCTGGCGGATTGGCGGGCGGCGCCGAGAGCTGCAGCCTCACCACGACGTTCGGCCCCACCTGCGTCGAGGTAATCGACTCAATCGTGTTGCTCTGTGCGAGCGCGGCGACCGACAGGAAGGAGGCGAGCAAGGCTGCGGCAAACGCCATAAGGCGCTTACCGAGGATTGCTTGCGACGGATGTTCGACTGGCTTCATTTCTTCCCCTCCTGCAGTTCCAAGGTGCTGATGCGTTCAACCCATTCGCCGGAGGCGTCCTGGACTCGTTCGTTCAGAGTGATGTCACTGTCTGTAATTTTCGTGACCTCGCCAAAATTCTCGCCTGCATGCATCCCCAGGCGTACTTCATAGACCACGCTATCGGCACGCAGCAGCGCTGTTCTTACACTGCCGCGCGAGATGATCCCGACCATCGAAATCGAATCGAGCGGAAAGGACTCCAGGGGCTCCTTGCGACGGTTCATGTCGGGTGCCAGGCCATTGTTCGACTTGGATGCGAGCTTGCGCAGGGCATTGGCAAGCTTGGCCGGATCAAAGGGATCGACCTGGTCGCGATCGGCGTATACGAAGGGCTCGAATGTGCGCGGCTCGGTCAGGGTGTTGGTCACCGGCCGGATGTCCTTGCGCGCGGCAGTCATCCAGTCGCGCAATTCGTCATCCTGCCCGCCGCAGCTGGCCAAAAGTACGCAGGCTGCGAGATAGAGAGAGGTACGCTTCATTTGCCTGGTCCCTTCGCCGCAGCGGCCGCCGCCTTGGCCTTGCGTTGATTCGCGACCTCATCCGAATCGAGATAGCGGAAGGTCTTGGCCTGAGCATCCATGACGAGGTTGCTTGTGCCCTTGTCCTTGTCGTTGGTGGCGATCGCTATGTTGTTGAGCGTAACGATGCGCGGCAGGGCGGCGATGTCGCTGGTGAACTGGCCCAGGTCATGGTAGCTGCCGGTAATCTTCAGATCGATCGGCTGTTCGGCGTAGTAATCCTTGACGCTCTGCGGTCCCGGCTTGAACAGCTCGAACTGCAGACCCCGCCCGACGCCCGCCTGATTGATGTCAGACAGGAGGGCATCCATCTCGGACTTGCTGGGCAGCTGCTTTTCGAGGCGGAACACGTATTGGGCGATCTGTTCCTTCTGTTTGCGCAGAGGTTCAAGATTGACCGCCTGGGATAGCTTCGACTTGTACTGGGTGCGCAGCGATTCTTCCTCGGTCCGGTCGGCATCCAGCGTATTGACGTAATCGTTGAGGAACACGAAGTAGCCCACCGCCACCACGGCCACGATGATGCCTACAGCTGTTGCCGCGCGCGGCAGGATCGGCCAGGTTCCGACATCGCGCGGATTGAGGTTGCGGAACTGGTCAGCGATTTTCTTGAAATCGAGCTTCATAGCGTTATCCGATCACTTCTTTGCTGCGGGCGCAGCCGGCGCGGGAGCGGGCGCCACGGCAGCTGGTGCACCGGATGCGGCGGGAGCTGCGCCAGCGGGCTTGCCAGCGGCGTCGCCATCCTTGCTAGCCACAGCACGCTTGGTGTTCACATTGATCGTGAACTGGAACGCCCGACGCTTGTCGGCTCCGACGATGGTCGACTTGATTTCGACCAGATCAGGTGAGTCGAGCCACGCTGAATTGTTGCTCATGTTGCGCAGGAATTCGGACACCCGATCATTGGACTGCGCGATCCCGACCAGGGTGACCTTCATCCCGATCTGCTTGATCGAGATTAGGTAGATACCCTCGGGCACTTGCTTGACCATTTCGTCGAACAGATGGACCGGCAGGTTGCGATCGCTCTGCAGGTCTTCAACCGCCTGCTGCCGTGCTTTCAGGCTGTCCAGCTCGGAGCGCAGATCCGCAATTTCCTTGATCTGATCGTCAAGCTTGGCGTTCTCGGCCTTGATCAGGTTGTTGCGCTGAACCTGGCTGTCGATGGCGCTCTGGTAGTAAGCGAAAATCACGAAGACGATCACAACGGCGGACATCACCGCCAGCGCCGTCATCACGTAGAATTCCGTGCGGCGCTGTTTGCGACGTTCCTCGCGGTGGGGGAGTAGGTTGATCTGAATCATCAGGCACTCCTGCGCATTGCGAGGCCTGTAGCGACGAGCAGCGAGGGCGCGTCCAGCCGAGCCTGCTTGTCACGGATCGAAGACCCCATGTCCATGCCCTTGAAAGGGTTGAGGATCGAAGTCGCCGCCTGGGTGCGAGTTCCAACGACATCAACCAGTCCCGGTATCACCGCACAGCCACCGGCCAGCAGAATCTGGTCGACGCGGCTGTAGGGAGTCGATGTGAAGAAGAACTGCAGGGCGCGCGTGACTTCCAGTGCGATGGTGTCGGCGAACGGCTGCAGCAGATCGCGCTCGTAGTTTTCCGGCAGGTCGCCGCTGCGCTTTTTGGTTTCGGCCTCATCGACCGAGAGTCCATACGTGCGTGCGATGTCCTGGGTCAGCTGCGCGCCACCAAAGGCCTGCTCGCGTTCGTAAATGCCCTGACCGTTCAGAGTTACCGATATCGTCGTGGTGTGCGCGCCCACAGAGAACAGGGCGATGATCTGGCCCTCGCCCTCGTCGGGCATTTGGCGGATGATGCGCTCGGCAATCGAGCGCGCCGCGAAGGACTCGATGTCCATCACGACCGCCTTCATCCCGGCAGACTGGGCTACTGCGACGCGATCCTCGACCTTCTCGCGGCGCGACGCGGCAAGCAGCACCTCAATGTCTTCCGGTGAATTGGGCGACTGACCGATGACGCTAAAATCGAGGGCGACCTCTTCGAGTGCGAAGGGGATGTACTGGTTGGCTTCGCTTTCTACCTGAAGCTCCAGCGCCTCCTCGGTCAGGCCGGCGGGCAGGATGATCTTCTTGGTGATCACGGCCGCGCTTGGCAGTGCCATGGCAACATTCTTGATCTTGGTGCCGCTCTTCTTCCAGGCACGTTTGACCGCCTCGGAAACCGCTTCCAGGTTTTCGATGTTGCCGTCCGTTATGACGCCCTTGGGCAAGGGCTCGATCGCATAGCGCTCAAGGCGAAAGCCGTTGGCCTCCGAACCCGAAAGCTCGACAAGCTTCACGCCGGAAGTGCTCAGATCCAACCCGAGTAGCGGTTGACTCTGCGAAGAAAAGAGTGCCCCAAAATCGAAGGCCAAAGGTAGCTCTCCGCTGGTGATCAGTTGTCAATCAGTGTCCCAACCCGGACGATGGATGATAAAAAAACTTATTAACTACGAGGGGTTAGGGAATATTTATAAACTTTACTTGAGATGCTAGCAACAAGATTTGCCCAATGTAAAGGCATTTGAGCGCGCGCCGGGAGAAAAAACAACATAACCGTCTGCGTGCGCTGCCGGCATTGCAATTGCCGGTCTGATTGAACTCATGACCCATGATAGAGAGGCACTGGGGACTGCGCAAGGATGTTGCGCGCGCGCAGCTATAATCGCCTACCTTCGAGCCTGAACTTAGCGCATGACTGATAACGAAGATCACCCCGGGGGTAGCTCCGCCAAAAGCATCTTGCGCTCCTTAGGGCGCGCGGCAGCATGGACCGCCCTGGTAGTGGCAGGCTTGGCATTGAGCGGGCTTCTGGTGGCTATGCTGGCGACCGCGCTGGCTTACAAGAATCTGCCGGCGATCGATACTTTGACCGACTATCGGCCGAAGATCCCGATGCGCGTATTTACCGCCGATGGTGTGCTCATCGGTGAGTTCGGCGAGGAGCGCCGCAATGTCGTGAGCATTGGCGAAGTGCCCTTGCTCATGAAGCAGGCGATTCTCGCGGCTGAGGACGATCGCTTCTACCAGCATGGCGGGGTCGACTACGTCGGCATCCTGCGCGCCGCAGTGGCCAATGCCTTGCATACCGGCGCGCGCCGTCAGGGCGCATCGACCATCACCCAGCAGGTCGCGCGCAACTTCTTTCTGTCCTCGGAACAGAGCTATACGCGCAAGTTCTACGAGATCCTGATGGCCTTCAAGATCGAGTCGACGCTGACCAAGGACCAGATACTGGAGGTCTATATCAACCAGATATACCTCGGTCAGCGCGCCTATGGTTTCGCTTCTGCCGAGCGCGTGTACTACGGCAAGGCATTGAAGGACATCACCCCCGCCGAGGCGGCCATGCTGGCCGGCATGCCCAAGGCGCCGTCGACGTTTAACCCGGTCGTCAATCCGACGCGCGCGCGCACTCGCCAGCTCTATGTGCTCGGGCGCATGCTGGCGCTCGGTTTTCTTACCCAGGACCAGTTCGATGCGGCCGTCAAGGAGCGGCCCAGCGTGCGCGCCGAGGGCATCGGCTATGCGGTGCATGCCGAGTACGTGGCCGAACTGGCGCGCCAGATCGCCTACGACCAGTTCAAGGAAGAAAGCTATACGCGCGGGCTGAACATCTACACGACGATCATCGCGGCCGATCAGAATGTTGGCTATCAGGCGATGCGCCAGGGCGTGCTCGACTACGAGCGGCGCCAGCGTTATGAAGGACCGGAAGGTTTCGTGGAGCTGCCCGCGCCAGCCGCAACCGATGGCGCCGAGAACGCCCACGCCCGCGAAGAACTGGACCAGGCGATCGAGGATGCGCTGCTCGAATACAGCGATGCGGACGACATTCTGGCCGCCGTAGTGCTCGACGCCTCGGCCAAGGTGGTGCACGCAGCACGGCCCGGCGAAACCTACGAGATCACCGGCGATGGCCTCAAGGCCTGCGCTTCGGCCCTGGCAGACAAGGCACCACCGGACAAGAAGCTGCGCCGTGGTGCGATCATTCGCATCATCCGCGGTCAGAAAGGTGCCTGGGAAATCATCCAGATTCCGCAGGTCCAGGCGGCGCTCGTTGCCGGTAGCTCGATTGACGGCTCGGTACATGCGCTGGTCGGCGGTTTTGATTTTGCGCGAAACAAGTTCAATCACGTGACGCAGGCCTGGCGCCAGCCGGGTTCGAGCTTCAAACCATTTGTCTACTCGGCTGCATTGGAGCGGGGCTTCACTCCGGCGACGATCGTTAACGATGCGCCGATCGTGATTGACGCGGCACAGACCGGCAGCACGACCTGGGAACCCAAGAATTACGATGGCAAGTACGAAGGGCCGATCACGCTGCGGCGCGCCATCGCGCTCTCCAAGAACATGGTGACGATCCGCATCCTGCAGGCCATTACTCCCAAGTACGTGCAGGGCTATATTCCGCGCTTTGGTTTTGACCCTGAAAAGCATCCGGCTTACCTGCCCATGGCGCTTGGCGCGGGATCGGTCACTCCCTGGCAGATGCTTGGCGCCTACTCGGTATTTGCCAATAGCGGCTACAAGATCAATCCTTACCTGATCGGCCGGATCACCGATTCGAACGGGGTCGAGCTGGCGCGCGCAGCGCCACTTCTGGCCAACGACGAGGCCAATCGCGTTATCGACGTGCGCAACGCCTTCATCATGGACAGCCTTTTGAAGGGTGTGGCCCGCTACGGCACCGGCGCGCGCGCAAGCGCCGTGCTAAAGCGCTCTGACATCGGGGGCAAGACCGGCACCACCAACGATTCACACGACACCTGGTTTGATGGCTATATAAATGGCGGGGAAGTAGCGATCATCTGGGTTGGATTTGACCAGCCGCGCTCGCTCGGCGATCGCGAGACTGGCGGCGGTCTTGCCCTGCCGATCTGGATCTCCTACATGCAGACAGCAGTCAAGGGAGTGCCCGAGACCGAACGGGTCGTGCCGCCGGGAGTTGTGAGCATCGGCGGCGAGTTCTACTACTCCGAGTTCGGCCCCAGCCAGAGCGTCAATTCGCTGGGCCTCGATGCGACCGAAGCAGGCGAGACGCCGCAGACGCCGCCCTCACAGGCTCCGACCGACAAGAGCGGCGCTCCCCCCGGCCCGACAGTCCCCGGGACACCTGCCGTGGCGCCGCCTGCCAATGCACCCGTACAGCAGCCGCGCTCGGATCTGCCCTACGGAATGATCCACAACTAGCGCGGTACCTAGGCGGTGCGCAAGTCGACCGGCTGTCCGGCATGTAGTGAGACCGCCTCGGAGAGCGCCGTGAAGAGAGCGCATCCCGTGCGCGTGTCGACCCAACCCTGTGGCGACTGGCGATAGTGATAGCCGCCGCTGCGCGCTGCTACCCAGAGCTCCTGAATCGCCGGTTGGCCATTGATGACAATGCGACTGCGGTCCTCGAATTCGAGACTCAGGATCGGGCCGCTGCGCGAGCTTTCGATATCGGCGCCCGAGTCCTCGACGGCGCGCTCGATTTGCGCCAGCGTCTCGTCGAGCGCGTTCAGGAACTCGCTATCGGTCATGCTAAACTCCACTTCACCCCCGAGGGCTTATTGAGGCCTCTGTGCCCCGCCGTTGTGCAACATGAAATCGCGATCGATGATTCGCCAAATCGCAGGGACCGGCGCGACGCGTGCGCGGCTCATTCTAGCGTCCATTACCCTCCTTGGTTGCGTGGGTCTTTTCGGTTGCGGCCAGCGCGGACCGCTCTATCTGCCCAAGGACGAACCCCTGCCGCCGCGGCCCCCGCAAACCCTTGCCCCGCTGACGCCGGTGTTCCCGGTTCCGCCCATGAGTTCCGACCCGGCACCCTTGCCGCCCCCGATCGACCCGCTGCAAAACTCTGAGACGACCGACGGTCGCCAGCGCGCACCGCAGTCGAACTCCACGGTGACTCCGGCTCCGGCCAACCAATGAGTCCGTCCGGGGGTATTGCCTATCGGGGCACGCGCCTGTTCATCGAGGATTGCGATCTGGCGGCGCTGGCTGACGAGTTTGGTACGCCGCTTTATGTCTATTCGCGCGCCGCACTGCAGGAGCGCTTTCGCGCCTACGCCAGCGCCTGTGCCGGTCACGATGCGCTCATCTGCTATGCGGTAAAGGCCAACTCGAATCTTGCGATCCTGAACCAGCTGGCGCGCGAGGGCGCTGGTTTTGACATCGTTTCAGGGGGTGAGCTGTTGCGGGTATTGGCCGCCGGCGGCGATCCCAAGCGGATCATTTTCTCGGGTGTCGGCAAATCGGCCGCGGAGATGGAACTCGCCCTGTCGCACGGCATCGCCTGCTTTAACGTGGAGTCGCTCTCGGAGCTGCGCCTGCTCGATCGGCTTGCGGGCGCTTGCGGCAAAACCGCCCCAGTGTCCCTGCGCGTCAATCCCGATGTCGATGCAAAGACCCATCCCTACGTGGCAACCGGGCTGCGCGATACCAAATTTGGAATCGACATCGACGGGGCGCTGGCTGCCTTTCGCGAGGCGACGATGCTGCCCAATCTGCGCGTCATCGGGATCGATTGCCACATCGGCTCGCAGCTGCTCGATGACGGCCCCTTCATGCAGGCGCTGGAAAGGCTGATCGAGCTGATCGATGAGTTGGCGCACGAGGGGATTGTGCTGACGCATCTCGACCTGGGCGGAGGACTTGGGGTCGCTTACCAGGGCGAGGCAACGGTGGCGATCGAAGAGTACGTGCGCCGCGCATTGGCGCGAGTGGATCGCTGGCGCGAGCAATTCCATGGTGGCGCGGCGCTGCGGGTCCTGTTCGAGCCGGGCCGATCGATCGTGGCGGCTGCCGGCGTGCTGTTAAGCCGGGTCCAGTACCTAAAGCCCGGCAGCGCTCGCAATTACGCCATAGTTGACGCCGCGATGAATGACCTCTTGCGGCCGGCCCTCTACGACGCTTGGCACGAAGTGCTGCCGCTGGAAAAGGTCGATGCCCCGGTAGTGAACTGGGATCTGGTCGGACCGGTGTGCGAGTCAGGAGACTGGCTCGCGCGAGCACGGGACCTGGCGCTGCGCGAAGGTGACCTGGTAGCGATATTGAACGCCGGTGCCTACGGCATGGCCATGGCGTCGAATTACAATACGCGCCCGCGCGCGGCCGAAATTCTGATCGATGGGGCACACGCCCATCTGGTGCGCAAGCGGGAGACTCCGGAAGACCTCTTTTGCGGCGAGACGATGCCCGCGCTCTAGTCGATCAGGCTAATGCAGTCCGGCCATGTAGTCGGACACGGCCTTGATCTCGCTGTCGGACATGCGTTGCGAGATGGTGAGCATCATCGGGCCATTGTGGCGCACGCCGTCGTGGAAGGCCGTCAGCTGTGCAGCGGAGTACTCCGGCCACTGGCCACCAAGCGCGGGATACTGCGCCGGCAGACCGGCTCCCGCCGGGCCGTGGCAGGCAGCGCAGGCGGGAACGCCCTTGTCGGCGAGGCCGGCCCGATAGATCTTCTGTCCGAGCACGTTCTTGTCGAGGGCGATCTTGGCCATCGCCGGCTTGACCGATTGCTTCGCGAAATAGGCCGCCACGTTCTCCATGTCGGATTCACTCAGCGCCGCGGCATACGGACCCATGATCGGATTGACACGATCACCGGTCTTGAAATTCTTGAGCTGCTTGACGATGTATTGCGCAGGCTGTCCGGCCAGCTTCGGATAGATCACCGCGATCGCATTGCCATCCGGTCCATGGCAGGCCGCACATACCTGGCTGGCAACGGCCTGTCCCTTGGCGAGATCAGGTCCGGTCGCTGCTGCGGGCGTGTCTTCACCCCATGCCGGGCAGATGATGAGGACAAGGCTTGCGAGTGTCGTGAAAAGGGCGACGGCGCGGGTCATCGGTGGTCCTATTGGTCTAATTTTCAGTGCAGGCCGGATCAATGTCGGGCAAATCGAATTGTCGGGCGGCAAACGATTTATTATACCGAACTTCCCATTCCCGCCCTATAGGCAGACGGTGCAGCGCCGCCGTGCCGCCGGGGCATTGCCCCATGTCGATGTTGCAGCAGGCGCGTTTTTTCACCACGGTGGGGGTGCTCGAGCAGTTGCCGATGCTGGGAGTTCCCGAGATCGCCTTTGCCGGTCGCTCGAACGCCGGCAAGTCGAGCGCCATCAACGCGCTGTGCCAGCAAAAACGTCTGGCCTTCGCGTCCAAGACTCCCGGGCGCACCCAGCACTTGAATTATTTTGGCATCGGCGCGCAGACCGGGGATCCTGACGTCCCCGCGGCGTTTCTGGTCGATCTACCCGGCTACGGTTATGCGAAGGCAGGCCACACGACGCAGAGCTACTGGTCGGACGCGCTAGGCGCCTATATCCGTCAGCGCGACACGCTCGTGGCGCTTGTGCTGGTGATGGATGCGCGCCGGCCGCTTCTTGATCTCGACTGCGCGCTGCTCGACTGGTTCGCGCCGACTGGCAAGCCGGTACACGCGCTTTTGACCAAGGCGGACAAGCTCAATCGCGCCGAGGCGGCTCGGGTACTCGAAGAGTCACTGCGCACCTTGCGCGGATATGGCGGCGCGAATTCGGCGGCCCTTCTGTCGAGTCTTAAGCGTAGCGGCGTTGAAGAGGCGCAAGAACGCGTGCTCGAACTGCTTGGTCTGAAAGAGGCAAAAAAAAACCCCGGCGCAAGGGGAATGACGCCGGGGTAGGAACGCCTTCTCGTAAAAGGCACCCGCTCAGGGAGGTGAAGCGGGAGATGACCGAAGCCATCTGTAACGTATGATTGGGCCATATCTGAAAAGTTCGAGTGCGTTAGCGCACATATCTGTAAATTTTCGTAACCTATGAGACAGCCAAAAGCATCCCATAATCAACTGCCGCCCTTTCCGCTATCGCGGCCAAGGCGCATGAGGCGGGATGATTTCTCGCGGCGGCTTATGCGCGAAAACCACCTTTGCTGTGACGACCTTATTTATCCGGTGTTTATCGTCGAGGGGAGTAATCAGCGCCAGCCGGTTGGCGCGATGCCGGGAGTTGAGCGGGTCTCGGTTGACAACTTGCTGCGTGTTGCGCAAACCACGCAGGAGCTCGGCATACCGGTGATCGCGCTATTTCCTTTCATCGAGCCGAGCAAGAAGTCGCCCGATGGCATCGAAGCTACCAATCCCGAGGGACTGATACCGCGCGCGGTGCGCGCCCTGAAGCAGCACTTTCCCGATCTTGGGGTGCTGACCGATGTGGCGCTGGATCCGTATACCAGTCACGGTCAGGACGGAGTGCCGGATGAGCACGGTTACGTGATCAATGATGTCAGCGTCGAAATCCTCGTGCGCCAGGCACTGATGCAGGCCGCTGCGGGTGTGGACATCGTCGCCCCTTCAGACATGATGGACGGCCGGATCGGCGCCATTCGCGAGGCATTGGAGGGTGCCAATCACATCCATACCCGAATAATGGCCTACTCCGCCAAGTATGCGAGCGCTTACTATGGGCCATTTCGGGAAGCCGTCGGCTCAGCGCCGAATCTAGGCGCCGGCAACAAAATGACCTATCAGATGGATCCATCCAACAGCGACGAGGCTTTGCGTGAGGTGGCACTGGACATTGCCGAAGGTGCCGACATGGTGATGGTCAAGCCAGGTATGCCTTACCTTGATATCGTGCGCCGCGTGAAGGACAGCTTCGCGATGCCAACTTATGTCTATCAGGTCAGTGGCGAGTACTCGATGATCAAGGCCGCCGTCATGCAGGGCTGGCTCGATGAAAAAAAGGCGGTGCTCGAGTCCCTGCTTGCCTTCAAGCGCGCCGGGGCAGACGGCGTGCTCACCTACTTCGCCCTGGATGCGGCTCGCTGGATGAAGGATTGAATCCGTGGACCGCGCGTGCGCGTACCACGCTAGATGAGTCAATCCGGTAAGCAGCCGCAAGACAGCGCCGCGGCACGTATCACGCGGCGCGGTGTCCTTGCGAGCCTCGCCGCTTTATTCACGGCCTGCTCCCCGGTAGGCATCCTCAACGGACTGGCTGCGCGTGCACCCGGCTATACGCGCCATGGCGAGATTGCCTACGGCAACGACCCGCGCCAGATGCTCGACGTCTATCAACCCGATACCCGGGCCGGCCGTGCACCGGTAGTGCTGTTTTTCTATGGGGGCAGCTGGAGATCGGGGCGCCGCGGTGATTACCTCTTCGTCGGCGAGGCGCTCGCTTCGCGCGGCTTCGTGGTGGTCATTGCCGACTACCGGGTCTATCCTCAGGTGCGCTACCCAGGCTTTGTGGAGGACAGCGCTGCGGCGCTCGCCTGGACCGTCGAGCACGTCAATGACTACGGCGGCGATCCGCAGTGCGTATTCGTAGCCGGGCATAGCGCAGGCGCATACAACGCAGCCATGATCGCCCTGGATCCGCGCTGGACCGCGCCTTACGGAATCGATCCAGCCCAGTTGCGTGGCTTCATCGGCCTTGCCGGCCCCTACAATTTCCTGCCGATCACCGCCGAGGCGGTCAAGCCGATTTTCTTTTTCCCTGATTCACCCGCTGACTCACAACCCGTCGCGCACGTCAGCGCGCGCGCACCCGCGAGTCTGCTGCTCGCCGCACGCGACGACACGACCGTGTTTCCGGATCGCAATAGCGAGGTGCTGGCAATGCGCCTGCGCGAGGTCGGAGCGAGCGTCGAGCTGAAAATCTACGACCGCGTGAGCCATACGACGCTCATTGGCGCCCTGGCGTGGCCCTTGCGTGGCCTGGCACCGGTGCTCGACGACATGAGCGCCTTCATCATCAAGCGCAGCGCCTAGGATTTCTGCTGCCGCAGGTGCGGTGCGAGGTGCATGCCGGTATAGCTCGCCGGATTGGCTGCGACCTGCTCGGGCGTTCCCTCGGCAATGATCTGGCCGCCACCATCTCCGCCTTCGGGTCCCAGATCGATCACCCAGTCGGCAGTCTTGATGACATCCAGATTGTGCTCGATGATCACCACCGTATTGCCGTGATCGCGCAGCGCGTGAATGACGCGCAACAGGAGCGCGATGTCGTGAAAATGCAGGCCGGTTGTCGGTTCGTCGAGGATGTAGAGCGTGCGCCCGGTGTCGCGCTTGGACAGTTCAAGAGAGAGCTTGACGCGCTGCGCCTCGCCGCCCGACAGGGTCGTGGCCGACTGCCCAAGGCAGATGTAGCCCAGACCGACCTCGAGCAGGGTATGCAGCTTGCGCGCAACCGCCGGCACCGGTTTGAAAAACTCGTGGGCGTCTTCAGCGGTCATCTCCAGTACCTCGGAAATGCTCTTGCCCTTGTAGCGAATCTCGAGCGTCTCCCGGTTATAGCGCTTGCCGTGACAGACATCGCACGGCACATAGACGTCCGGCAGGAAGTGCATCTCCACCTTCAGGACACCATCGCCCTGACAGGCTTCGCAACGCCCACCCTTGACGTTAAAGGAGAAGCGACCGGCCTCGTAGCCGCGCTCCTTGGCCGCCGGCACACCCGCGAATAATTCGCGAATCGGCGTGAACAGGCCCGTGTAGGTCGCCGGATTCGAGCGCGGCGTGCGGCCGATCGGGCTCTGATCGACATTGATGACCTTGTCGAAATGCTCGAGTCCGCTGATCGCTTCGAATGGAGCGGGTTCCGCCGAGGAGCCGTACAGATGGCGTGCGACGGCATGGTAGAGCGTGTCATTGACGAGGGTCGATTTGCCCGAGCCCGAGACGCCCGACACGCACACCAGCAGGCCGACGGGCAATTCGAGGCGGACCTGGCGCAGATTATTGCCGCGCGCGCCTTCAATCACCAGCTGCGCGCCCTTGCGCCGCGCCGTACGCTTTTTCGGCACCTCGATGCGCAATTGACCGGCCAGATAGTGTCCGGTGAGCGACTCCTTGTCGGCCTCTATGTCTGCCGGAGTGCCCTGGGCGATGATCCTGCCGCCGTGCACACCGGCACCTGGTCCCATATCGACGACGTGATCGGCCGCGCGAATCATGTCCTCGTCATGTTCAACCACCAGCACCGAATTTCCGAGGTCGCGCAGATGCTTCAGGGTGGCAATCAGCCGATCGTTGTCGCGCTGATGAAGGCCGATCGACGGTTCATCGAGCACATACATCACCCCGGTCAAGCCCGAGCCGATTTGCGAGGCCAGGCGTATGCGCTGGGCTTCGCCGCCAGACAGCGTCTCGGCGCTGCGGTCCAGCGACAGATAGTTCAGGCCGACGTTATTGAGAAATTTCAAGCGCGAGACGATTTCCTTGATGATGCGCTCGGCGATTTCGCGCTTAGCGCCCTCCAGATGCATGCCTTCGAACCAGCCGAGCGATTCCCGCAGCGGCATGGCGCTCACTTCGAAAATCGGCCGATCATTGCCGCGCGCTCCGACGCGCACGTTGCGTGCCTCGATACGCAGGCGCGTACCGGCGCACTCCGGGCAGGGTTTGTTATTGAGGTACTTCGCGAGTTCCTCACGCACTGTCACCGAGTCGGTCTCGCGGTAGCGCCGCTCAAGATTGGTGATGACCCCCTCGAAGGGGTGCTCGCGGACCACGCTGCGTCCGCGCTCGTTGATATAGGTGAAGGCAACGGCGCGCTTACCCGATCCGTAGAGCACGACATCCTGGGCCGCCTTGTCCAGTTTCTCGAACGGCGTCTCGATATCGAATTCGTAAGCGGCCGCGAGGTTCTGCAGCATCTGAAAGTAGAACTGATTGCGTCGGTCCCAGCCCTTGATTGCGCCACTGGCAAGGCTCAGATTGGGAAAAGCCACGACCCGGCGCGGATCAAAAAACTGGATCGAGCCCAGACCGTCGCAGGTCGGGCAGGCGCCCATCGGGTTGTTGAACGAGAACAGGCGCGGCTCGAGCTCCTGCAGGCTGTAACTGCAGATCGGACAGGCAAAGCGGCTCGAGTAGACATGTTCACGACCGCCGTCCATCTCCAGCGCGATGACCCGCCCGTCGGCGTGACGCAGCGCGGTTTCGAATGATTCGGCCAGGCGCTGCTTTAATGCCGGGTCGGTCTTTAAGCGATCGACGACGACATCGATATTGTGCTTCTCGGTTTTCTTTAACTTGGGAAGCGCTTCGGCCTCGACAATCTTGCCATCGACCCGAAAGCGCACGAAGCCCTGGGCCTGCATAGCCTGGAATAGGTCGAGGTGCTCGCCCTTGCGTTCGCGCACCGCGGGCGCCAGGATCATCAGGCGTGTGCCCTCCGGCATCGCCAGGACGGCATCGACCATCTGCGCCACGGTCTGCGCTTCAAGCGGCAACTGATGCTCCGGACAATAGGGTGTACCGACGCGGGCGTACAGCAAGCGCAGGTAGTCGTGAATCTCCGTAACCGTGCCGACGGTTGAGCGCGGATTGTGCGAAGTCGCCTTCTGCTCGATCGATATTGCGGGCGACAGGCCCTCGATGAGATCGACGTCGGGCTTTTCCATGAGTTGCAGGAATTGGCGCGCGTACACGGAGAGCGATTCGACATAGCGTCGCTGGCCTTCAGCGTAGAGCGTGTCAAAAGCCAGCGATGACTTCCCCGACCCGGACAGGCCGGTAATGACTACCAGCTGATCGCGCGGTAGATCGAGGCTGACATTCTTGAGATTGTGAGTGCGGGCACCGCGGATTCGAATCTGGTCCATGTCTGGTCTGGTTGCGCGCCCAGGCGCCGGCGTGCACACGATGTGCACTGGTCGCAGGCGCGCCGGTTCGTAAGTGCATTCCGGACTGCACCAGCGCTGCGGCGTGCTTGGGCAACCTGCTAATATAGCGCAACTAGTCACCCTCATCAGGGCCGCGCCGATAGTCCCGCGCGCTGGCACCCGCGCCCAGGAGATTTTCAATGGCTTCGGTCAATAAAGTAATTCTCGTAGGTAACCTCGGACGTGATCCGGAAACGCGTTATATGCCCAATGGCGAAGCGGTTACCAACGTGACCATCGCGACTTCAGATACCTGGACAGACAAGACCAGTGGCGAGAAAAAGGAAGCCACCGAATGGCATCGAGTGACTTTTTATCGCAGACTTGCTGAAGTTGCTGCCGAATACCTCAAGAAGGGCTCTTCGGTCTACGTCGAGGGAAAGCTGCGTACGCGCAAATGGCAGGACAAGGAAGGGCAGGATCGATACACCACCGAAGTGATCGCTGACGTCATGCAGATGCTTGGCAGTCGCGGCGGATCCGGTGGCGCAAGCGTCCCCATGGATGAAGGCGGCGGTCGCGAATATGAAGCTGCCAGCAGTAAGCCGGCCAGCAAGTCGGCAGGCGCGAAAAAGCCCGCCGGCAATTTCGAGGACATGGACGACGATATTCCGTTCTGACGCCTCGCCCAGAGAAAGAGCGCGAGTCCTATGTCATCCAAACTGGAAAAGCCGCTAGCCGGGCGCGTTGCGCTAGTGACTGGTGCCAACACCGGAATCGGACGGGTCACGGCACGGGAACTGGCGCGCCAGGGGGCGCAGGTCTTCATTGCGACGCGCTCGAAGGAGCGCACGGAGGACGCGCTTGACGAGATCAGAGCGCTTGCCGGTCCGACAGCGGTAGAGTGGCTCGAACTTGATCTGGGTGACTTCGCTTCGATCCGCAAATGCGCCGAGCAGTTTCTGGCGCGTGGCACCGCCTTGCATCTGCTCATCAACAACGCCGGGCTCGCTGGTGCGCGCGGCATGTCAGAGTCTGGCTTCGAGCTCGCCTTCGGCGTGAATCACATGGGAACTTTCCTGCTGACTTCACTCTTGCTCGACCGGATCAAGTCAAGCGCGCCGGCGCGCATCGTGACCGTCGCTAGCCGCGCGCACTACCGCAGTACCGGGATCGACTGGCAGGCAGTACGGGCGAAGACCGCGAGTCGGACTGCCCTGCCGGAGTACAGCACCTCAAAGCTGGCCAACGTCCTATTTAGCGCCGAGCTTGGGCGCCGCTTGGCAGGAACCGGAGTGACTACCTATTCGCTTCATCCCGGCGTGGTGGCGAGCGACGTCTGGCGTCATGTGCCGTGGCCGCTAAGACCGCTCATGAAGCTCGGGATGATTTCCACCGAAGAGGGCGCCCAGACGACCTTGCATTGTGCGACCTCGGCAGCGCTGGCCGGCCAGAGCGGTCTCTACTACGACGAATCCCGACCCAAGGAACCAGGCAGGCTGGCGCGCGACCCTGCGCTTGCTGGCGAACTCTGGACCCGTAGCGAACAGTGGATCCGCTAGCCATCTAGTCACGGCACGCTTCTGGGCGTGGTATTGCGTCCGCCCAATCGCTGACTGCGACACAGCGTACGTTACCAGGCTATCCGCACTCCGAGGTAAGCCTGCGAGTCACGATCGCGACGACTCGACTGGCTCGCCAGTTGTGCCTCGACTGCCAGTCCATCTGCGAGGCGGTGTTCCCAGTTTACGGAGGCGACGAGACGCGTCGGACTGATTTCTGGAGACGACACCGTGAAGTCCTGCGTGCCCGGTGAATCAAAGCGCGCCGTAAGGAAGTTCGCTCGCGCACCGTTCAGATTTTCAATCGCAAGCGATGCCGCCAGGTGCGAATCGGCAGCGGGCTGCCAGGTGAGGTGTGCACCGACGCTGGTCCAGATCGACGTTGTGCTCTGCCCGGTGGCAGAAAGGGTGCTTGGGTCGCTCGACTGCTCGGCAAAGGCGTCGTTTCGAGCGCCACTCCATTGCCAGGACAGAAACGGCATGACGCGAGTCGCACCTGACTGCCAGAAACAATCCAGTTCGCCATGCACATCGACATCGCTTTCATTGAGCTGTGGGCTGGGGTCGACCGCATAGCCCGGAAGCGCCACGGAACGCGCCGTATGGGCCATCGTCTGGCCTGCGGCAAGGACGGCAAGAACACTGCAGCGCCCCGGCGCACTTTGCCAGGTGAGTGCCAGATCGGCCCGTTCGAGCCGCGCGCTCGCCACGGCGTTGGCAAAACCCATCTCACCGTGACTGGCGTCAGCTGCCAGGGATAAAAGGCCCGGTACCGGTAGCGGCAGCGACGTGCCACCGATCATGCCTTGTGTGCTTAGCTGGTAACCGCCGGCATTGCCGTCACCACCGACGTGGCTGCCCACCTGCTCGATCGATAGCCACGCCGGAATCGCAAGGGCGTCTGCGCCAAGCACTGCGGCGTCGAAGTTGATCTGGTGCGAAACCACGCCACGCAGGAAGTCGTTCGATTCAGCGAAGCTGGCCGCGCGCACGCTGGCATAGCTTTCTCCCGAGAGCATCCGCAAGGCACTTGCCAGTTGGCTACCGTCAAGGCCGGTCACCAATGCCGCCACCGCCGGGTCCTGGCTGATTGCTCCGCTGACAGCCTGCTGGTTTGGCGACAGCGGCAGCCCGAGCCCGAGCGACCCGGTGCGAAGCCACTCGAGCACGACCGCGTCCGGCTCATAGAGCACGAAGGGGGTCCATCCGGCAGGAGCGCCGCTGATCGCGGCAAAGCGGCCATCGACCCCGCCAGCGGCGCTGATCAGGGTGACCGTACTGCCGGAGACCGGACTCGCCGACAGCTCATGCAGCTGCAGGTCCGCCCCATTGAGGTTCACGAATCCGCCGATCGTCAGTGGTGCATTGGACGATGAGCCACCCACGCTGGCGAGCATGACCGCGCCAGGCGCGAACGCGGCATCGCCGTTGACGTGCAGGCTGCCCAGGCTGCCGCCGTTCAGGAGTTCGGCGCGCGAGGCGAGCTGCAGGTTGCCCGTAATCGTGCCATCGCCACCTACGACGGCCGTGGACGCGACATCGGCCGTGCCAAAGAGCCTGCCGTCAATCCCCATGCTTCCTGAGGAGATCTCAAGCGGGCCACCGAAATTAAGTTGCCCCGACGCGATGAAGTTACCGGTGCCGGCTTTGACGAGAGTGCCGGCGCTGCCGGTGATTGAACCCGCAAAACTATCGTTTCCATTCAACAGGCCAAGCGTCAGCGTATGGCCGCCGATCATCACCTGACCTGCGCCATTCAAGGCGCCAAGCGCGACATCGACCGCAGTCGCGGCCCGAAAGTCGATCTGAGCCGAAGCTGCGTTCTGGACACTCAAACCCCCAGTCGATGCAGTGCCGGTAATGGCGATGAGCCCGGAGGCGATATTGTCCACCTGCGCGAGCCCCCCCGAGGCCTGCTGGCCAAACGTCAGTGTGCCGGCATTGGTGATAATTGTGCGAGCTGCACTGCTTTGTGCAAGAAAATCCACATTCCCACCGGCGAGATTGGCGATGCGTGCCGTGCCTGCGCTGCTTTGGTTGTCGAACAGCAGGTTTGTGTCATTGGTGATGTGCGCAGTGGCGGCACTGGCGTTGCCCGCGAAGATCACAACGCCCTCATTGAGGATTGAAGCGGTGCCGCCGCTCGATTGCTGGTTGAAAAAGAGGTTGCCGCCGACATTGATGATATTGCTCCCCGCCGCGCTCGAAGTGCCGGCCAGGGTCACGACCGAGTTCGCGGTCACCCTCAGCAATGCTTCCCCTGCGCTTGCGTTCGTCAAGGTGCAGCTCGCACCATCGCTGATGATGATTGCCGCGAGACCAGCGCTCGTGCCAGCTCCAAAATTCACCCCCGCTAGCGTCGAGTTGGCGTTGATCGTCACGAGGCCATTGATACTTGCGCCAGCGCCGCTGAAGTTGAGCACATCGTTCGGTGCGGCGAGCAGAAACGACTGCGTCGCGCCGCTCGCACTCTGGATCCCTGAGGCGCCGATGCTAAGGGTGGCAGCCGCGCCCTGTGGATAGCCGATCTGAAAGGTGTATCCACTGGCACCGGCGGTAAAATGCAATCCTGCGACACTATTCGAAGCCCCGATGACAGCGATGGTGGTCTGCGACGAAGTCGGGAAATCGGCGATCTGGCTCGCAGTCGGGATTTGCCCCGGCGACCAGTTGCCGATGTCGGTAAACAGGTTGTTGGAGGCACCCGTCCAGGTAACCTGTGCGTAGACGTGCCCGACCCAACAGCACAGTGCAAGCCCGATGAAAAACGCCAGCCAGTTGCGCGTCCATGCTGACCAGTGTCCCGTGCGGCGCAGCAGCGGGATTCGAATACGACGTTGGTGACGCGCCATGGCAGTGCTCCTCGTCTTGGGCGAATCGATGGGAGCGGCACGCGGAAATCCGCGTGCCGCTCTCAAAGACTAGGAGCGGGCGCTGGGGCAGTCTTGACGGGCGCGTGATCGCGCCGTGACGCTGCTGCTACGCGAACGGCAGCAGAGGGTGCGGCTAGGTCATTGACCAGCCATGACTGACGTTGAGTGATTGACCGGTGAGTGCGTTGGTCGGGAAGGCTGCAAACAGCAGGGCAACCCGGGCGACATCGTCAACCGTCGTGAATTCGCCATCCACGGTGTCCTTTAGCATGACATTCTTGATGACATCGGCTTCGCTGATGCCAAGAGCAGCGGCCTGCTCCGGGATCTGCTTGTCGACCAGGGGGGTGCGTACGAACCCCGGGCAGATGACGTTGGCGCGGATATTGTACTTGGCACCTTCCTTGGCCATGGTGCGCGCAAGGCCGAGCAGCCCGTGTTTGGCGGTCACGTAGGGAGCCTTGAGAACCGAGGCCTCCTTGGAATGCACCGAACCCATGTAAATCAGGGAGCCGCCGCGCTTGGCGGCGATCATGTGCTTCATGCAGGCGCGCGTGGTCAGAAATGCCGCATCGAGGTGGATCGCCAGCATCTTGCGCCATTCAGCAAAGCTGAACTCCTCGATCGGATGCACGATCTGGATGCCCGCGTTCGAGACCAGGATATCAACACCACCAAATTCCTTGACAGTGCGATCGACTGCGGCCTCGACTTGCGCTTCATCGGTGACGTCGACCGCGACCCCTAGCGCGCTGCCGCCAGCTGCCTTGATCTCGCTTGCGGTCGCATCCGCAGCCCCCTGATTCAGGTCGGCGATCACGACCTTGGCGCCTTCCTGGGAGTACAAATGGGCGATCTGCTTTCCCAGACCGCTGGCTGCGCCGGTGACAAAGGCTACTTTTCCGGTTAGTTGCATGGTGATTTTTCTCCGATTGTCTGGCAATGGGGATGCGCCACGTTTCTGGCCGCACATGAATCTCTAGGGATTGGGCACTAAATAGCGATCTTACCAAGCCGTACTTTGCGGCTGTGCGACATTGAAGAATCCGGCAAGCATTGGCTTTGGCCGACCTTGGCCTTATATGTGGGTAACGGCAATTTCGTAGGCCTGGCCACGGGTGCGCAGCAGGCCTCGGTTTGTCGGGAAAAACCGTATATAATTCAAAGCTTTGTACTGACGCTTCGACGCCCCGCCGCGAAACCGCTGTACCGGAGAACCCCGTGCCTATTTATGCCTATCGATGCGAAGTCTGCGGCCATACCCAGGATGCATTGCAAAAGATCTCGGACGCACCGCTCACCGAATGCGGCCAGTGTCATGCCCAGGCCCTGAAAAAGCAGGTTACTGCGGCCGGCTTTCAATTGAAGGGGTCGGGTTGGTACGCCACGGATTTTCGCAATGGCAATAAGCCTGCCGCGAGCAAGTCCGACGAAGGAGCGAGCAAGGCTGCGACCGAGAGCGCCCCAGCAGATGGCGGCAGCAAGGGCGAGGCTGCTCCTGCCAAGTCGGAGAGCGGCGCAAGCAGTTCCAGCACCCCGGCTTCAAGCGCATCGTGCGCGCCCGGATGTGGCTGCCACTGACATGGCCCCCGTGATCGCGCTATTGCGACGCTACATCGGCACGGGCCTGTTGATCCTGGTGCCCCTTGGGATCACCGCCTGGGTGCTGTTGCTGATTATTTCCTTGCTGGATCAATCGCTGCTCCTGCTGCCAGGTTCGGTGCGCAATGACTTCCCCTTCAATATGCCCGGTGTCGGCACCGTGCTGACGATAGCCGTCGTGATCGCTGTGGGCGCGATCGGGCGCAATTTCGTTGGTAGGCGTCTGGTCGTGTGGTGGGAAGCCCTTCTGCAGCGCATCCCCGTGGTCCGCTGGATCTATGGCAGTGTCAAGCAGGTCTCCGATACCCTGCTCTCGCCGTCCGGACAGGCGTTCCGCAAGGCGGTCCTGATCGAGTTCCCGCGCGATGGCATCTGGTCTGTCGCCTTTGTGGTCGGCGATCCGGGTGACGCCATCAAGCGCACCATTGGTTCCGACGTGCAGACGGTCTACGTGCCCACTGCACCCAACCCGACCTCCGGCTACATCCTCGTGATGCCTAATTCGCAGATCATCGACCTGGATATGAGTGTCGATGCGGCGCTCAAGTTCATTCTGTCGATGGGCGTGGTGGTGCCCGATGCTCGCGCCATCGCAAGCGATGCATCGCTTGCCGAACCGAAGACGATTTGACCCCCGTAACAAGCGTGTGCTAACTTCAAACGATGGTGCCCCTCATGCCTATGTACTGCTTCGCCGATCCAGTTGCCGCTCCCGATGCGGTCACTTGGGGCACGCTCGCCACGCGAAACCGCTAGGGTTGGTCAGCAGGCCCCTGCCCAACCCGCGTTGTCAATTTAAAGCCTCCCCGGATTCTGCCGCGCGCGCCTCTCGGCAACGCGCCTGTGCCATCTGAACGAAAAAAAGAAACAGGAGTTTTCATGCGTACTCACTACTGCGGCCTGGTTACCGATGCGGAACTCGGCCAGACCGTCTCGCTGTGCGGCTGGGTGCATCGCCGCCGCGACCACGGCAGTCTGATTTTCATCGACTTGCGCGATCGCGAGGGTCTTGTCCAGGTTGTGTGCGATCCCGACCGCGCTGACATGTTTGCCACCGCTGGCACCTTGCGTAACGAGTTTTGCGTGCGTGTAACGGGGGTGGTGCGACATCGTCCTGAAGGGACTGCCAACGAGACCATCCGCAGCGGTCGGATCGAAGTGTTGTGCCACGAACTCGAAGTGCTGAACCCTTCGGTGACGCCGCCCTTCCAGCTCGACGACGACAATCTGTCGGAAACGACGCGCCTGACGCACCGGGTGCTCGATCTGCGTCGTCCCCAGATGCAAAAGAATCTGATGCTGCGTTATCGCGTGGCGATCGAAGTGCGCAAATTCCTCGATGAGCATGGATTTATCGACATCGAAACGCCGATGCTCACACGCTCGACCCCGGAAGGTGCACGTGACTACCTCGTGCCCTCGCGTGTGCACGCCGGCATGTTCTTTGCGCTGCCCCAATCGCCCCAGCTGTTCAAGCAGATGCTGATGGTGGCGGGCTTTGATCGCTATTACCAGATCACCAAGTGCTTTCGCGACGAAGACCTGCGTGCCGATCGCCAACCCGAATTTACACAGATCGATTGTGAGACTTCATTTCTCGACGAAAACCAGATCCGGGTGCTCTTTGAGACCATGATCCGTCACGTGTTTCGCACCGTGATGCAGGTCGACCTGCCGCCGTTCCCGGTTCTGCCCTACAGCGAGGCCATGGCTCTGTACGGTTCGGACAAACCGGACCTGCGGGTGCTGTTGCACTTCACCGACGTAACCGAACTCATGCGGAACGTGGAGTTCAAGGTCTTTGCGGGAGCCGCAGCGATGGAAGGCGGGCGCGTGGTTGCCTTGCGGGTGCCGCACGGCGGTCAGATGACACGCGCCGAGATCGATGCCTATACGCAATTCGTGGCGATTTATGGCGCCAAGGGCCTTGCCTACATCAAGGTCAACGACGCGACGCGCGGACGTGAGGGCTTGCAATCGCCAATCGTCAAGAATCTTTCCGATGAGGTGTTAGGCGAGCTGATAACACGCAGCGGTGCCCAGACCGGCGACATGATTTTCTTCGGTGCTGACAAGGCCAAGATCGTCAACGATTCGATTGGCGCCTTGCGCGTCAAGATTGGCCACTCCGAGTTCGGACGCGCCAATGGACTGTTCAACCAGGTCTGGAGTCCGCTCTGGGTGGTTGACTTCCCCATGTTTGAATACGATGAAGAGGAGCAACGCTTTACCGCAGCCCATCACCCCTTCACGAGTCCGAAGGACGGTCACGAGGACTGGCTCGAGAAAGATCCGTCGCGCTGCATCGCCAAGGCATATGACATGGTCCTGAACGGCTGGGAAATCGGCGGCGGCTCGGTGCGTATCCACCGGGAGGTCGTGCAGAGCAAGGTATTTCGGGCGCTCAAGATTGGAGCCGAGGAAGCGCAGGAGAAGTTTGGCTTTCTGCTAGACGCGCTGCAGTACGGTGCTCCTCCGCATGGCGGAATTGCCTTCGGCCTTGACCGGATCGTCACCATGATGACCGGAGCCGAATCGATCCGCGATGTGATCGCCTTCCCGAAGACCCAGCGCGCCCAGTGCCTGCTGACCCAGGCACCGAGCGCCGTCGACGAGCGCCAGTTGCGCGAGTTGCACATTCGTCTGCGCGCTGCCGAAGTCAAGCCAACCACCACGGCTTAGTGCCCCATGCCGGTGCGTGTGCGCTAGCGTACATGTACCGGCGTCTGGCCGAACCAGCGCACCGAGTCAGGCCTGCCGATCGCGGTAGACTCAATCTGTCCCATGGGCGGGAAGGGCCGGCAATGAGTGTGATATTCAAGATTCCCGAGTCGGTGCTGGTTGTAATCTACACGGCGCAGCTGCGTACGCTTTTGCTCGAGCGCGCCGACCATCCGGGGTTCTGGCAATCGGTAACGGGCAGCAAGGACCAGCCGGACGAGGCACTTGTCGAGACGGCGCGCCGCGAGGTCGCCGAGGAGACGGGCATCGACGCGACACGCCAGGTGCTTACCGACTGGCAGCACAGTATCGAGTATGAAATCTATCCGCGCTGGCGGGCGCGCTACGCGCCCGGCGTGACGCGCAATCGCGAGCACTGGTTCGGTTTACGCGTGGCTGACGAGCTGGCGGTGACTCTCTCCCCGCGCGAGCACCTGCGATATGTGTGGCTCGATTTTCGCGAAGCGGCCAGGCGGTGCTTCTCGCCAAGCAATGCCGAGGCCATCCTGCAACTGGAGCGACGGGAGACCGGCGTAGTCGCGCAGTGAACCCCAGAAAAAAAGCCGCGCCAGGCGCGCACCTGCGCATCGCGACCTACAACATTCACAAGGGCATCTCACCGCTTTACGGCCGCAATCGCATCCATGATCTGCGCCAATCGCTGGCAGGCCTCGGTGCAGATATCGTGTTTCTCCAGGAAGTCCAGGGCCGTAGCGAGAGGCACGCACGACGCTTTGCCAACTGGCCGAGCGCGGCACAGCACGACTACCTGGCAGCCGCCGACTGGGAGCACACGGTCTATGGTCGTAACGTCGTGCGCGCTGACGGGGACCATGGCAATGCGCTGTTGTCGCGTTTTGAAGTACTCGAGGCGGAGAACCTGGACGTCTCGCACCATCGCCTCGAAGGGCGTGGCCTGTTGCACTGTACGCTCGATGTCCACGGGCGCACCGTCCACTGCATGTGCGCGCATTTCGGCCTGTTCGAGCAGAGCAGGCGCCATCAGGCAGGTGCGCTTATCGAGCGCGTGCTCGCGGCCGTGCCGCTCGATCAGCCACTATTGGTCGCCGGTGACTTCAATGACTGGCGCAACCGGCTGGGCATGCGCTTGACCCACGAGCTTGGCCTGCGCGAAGTGTTTGAACTGGTGCCCGAGGCACGGCGCGACAAGCCTTCGTCCGTGGATTCGCCGCTGTGGTCGGGAACGGCCTACGAGCGCGTGCTGCCGGCAAGGACCTTTCCGGCAGCCTTTCCGATCCTGCGGCTCGATCGGGTCTACGTGCGTGGGTTCGATGTCGTCGATGCGACAGTCGTGCATGGTCCTGGATGGCACAAGCTGTCCGATCATGCACCCATCGTGGTCGACCTCAAACTGCCGTAACTTGGGTGTGTGGCATAAATCGGTCCAAGAATTTGGCCGCGCTGGCTGCTAAGGTCATCCAATAAGCGTGTTTTGACGGCGGAAACATGGGTACAGATAATAGAAGTTATCTGTACCATGTTTTTGATTTTAGCGACCAGTTTGCGCAGAATCTCGCGCGATTTCAGAGAATTCGGCGCGGCTGACGCTTACCGCGTCTCTTGGGTAAGCCAACCGTACCGCCGCAGGCAGAAGGCTTTTTTGGATTGCGCCGCGACTGGGAGTAGGCCGTCCCGCGTCTCGCGTAGGCACACTTGATCGTCTATTGGGTCCTTCGGCTCGGTGGATGGACCTCAGCCTTCCTTCAGGCGCTTTAGCAGTTGGCCCGCTCGGGTCCTGAGCTTCTCAAGTTCAAACATCATGCTTCGTGCCTCCTCACCACTCAGGCCCGTGAACTCCTGCTCAATGCCCTCTTCGGCGAGCCACTTACGAAACTCACGCAACTTCTTTCCATGATAGTTCCCCAAGCCTCGAAGGCATTCAGCTGTCCTGTACTTCCTAGTTCAACCCGACTTTGGTAGCTCGCCCCTAGGCGCGCGCGCGGCGCATGGGCGGCCGCATCGTGACCCGATAGGTCTGTGCCTCGTTGGGTCCCTTGGCGCGTGCCACATGCAGCGCAGCGTTGGCTGCCTCAACCAGCTCGGTGCGATCCTCAACATCGCTGGCGTCGGCAAGACCGACACAGACTTCCATCTGAATGCCCTCTTCGGTAATGTCGCCGCCACCACGCACCGTATAGCCGGCAACCGAGATGACTTCGATGAGTTGCTGGGCGAGCTGCTCGGCAGCCGCGCGTTGTTGGGGCACGAGCAGCGCAAACTGCTGGCCACTGTAGCGCGCCACCCGTTCGGTCGAGCGAATGCGCGAGCGCAGGCGCCGCACCGCGTCGCGCATGATCGAGTCGGCAGCACGCAGGCCCCAGGTTGCGCTGACTTGTTCAATGCTGAAGAGATCAATCAAAAGCAGGGACAGCGGCGTGCCGTAGCGCTCCCGGAAAGCCCATTCCTCGGACAGCAGACGCTCGAACTCGCTGCGATTGATGGCGCCTGTCAATTCATCGCTGGTGGCAGACTCAACCAGTACTTTTTCCAGACGCTGGCGCACCGCGAATTCGCGCTTTAGGACCAGCCAGAATATCAGGGACAGAATCGCCAGCGCCGTCAGCGTGACAACCATGACGGCCTGAGCGTACAGGGCGGTGCTCTCCTGCTTGCCCAGTTCGTCGGCCAATCGTTCGGCCTCGCGGCGCTGCATCTTGTCGACCAGGATCTCGATGGGCTCGATGGTTTTCTTGCCCGGGTCCGCCTCCAGCTGGTGGCGTGCGGCGTCCAGGCCACTGTCATTGCGTATGTTGATCGAGCGCGACAGGTATTCGAAACGCGCCGCGACCAGGGGCTCGAGGTTGCGCAGGTCTGCAGTCTGGTCGGGTCGATCGTAGGTTAGAGGTCGCAGGGCCGCCAGGTGCAGGTTGGCATCGAAATGCGCCTGTTGGTAGGGCTCCAGATAGCTCGGTTTGCCGATAAGCACAAATCCGCGCTGGCCGGCCTCGGCCATCTCAAGGGCGATGCGCAACTGGTCCAGCTCGGCCACGACCTGCGAAGAGTGGGCCACGCGCTTGCCGGCCTCGATTGAGCGATTGTTGACCTCGCGCACCAGCAGTGCCGCCGCCACCAGGATCAGCGCGGCGAGCAGAGCGGTGATGCCGAGCCAGCGCTCGATCGCCCGGCTGGGTAGGACGCGGCTGGTTCTGGGGAGCGGGATGCGCTTTGCCATGCTGATACGCTAACACGCGCTGCGTGGCCAAAGCGAGTCAAAATGCCCATTTGCGGACCGCTGGCGTCCTGGCGCGTTGCATAAGCGCGCCAATCGACAGTTCGCTGCCGCACCGCGACATGGGCTCCGGTGGAGTAGGCTTTTGCTCATCGTTCAGGAATTGCGCCTCATATGACCCATTCACCGGACCAGGTCGCCCGCTGGCATAGCCTTGCGGATGCGGCTGAGCTCGAGATCGCCGCGCTGGCGCGCATCCTTGGCGCTGCCAGCGCGGCTGCGGCTGCGCGGCGACCCTTTCGCATCGTCCTCGCTGGTGGCAGCACCCCGCAAGGCGTTTACCGGCGGCTCGCGCAGACAGCATGCGACTGGAGCCACTGGCACATTTACTTCGGTGACGAGCGCTGCGTGCCGGCTGGCGATAGTCAGAGCAATGCGCACATGGCGCGCACGGACTGGCTCGATCGGGTGGCGATCCCGACGGGTCAGGTGCACGCGATTGCGGGCGAATTGGGCGCGCAACGCGCAGCCGAGGACTATGCCGCGGTTCTAGCCGGACTTGGACCGTTTGACATGGTGCTACTCGGGCTTGGAGAAGATGGTCATACCGCGAGTCTTTTTCCGGGGCACGACTGGGGCGATTCGAGTGCGGCAGCCGATGTGATGGCGGTTTATGCCGCGCCCAAACCTCCGCCCGAACGTGTTTCGCTCAGTGCGCAGCGTCTCGCACGCGCGCACGAAGTGCTGTTTCTCGTGGCGGGGGATGGCAAGCGTGACGCGCTCACGCGTTGGCGTCGAGGTGAAGATATTCCGGCACGGGCGATCTGCCCGAGAGCCGGGGTTGATGTGCTCATCGCAGGGGCGCTCGCTGAACAAACCAGGCCGACATCGGCCTGTCCCGGCTAACTCGCGTCGCAACGGATCGGGGCGACGCGAGGCACTCTGGCATCAGTCTTATTCGTGCCAGGAATGACCGAAGCGTTCGGGCAGGCCAATGGCCGCGCTCGGTCCCCAGCTGCCTGCCCCATAGGGTCGCGGCTTCTGGTTGGTGGCCTGCCAGCCGGCCACGATACCGTCGACCCACTTCCAGGATGCCTCCACCTCGTCGCGACGCACGAATAAGGCGGAATTTCCGCGCAGGACATCAAGGAGCATGCGTTCATAGGCGATGCGTCGACGCACGTCACCGAATGCGTCGTTGAGCGACAGGTTCAAGCCGACTTCGCCGAGCTCGAGATGATGCATGCCAGGGCGCTTGTGCATCAGGGTCAGCCGGATCATTTCCTCGGGCTGCAGCTTGATCAAGAGCGCGTTCGGGGCGAGCGTGGCACCCAGACCCGAGAAGATGTTGAACGGTGCGGACTTGAACTGTATGACGATTTCCGAGACGCGCTTTTGCAGGCGCTTGCCGGTACGCAGGTAGAAGGGGACACCGGCCCAGCGCCAGTTGTCGATCTCGGCACGCAAGGCGACAAAGGTCTCGGTATCGCTGCGCGGATTCGAGCCCTCTTCCTCGCGGTATCCCGGCACGCCCCGGTCGCCGCTAAAGCCGCTGGTGTATTGACCCGTCACCGTGTTGTGGGCGACATTGGACGCATCGATCGAGCGCAGCGACCACAGGACCTTGACCTTCTCGTTGCGCACCGCCCCCGGATCAAAGCGTGCCGGCGGCTCCATCGCCACCAGGCATAAGAGCTGCAAGAGGTGACTCTGAACCATGTCGCGCAAGGCGCCGGCACGGTCGTAATAGCCCCAGCGACCTTCGACGCCGACCGTCTCGGCTACCGTAATCTGAACCTGCTCGATGGCAGAAGAGTTCCACAAGGGCTCGAAGATCGCGTTGGCAAAGCGCAGCGCCAGAAGGTTCTGCACGGCCTCCTTGCCAAGATAGTGGTCGATGCGAAAAACCTGGTGCTCGGCGAAGCCTTCGGAAATCGCTTCGTTGGTGGCGTGGGCGCTTTGCTCATCGCTGCCGATTGGCTTTTCCACCACCATGCGACAGCTCGGGTCGGTCAGGCCGGCCGCCTTGAGCGCGCGACAGATCGGACCGAACTGCTGCGGATCGGTCGCAAGGTAGTAGATGATGCCGCGTGCCTTGCCATCGAGCAGTCTGGCAAGAGGCTCCAAACCCTCCTTCTCGGTGACAAACACCTGGGCGTAACTGATGCGCCGCGCGAACTCCGCGAAGCGCGCGGCATCGAACAACGCGGCATTGGCGGAGGTCTTGATCGCCTCGCGCACCCGCTCAATGAACTCGTCCTGGGGGGTTTCCGAGCGCGCCACGCCAATCAGGCGAAATCCCTGCGGCAGCATCTGGTCGCAATCGAGGGCATAGAGTGAGGGCCATAGCATGCGCCGTGTGAGATCGCCGGTCGCGCCGAAAAGTACCAGGGCCTGGCAATCCTTGCCTAGTTCGTCTTGGGTCATGGGGGACATCGTTTCAGAGCGGGGGTTGGGGAGTCTGTGCGCCGGACCAGGCGCGTGCCAGGGCAGCAGCAGTGCGTGCGCGTGCGGTGATCGCTGCCCAGTCAGAAGCCGCAACGAGGTCGACCGGCGCGAGCCAGGATCCTCCCACGCAGGCGACATTCGATAGCGCGAGATAAGCGGGCGCCGCTGCCGCGTCGATGCCGCCGGTCGGACAGAACATGGCATTGGCGAAGGGCCCCTGGAGCGCCTTCAGAAAAGCGCGTCCGCCGGCGAGCTCTGCCGGAAAGAGTTTGACCGTGTCGTATCCAGCCTCAAGGGCCGCCATCAGATCGGTCGGTGTCATGATCCCGGGCAGGAAGGGAAAATGAGCCTCACGCGCGGCTTCGAGCACGGTGCGGCTGGTACCGGGTGAAACGCCAAACTGGGCACCAGCGTCGATTGCTGCACGCAACTCGTGCGCATTGGTGACCGTGCCGGCGCCGACGATCGCATCCGCATGTGCACGGCGCACGGCACTGATGCATGCCAATGCGCCAGGTGTGCGCAGGGTGACCTCGAGTACGCGCACGCCACCCGCGAGGAGGGCGGCCGCGAGGTTTAGCGCTGCTCCCACCTCATCGACCACGATCACCGGCATGACCGGACCGACGGCGAGGATTTCGCGCACCTTCATGACACGAGACTCGCGGCCAGTTCAGGGGTGTTCGCTACGGGGACGACGGTTTCGTCCAGACCGAGAATCGAAGCCCCATCCTCGGCGCCGGTAACCGCCGATCGCGCACTGGCAAAGATCGCCCGGCCAAGACCCAGACTTGCCGGCTGGGGCCGGAAGGGAGGTAGGCTCCGCTCTGCCCAGATAGCTGGCTCAACCAGTGCTTCCAGCTCGCCGCGCTCGGCATCAAGGCGAATCATATCGCCGGTCCGCACCAGACCAATCGCACCGCCTGAGAGGCACTCGGGGGAGACATGGATGGCCGCCGGTACCTTGCCCGAAGCACCCGACATGCGTCCGTCGGTGACCAGCGCAACGTGAAATCCCTTGTCCTGCAGCACACCCAAGGCCGGCGTGAGCTTGTGCAGCTCCGGCATGCCATTGGCACGCGGGCCCTGAAAACGCACCACGGCAACAAAATCGCGCTCGAGTTCGCCGCGCGAGAACGCCGCCAGTACCTCATCCTGATCGTCAAAGACGATGGCTGGGGCCTCGATGAGGCGATGCTGCTGCTTCACGGCCGAGATCTTGATGACGGCGCGTCCGAGCTTGCCAGTCAGAAGGCGCAGGCCGGAATCCGCTGAAAAGGGCGCAGCGACGCTGCGTACAATAGTTTGATCAAGGCTCGCGGCGGGCGCGGCGCGCCAAGCCAGCTTGCCTTCGTCAAGCCAGGGCTCGCGCGCATAGGCTGAGAGCCCGCGGCCAACGACAGTGCGCACGTCCTCATGCAATAGGCCGCCCTCAAGCAGTTCGCGCACGAGAAATCCCATTCCGCCTGCCGCATGAAACTGATTGACGTCCGCTTCGCCGTTCGGATAGATCCGTGTGAGCAGTGGCACTACATGCGAGAGCGCAGCGAAATCGTCCCAGGTAATGTGGATCCCTGCCGAGCGGGCGATCGCCACCAGATGAATCGTATGGTTGGTCGAACCTCCGGTGGCGAGAAGGCCGACTATGCCATTTACGATGGCCTGCTCATCGATGATCTGGGCGAGCATGGTTGGTTCCGTACCCATCGAGCTGATGGCGGCCGCTCGTTCAGCGGCCGCACGCGTGAGCGCGTCACGCAGCGGTGTATTGGGATTGACGAAGGCAGCGCCTGGCAGGTGCAGGCCCATTATTTCCATGAGCATCTGGTTGCTGTTGGCCGTGCCGTAAAAGGTGCAGGTTCCGGGCCCGTGATAGGCCTGGGTCTCGGCTTCAAGCAAGGCAGAGCGATCCAGTTTGCCCTGTGCAAACTCCTGGCGCACCTTGGCCTTCTGGGCGTTCGACAAGCCGCTGGTCATTGGGCCGGCCGGCACAAAAATTACCGGCAAATGACCAAACTGCAGCGCGCCGATCAAAAGGCCCGGGACGATCTTGTCGCACACTCCGAGACAAAGCACAGCGTCAAAGACATTATGTGCCAGGGCGACGGCGGTCGACATGGCGATCACGTCGCGAGAGAACAGCGACAACTCCATCCCCGGCTGCCCCTGGGTCACACCGTCACACATCGCCGGAACGCCCCCGGCGAACTGCGCCACGGCGCCGACTGAGCGCGCCGCATCGCGGATGAGTTCCGGATAGCGGGCAAAGGGCTGATGCGCCGACAGCATGTCGTTGTAGGCCGATACGATTGCGATGTTGGCACTGCGTGCGACGCGTAGCACAAGCTTGTCATGTGCGGGCTCGGCGGCAATGGCATGCGCAAAGTTCGTGCAGGAAACCGCTGCCCGGGCGCTGCCCGATAGCTGATTCTCGGCTACGCGCGCGAGATAGCTTGCGCGCGTGACGCGGCTGCGCGAGCGGATCGTCTCGGTAACCTCTACCAGGCGCTTATGGGGTGACATGGCGGTGCTCGGATACGGTCGCGAAGGAAGTGACTATAACTCCTCGTGCGCAGTTTGACCGGGAGGTGTCACCAATTGCCGCTTCGAGGACCGGGCTCGATGCGGCTAGAATGCCGCGGAAAGCGCCGCCGCGATCCGGTGCCTGCTATCGATGACAACCAGAGCGAAGCAGCCATGCAAATACTGAGTGCCCACGAGGCGGCACAGCACATCCGGGACGGCGCCATCGTTGCCAGCGCGGGCTTTAGCGGGGTCGGTCATGCCGAGGCGGTCACGGCCGCGCTCGAAGAGCGCTTTCTTGCGACTGCGCATCCGCGCGACCTGACGCTCGTGTTCTCGGCCGGCCAGGGTGACTATGGCACGCGCGGCACCAATCACTTTGGCAATGTCGGCATGGTGAGGCGCATCGTTGGCGGTCACTGGCGCTCGTCGCACCGACTCGGACAACTGGTCCTTGATGACGAGGCCGAAGGGTTCAATCTGCCACAGGGTGTAATTGCGCAGCTGTATCGCGCGATTGCCGGCGGCAAGCCGGGTGTTCTGACTCCGATCGGTCTGCATACTTTTGTTGATCCACGCCATGGTGGCGCGCGCCTGAACTCGGTGCGCTTTGCAAATCTTGCACGGCCAAACCGCGACGACAGCTGGGTCGAAGTGGTGCAGTTTCGCGGTCAGGAATATCTGTTCTATCCCTCGTTTCGCATCGACGTCGCATTGCTGCGTACCACCGCGTCCGACGCGAGGGGCAATTTATCCTCCGAGGAGGATCCTTTTTTTCACGAACTGCTGGCGCTCGCCGCTGCGGCGCGCAACAGCGGTGGGATCGTGATCGCCCAGGTCAAGCGCATGGTCGAGCGCCACGCCAATCTTCATGCGGTGAAGGTGCCGGGGAACCTGGTCGATTTCGTGGTCGTTTCCGACGATCTGGCGACTTCGCCGATGACCTTTGCCGAGGCCTTCAATCCGAGCTACCTGTGTGCCGGCAATGGCAGCGATCTGCCGCTAGCCGCACCCCTGGCCTTCGATGTGCGCAAGCTCATCCAGCGACGCGCGGTGCTCGAGCTCGCGCGCCATCGGCCCTCCGTGGTCAACCTCGGGGTCGGCATGCCCGCCAATGTCGGCGCGGTGGCGCATGAAGAGGGAATTGGCGGTTTTACCCTGACTGTCGAGGCAGGCGCGACCGGCGGGGTGCCCGCGGACGCCCTCTCATTTGGCGCCTGCGCCTATCCCGAAGCAGTAGTCGACGAGCCGGCGCAATTCGACTTCTATGAGGGCGGCGGTATCGACATGGCCTTCCTCGGGATGGCCGAGTTGGACATGCACGGCAACGTCAATGTCAGTCGCTTTGGCGGCGGTGCGCAGAAGACCGTGCTGGCCGGGGTGGGGGGCTTTATCAACATCAGCCAGAGCGCGCGTACGGTGGTCTTTCTCGGTACCCTGACCGCCGGTGGCCTCGAAGTCGCATGCGCGGCCGGTAGGCTGCAGATCGTCGCTGAAGGGCGCCAGGCCAAGATCGTCGAGCGCGTCAGTCATCTGAGCTTTAACGGGCCCTACGTGGCCGGGCTCGGACGACGTATTCTTTATATTACCGAGCGCGCAGTGTTTGAGATTCGCGACGGGCGCTTAACGGTAGTGGAACTTGCTCCGGGGATTGACCTCGCGCAGGATGTACTGGCGCGCTGCGAATGCGATGTGGCCGTGGCGCACGACCTGGTGCAGATGGACGCACGCCTGTTTGACCAGGCGCCAATGGGCCTGAGCTGAAGGGCGTCGCGGGCGGCAGGAATTGTTGCGGTGCAGCAGACGCTCTATGGCTGCAAAATGCTGCGGGAAACATTGACAAACAGCCCCAATCCAAAGAATAGTACGAACGTTCGATAAAATGAGTTTTGACAGGGCGGATTCCCATCATGCGCAAGGGTGAGCAGACTCGGGCAGCTATCCTCGACGCGGCGCTGGAACTGGCCGCGCGCGATGGTCTCGAAGGCCTGACCATAGGCGGTCTTGCCGAGCGCATGCAGATGAGCAAGAGCGGCGTGTTCGCCCACTTTGGTTCACGCGAAGATCTGCAGATCGCGGTCATCCAGGAGTACCACCGCCGTTTTGAGGAGGAGGTTTTCCTGCCCAGCATCCGCGAGCCGCGCGGGCTGCCGCGACTGGCGGCGATGTTCGCCCGCTGGGTCGAGCGTCATTCGCGTGAAATCGCCAGCGGCTGCATATACATCAGCGGCGCGGTCGAATACGATGACCGGCCGGGCCCGATTCGTGACGAGCTCCTGCAGATGGTGCTGGCCTGGAAGCGCGCCCTGTTGCGCGCTGCGCGCCAAGCCGTCGACGAGGGACAGCTGCGCAGCGACACCGATTGCGAACAACTGGTCTATGAGATGCGTGCTCTTGTGCTCGCCTTGCACCACGACGCGCGTTTTCTGCGCGTCGATGATGCTATAGAGAGAACCGAGCGTGCCTTCGAGCGATTGATGAGCGCCGCAAGCGCTCCCCTGGCACAGGCCGCGTAGATCACCGGCAAGTTCCGCTTACCTGCACTATTTCTACTAGAAGGATTGGCAATGGCCCACTACACGGCTCCGCTGCGCGACATGCAGTTCGTGCTCTATGAACTCCTCGATGTCGAAAAGGAGTTTGCACAAATCCCGCAGCATGCGGAAACCAACCGGGAGCTCATGGATCAGGTTCTCGAGGAAGGCGCGCGCTTTACGACCGAGGTGATCCTGCCGCTTAATGCCGTGGGCGATCTGAACGGCTGCCACCTCGACAATGCCACCCACGAGGTGACCACCCCCAAGGGTTTCAAGCAAGCCTACGCCAAGTATGTCGAAGGTGGCTGGGCGGCGCTGGCATGCGACACCGAGTTTGGCGGCCAGGGCTTGCCGGTGGTGCTCAATAGTGCCGTCTACGAGATGCTCAATGCCTGCAATCAGGCCTGGGCGATGTATCCCGGGCTCACCCACGGCGCCTACGAATGTCTGCAAGCCCATGGCCTGCCCGAACAGCGCAAGCTCTATTTGCCCAAGCTGACTTCGGGTGAATGGACAGGCACGATGTGTCTGACCGAATCGCACTGCGGTACCGACCTTGGCATGCTGCGTACCAAGGCGACCCCACAGGCCGATGGCAGTTACAAGATAGATGGCAACAAGATCTTCATCTCGTCGGGCGAACATGACATGGCCGAGAACATCGTCCATCTGGTGTTGGCGCGCCTGCCCGACTCGCCGCCGGGTTCGAAGGGGATTTCCCTGTTCATCGTTCCCAAATTCATTCCCAACGCTGATGCCTCGCTAGGCGCGCGCAATTCCGTCTATTGCAGCGGACTCGAGCACAAGATGGGGATTCACGGCAACGCCACCGCACAGATTTCACTCGATGGCGCGACCGGCTGGCTGCTCGGACAGCCCAACAAGGGACTGCAAGCGATGTTCGTGATGATGAACGCGGCGCGTCTGGGTGTTGGCATGCAGTCGCTCGGCTTGACCGAGGCGGCCTACCAGCAGGCGCGCACGTATGCGAAGGATCGCATCCAGTCGCGCAGTCTGTCAGGTCCCAAAGCACCCGATAAACCGGCCGATCCGATCATTGTGCATCCGGACGTGCGGCGCATGCTCCTGACCGCGCGCGCCTGGGCCGAAGGTGCGCGCGCGCTGACCTATTTCATTGCGACCCAGATCGATGTCGAGCTGGGCCATTCCGACGAAGATGCACGCAAGGATGCAGCCGACATGGTGGCGCTGCTCACCCCGATCGTGAAGGCCTTCATTACGGACAATGGCTGGCAGGCTACTTCGGAAGCCATGCAGGTCTTCGGTGGTCATGGCTTCATCTGGGAGACGGGCATCGAGCAATACGTGCGCGATGCACGCATCAACATGATCTACGAAGGCACCAATACCATCCAGTCGCTCGATCTGCTGGGACGCAAGGTGCTCTCCGACAATGGTGCGAAATTGAAGAAGTTCGGGAAGCTGGTCCAGCAGTTCGTCGAGGAGAACGGTACTGACGAGTCGCTCGCCGAATTCGTCACGCCTCTCGCCGATCTGGGCGAGAAGCTGACCAAGCTAACCATGGAAGTCGGGATGAAAGCCTTTCAGAACCAGGATGAGGTGGGTGCCGCCGCGGTACCCTACCTGCGCATCGCCGGACACCTCGTTTATGCCTATCTGTTTGCGCGCATGGCGAAGATCAGTCTTGCCAAACAGGATTCGGGCGACGACTTCTACAAGGCCAAGCTCGCCACGGTGCGCTTTTACTTCTCCCGTCTCTTGCCCGAGACCGCCATGCTGATCCGCCAGGCGCGCGCTGGCGTGGCCGTACTCCAGCAAATGCCCGAAGAGCTGTTCTGAACCCGGCCGCCGCGACGGCGCGGCGGCCAATCGAGTCCCGTGGAGAATTCATGAGTAACTTCATTGTCAAGAAGGTGGCCGTTCTGGGCGCCGGTGTCATGGGTGCGCAGATCGCCGCACATTGCATCAATGCACGTATCCCGGTGGTGCTGTTCGATCTGCCGGCCAAGGAAGGCCCGAAGAACGGCATTGCAATAAAGGCCGTGGAGAATCTCAAGAAGCTGAGCCCGGCACCGCTTGGCAACCCGGCGGATGCGGCCTTTATTGGAGTGGCGAATTACGACGACGATCTCGAGCAACTGCGCGGCTGCGATCTGATCATCGAAGCCATCGCCGAGCGCATGGACCTAAAGCATGGGCTCTATCAGAAGGTCTCGCCGTTCATCGCGCCGCACGCGATCTTCGCATCGAACACCTCGGGCCTGTCGATCAACGCGCTGGCCGAAGGATTTTCGAGCGAACTCAAGGCGCGCTTTTGCGGGATCCATTTTTTCAATCCGCCGCGCTACATGCACCTGGTCGAACTGATACCGACGACCGGTACGCGCGCCGACATTCTCGACGACCTCGAGGCCTTCTTGACCAGTGCCCTCGGCAAGGGGGTGGTACGCGCTCTTGACACACCCAATTTCGTTGCCAACCGGGTCGGCATCTTCAGCATCCTTGCGACCATAGCCGAGGCCGATAAATTCGGGCTTTCATACGACGTGGTCGATGACCTGACCGGGGCCAAGCTCGGTCGTGCCAAATCGGGAACTTTTCGCACCGCCGACGTGGTCGGCCTTGACACCCTGGGGCACGTCATTCGGACCATGCAGGACAACCTCGCGGACGATCCCTTTGCCAGCGTATACGTAACGCCCAAGCCATTGGCCGATCTGATTGCCAAGGGGTCGCTCGGACAAAAGAGCGGCGCCGGTTTTTACAAGAAGTCGGGAAAGGACATTCTGCGCCTTGATCCGGCGACGGGCGATTACGTCGCCTCGGGTAAGAAGGCCGATGATGTCGTAATGCGCATCCTGAAGAAAAAGGATGTCGCCGAGCGCATGAAACTGTTGCGCGAGTCGACCAACCCGCAGGCACAGTTCCTCTGGGCGATCTTTCGCGATGTGTTTCACTACATCGGGGTACACCTGGGCGCGATTGCCAATAACGCGCGCGATGTCGACTTCGCGCTGCGCTGGGGTTTTGGTCAGGACCAGGGACCATTCGAGCTCTGGCAGGCGGCCGGCTGGTCCCAGGTGGCGCAGTGGGTCAAGGAAGATATCGATGCCGGCAAGGCCCTGTCGAGCGCGCCACTACCGGCCTGGGTGTTTGACGGGCGCGCCGGCGTGCACACTGCCGAGGGCTCCTACTCGGCGCGCACCAATCGCTACGAAGCACGTGCGCAATTGCCGGTGTATGGTCGTCAGCTGTTTCCGGCCGTGCTCTTCGGTGAAGCAGCGCCACCGTCCGGCAAGACCAGCTTCGAGGACGAGTCGATCCGGCTTTGGTCGCTCGACGACGAAATACTGATCGTATCGATCAAGACCAAGGTGCATGCCATCGGGCCCGGCGTAATCGCTGGCCTCGGTCGTGCCATCGCGCTCGCCGAGGCCGACTACCACGGCCTCGTCGTATGGAGTCCGGACGAGCCGTTTTCGGTCGGAGCCGATCTGCAGGCCATGCTGCCGCTGTTCATGACCGGCGGCGTCAAGGCGATTGAACCCGAGGAGAAAAAGCTCCAGGAAGCAATGCTGGCCTTGCGCTACGCCAATGTGCCAACGGTTGCCGCTGTCTCCGGGATGGCGCTTGGCGGTGGCTGCGAACTGGCGCTGGCCTGTGCGCGGCGCGTCGCCAATCTCGAAAGCTATATGGGCTTGGTCGAGGTCGGCGTGGGTCTGGTACCCGGAGGAGGTGGCCTGATGTACGGGGCGCGGCGTGCCGCCGAGGAGCGGGCACTGGCCCCCGATACCTACCTGCTCGACTACCTGAAGAAGTACCTCATGAACGCGGCCACCGCGAGCGTCTCCAAGTCGGCCATCGAGGCGCGCCAGATGGGCTATCTGCTGGGCGCAGACGTGATCGTGTTGAATCGCTACGAGCTGCTCGCCGTGGCGATCAATGAGGCGCGCGCGATGTATGCCAGTGGCTACCGTGCGCCGCTCAAGGCAGGTATCCCGGTCGCTGGTCGCTCGGGCCTTGCGACCATCACGGGGCAGCTCATCAACATGCGCGAAGGCGGTTTCATTTCGGCGCATGACTTTCATCTCGGACGCACCATCGCCGAGGTGATGTGCGGCGGCGATGTCGAACCGGGTTCACTGGTCTCCGAGGAGTGGCTGCTCGCCCATGAGCGAGCCGCCTTCATGAGCCTGTTGACCCATCCCAAGACCCAGGAACGCATCATGGGCATGATGCAGACCGGCAAGCCGGTAAGAAACTAGAGGAACACGATCATGACCAGACAACTCCAGGACGCCTACATCGTAGCCGCGACGCGTACGCCCATCGGCAAGGCGCCGCGCGGTGTGTTCCGCAATACCCGACCCGACGATCTGCTGATACGTGTCCTGCAGGCGGTCCAGGCGCAGGTTCCCGGGCTTGATCCGGCGGTCATCGAGGATGCCATCGTCGGCTGCTCCTTCCCGGAAGCCGAGCAGGGCCTGAACATGGCGCGCATGGCAGTCCTGATGGCGGGTCTGCCCAAGTCGGTCGGGGGCGCCACGGTAAACCGCTACTGTGCGTCCGGCCTGACCGCGGTCGCTATTGCCGCCGACCGGATCCGAACCGGTGAGGCCCAGGCGATGATCGCGGCCGGTGCCGAGTCGATGAGCCTGGTGCCGACCATGGGACACTGGCCCTCGATCAATCCGATCGCCGTGCTTGATGAGAACATCGGCATGGCTTTCGGCATGGGGCTGACTGCCGAAAAGGTTGCCCAGCAGTGGAAGGTGTCGCGCGCCGACCAGGATCAGTTTTCACTCGAATCGCACCAGAAGGCAATCGCCGGACAAAAGGCCGGTGAGTTCAAGGACGAGACCACCGCTGTCGAGGTCATTGATCGCCGTCCCAACCTCGCCTCGGGGCAGATCGACAGCGCCAAATCGACCGTGAGCGTCGACGAGGGCGCGCGCGCCGACACGAATCTCGAGGCGCTCGGAAAACTGCGCCCGGTGTTTGCCGCCAAGGGCAGCGTGACCGCGGGCAACAGCTCGCAAACTTCCGACGGAGCCGGCGCCTTGATCGTGGTCTCGGAAGAAATCATGAAGCGCTTTAATCTCACGCCGCTGGCGCGCTTCGTATCCTTCGCGGTGCGCGGTGTGCCGCCCGAGATCATGGGTATCGGTCCCAAGGAAGCAATCCCGGCCGCGCTCAAGTCGGCGGGTCTGACGATTGATCAGATCGACTGGATCGAGCTCAACGAGGCATTTGCGGCGCAATCGCTTGCGGTCATTCGCGACTTGAATCTCGATCCTGCCAAGGTCAATCCGATTGGCGGAGCCATTGCGCTGGGTCACCCACTTGGGGCAACCGGTGCGATTCGTTCGGCGACCGTGGTGCATGCTCTGCGCCGACGCAATCTGCGCTATGGCATGGTAACCATGTGTGTCGGCACCGGGATGGGCGCTGCGGGCATTTTCGAGCGCGTGTGAACGAGGCAGGTTAACGGGAGAGCGAGCGATGGATGTATTGACCAGTCGGGACGGTGGCATCTATTGCATCGAGTTCAACCGGGCCCACAAGAAGAACGCCATTACCTCAGCGATGTATGCTGAACTGGCCGATGCCCTCGAGGAGGCCGCGGCCGACCCCGCAGTGCGCGTGTTGCTCCTCTCGGGCAAGCCCGAGATCTTCACATCCGGCAACGATCTGCACGACTTCATGAATCATCCCCCGAGTGGCACCGATAGCCCGGTGTTCCGCTTTCTCAATGCAATCAGTCACACCGACAAACCGCTGGTCGCGGCAGTCTCGGGAGCCGCAGTCGGGGTCGGCACGACCATGCTCTTGCATTGCGACCTCGTGTACGCAAGCCAGAGCGCGCGCTTTCAGCTGCCGTTTACTCAGCTTGGCCTCGTGCCCGAGGCGGCATCAAGCTATCTTTTGCCACGCCTGGCTGGCTACCAGCGTGCCGCTGAGCGGCTTTTGCTCGGCGAATTCTTCAGCGCCGATGAGGCGCACGCCATGGGACTGGTCAACGCCATCCTTCCCGAGGCCGAGCTCTTGCCGCACGCGCGCGCCCGCGCGGCACGTCTGGCATCCCTGCCACCGGCCGCGGTCCGTGCCACCAAGCGCCTCATGAATGCTGACTTACGCGGCCACATCGAAGAGCGCATGCGCATCGAAGGCGAGCAGTTCCGGGCGCAACTGGTTTCGCCCGAAGCGCGCGAGGCCTTCAGTGCCTTCTTCGAGAAGCGCCAGCCGGACTTCTCGCGCTTTAGCTAAGGTTCCCATCCATCGCCCGCTCCGGGCATCCCGCAAAGGTCATCATGACGCTTCAAGGTAAAACCCTCTTCGTATCCGGCGGTTCGCGCGGCATCGGGCTCGAGATCGCAATTCATGCGGCGCGCGCCGGTGCCAATGTCATCATCGCGGCCAAGACGGCTGAAGCCAATCCCAAGCTTGAGGGCACCATATACAGCGCGGCAGCGGCGATTGAGGCGGCTGGTGGCAAATGCCTGCCCCTGCAGGTCGACATCCGCGAGGAAGTACAGGTAGCCGAGGCGGTCCTGCGCGGCGCAGAACACTTTGGCGGCATTGACATCCTTGTCAACAACGCCAGCGCAATCAGCCTGACCGGCACGGAAGCGACTCCGATCAAGCGCTTTGATCTGATGTTTGGCGTGAACGTACGCGGGACCTTTGTCTGTACCCAGGCCTGCCTGCCGTACCTGAAGAAATCCGCACAGGCGGGGCGCAATCCCCACGTGCTGACCCTTGCGCCGCCGCTCAATATGGATTCGCGCTGGTTTGCCCCGCACACCGCCTACACCATGGCCAAGTACGGCATGTCGATGTGCGTGCTAGGCCACGCCGCGGAGTTCAAGTCCTACGGCATCGCTGTGAACGCGCTCTGGCCGCGCACAGTCATTCAGACCGCTGCCTTGCAGATGATCCCGGGGATCCTGCCCGAGCACTGTCGCACACCCGCCATCATGGCTGACGCCGCGTTCTTCATTCTCGAGAGTGACGCTCGAGCTGACGCCAATACCGGCAATTTCTATATTGACGAGCAGGTGCTGCGGGCACACGGTGTCACCGATCTGGAGCCCTATTCGGTTGTCCCAGGCAGCAAGAAGCTGCTGCCGGATCTGTTTCTCTGAACAGGCGCCGTCTCCCTCTAGTCGTCTTTGGCGAGCGATTCGAGGGCCGGTAGCTGGCGCGGTTTGCGCGAAGCATCCGTTGCCACATAGGTGAGGGTCGCCTCGGTGACCTTTACCACTTCGACGTTCAGGCGATTGCGTTCGGCGTAGACCTCGACCTGCACAGTCACCGAGGTGTTGCCGACCTTGACGACCTCGGCATAGAAGGACAAGAGGTCGCCCACAAACACCGGCTGCTTGAACAGGAAGGAATTGACCGCAATGGTCGCGACACGTCCATTGGCGCGCCGTACAGCGGGCAGCGAACCGGCGACGTCGACCTGGGCCATGATCCAGCCACCAAACACGTCGCCATGAATATTGGCGTCAGACGGCATCGGCATGACGCGCAGGGTCGGCATGCGATTGGCCGGCAGGCGCACGCGCTGTGCCTGCGCTGTCAGCTCACTGTTTGGCGGTGCGTCGGATGACATGGGCCTGGTCCAGTCGAAAAAGGGTGAATCGTCGTGCCCGGGGCGCCCTTGCTATCATGCTCACTTTAGAGCGACATCGGCAGCTGCCATGCGTCATCGTACCGCTTCGTCTCAGAGTCCGCCACGCAGCGCGCCGCGCAGCGAGCGCTCTGACTGGGCTGTCCTCGGAACGCTCCTGCCCTATCTGTGGGACTATCGGCTGCGCGTGGTGCTGGCGCTGCTGTGTCTCGTGTCAGCCAAGGTCGGCAATGTCGGTGTACCGCTGATCTTGAAGGACATCATCGATCGCCTGACGATCGTGCCGGGGTCCGCCGGCGCGGCCTTGGCTCTGCCGCTTGCCTTGCTCGTCGCCTACGGCGCGCTGCGACTGACGACCTCGGTGTTCACGGAACTGCGCGAGATCATCTTCGCGCGCGTTACCCAGCGCGCCGTACGTCATATCGCCCTGCAGGTGTTCGAGCATCTGCACGCGCTGTCGCTGCGCTTTCACCTCGAGCGCCAAACCGGTGGTGTGACGCGTGACATCGAGCGCGGCAGTCGCGCGATATCCAGTCTGGTTGGCTACACGCTCTACAGCATTCTGCCCACCCTGGTCGAAGTAAGCCTGGTGCTCGCGATTCTCGCGGTCCGCTACGCGCTTGCCTTCTCGATCATCGCGGTAGTGGCGCTGACTGCCTATGTCCTGTTCACGATCCTTGTCACGGAATGGCGCACCGGATACCGCCGCAGCATGAATGAGCTCGATTCAAAAGCCAATGTGCGCGCCATCGACTCGCTGCTCAACTACGAGACCGTAAAATACTTCAACAATGAAGGCTATGAGGCGCGTCGCTATGACGAGAGTCTCGCGCGCTGGGAACAGGCAGCCGTCAAGTCCCAGATCTCACTGTCGCTGCTCAATACCGGACAGGCAGCAATCATCGCCATCGCAGTCACGCTCATTGTCTGGCGCGCCACCGCGGCCGTGGTTGCCGGATCCATGACCATCGGCGACCTGGTTCTGGTCAATGCCTTCATGATCCAGCTCTATGTGCCGCTCAATTTTCTGGGGGTGATCTATCGGGAGATCAAGCAGAGCCTCGCCGACGTCGACCGCATGTTTTCGCTGCTCGATGAGCATCGCGAGATAGCCGACTCGGCCGACGCCAGGCCGCTGGTGCTAAAGGACGCGGTGCGCGGCGCCCGGGTGCGCTTTGAGCACGTCGATTTTTCCTACGAATCCAAGCGCCAGATCCTGTTTGATGTCGATTTCGAGATTCGCCCGGGACAAACAGTGGCCGTCGTCGGTCCCAGCGGCAGCGGAAAATCGACGCTGGCGCGGCTCCTGTTCCGCTTTTACGACGTCAATCGCGGATCGATCCGGGTCGATGGCACCGAGCTGCGCGAGCTGACCCAGGCGAGTCTGAGGGCAGCCATCGGCATCGTTCCGCAGGACACCGTGCTATTTAACGATACGATCTACTACAACATCGCCTACGGACGTCCGGAGGCAAGCCGCGAGGAAATTGAGGCGGCCGCCCGCGCCGCCTACATTCATGATTTTATCATCTCACTGCCCGCCGGCTACGAGACACCGGTTGGCGAGCGCGGGCTTAAATTGTCGGGTGGTGAGAAGCAGCGCGTCGCGATCGCGCGCACGCTTCTGAAGAACCCGGCGATACTGATTTTCGACGAGGCCACGTCGGCGCTTGATTCGCGGGCCGAGCAGGCAATCCAGGCCGAGTTGCGCGCGCTCGCGCGCAATCACACGACCCTCGTGATCGCGCATCGGCTCTCGACGATCGTTGATGCACACCAGATACTTGTGCTTGAGAACGGCCGCATCCGCGAGCGCGGTACGCATCTGGATCTCCTGGCGGCCGACGGTATCTATGCGCGCATGTGGGAGCGCCAGCAGCAACCGGCGGCTGATGCGAGCGTTGAGGTCTCTGCCTGGCTCGATCGGGCCAGTGACAAGACCGCCGAACCGGTCTGAGTCGCGGCCTGGGTGCATCCGGAATATCCCTTCATGCCAGGTCCTGATCCGCGCGAGATCATCGAAGGCAGTTTTGCCGCGGCCGTAGCGGCGGCGGCCGCGCGCGAGACCTTGGCCGCACACCTGCCAGCGGCGCCCAAAGCCGGGAGAGTCGTCGTCGTCGGGGCGGGCAAGGCAGCCGCTGCGATGGCGCAGGCAGTGGAAGAGGCGTGGCCCGGTCGCGAGCTCGAAGGGCTTGTCATCACGCGCTACGGCCATGAGCTGGCGACGCGCACAATTCGCGTCGTGCAAGCCGGCCATCCGCTGCCCGATGAGGCCGGAGAGACGGCGGCGCGCGAGATTCTCGACCTGGCGAAGGGGCTTTCGCCCGAGGATCTGTTACTGGTTCTGGTCTCAGGCGGCGGCTCCAGTCTGATGAGCCTGCCGGCACCGGGCCTGTCGATGTCCGATCTTCGCGCAAGCAATCGCGAACTCTTGCGCAGCGGGGCGCCGATTTCCGAGATGAATATAGTGCGTAAGCACCTCTCGGCGATCAGTGGCGGCCGACTCGCGGCAGCCGGCCCGGCACGCGTGCTTGCCTTGATCATCTCGGATGTAACCGGGGACGATCCGAGCGCAATTGCTTCAGGGCCCTGCGCCCCCGATAGGAGCACCTTCGGGGAGGCTCAGGCGATCGTGCGGCGCTATGGTCTGCAGTTGCCCGACGCGGTGACGAGACACCTTGCGGCGGGCGCTGCGGGCCAGATCGCCGAGACGCCCAAACCCGAAGCGGCGTTATTTGCGCGGGTTGAGAACCGTGTCATCGCCAGCGCCCATGCGAGTCTTGCCGCCGCTGCCGCCTGGTGCAGCGCACGGGGTATCGCGAGCGTCATCCTCGGCGACAGCGTGACCGGGGAAGCGTGTGAGGTGGCGCGGGTCTACGCCGCGCTGGTGCGCGAGATCAGGTCCCATGGTGCTCCGTGGCAGCCGCCCGTGGCGCTGATATCGGGAGGAGAGTGTACGGTCACGCTGCCATCGCCCGTGCCCGGCTCGGCGCGCGGTGGACGCTGCAGCGAGTTTCTGCTGGCGCTGGCAGTTGAGCTCGAGGGCGTCGCCGATGTCTGGGCATTGGCCTGCGATACCGATGGCATCGATGGATCGGAGGATAATGCCGGGGCACGCATGACACCGGATAGCCTGGCGCGGGGTGTGGCCGCGGGGCTTGACGCGCGGACTTTGCTCGAAGGACACGATGCCTGGGGATTTTTTGCCGCACTCGGTGATCTGATCGTAACCGGACCAACGCGTACCAATGTGAACGACTACCGCATTATTCTCGTCAACTGACCGATCTGGCCTAGCCACCGTCCCATGTCCCAGCAAAGCATCACTATCCGGCGTCCCGACGACTGGCACCTGCACCTGCGCGACGGAGCCCAGATGCAAAGCGTGGTTGGCCATACGGCGCGCCAGTTTGCCCGCGCCATTGTCATGCCTAATCTGAAACCGCCCGTGACCACGACCGCAGCGGCGCTCGCCTATCGCGAGCGGATCCTGGCAGCACTACCGGAATCCGCGCACTTCGAACCCCTCATGACCCTGTACCTGACTGACGACACCGCGCCCGACGAGATCCGCCGCGCCAAGGACAGTGGCCTCGTGCACGGCGTGAAGCTCTATCCGGCGGGTGCGACGACCAACTCGGCCGCCGGCGTGACGGACTTAAAGCGCTGCTGGCGCACCCTCGAGACGATGCAAGCCGTCGGCATGCCCTTGGAGGTGCATGGTGAGGTCACCCATGCAGCCGTCGATATTTTCGATCGCGAACAGGTTTTCATCGATGAACAGCTGATCCCCTTGAGGGCGGCCTTCCCGGCGCTGCGTATCGTGTTTGAGCACATCACGACCTCGCAGGCCGTGCAATATGTGCGCGACTGCTCGGGCGCGTGCAATACGCTGGCCGCTACCCTGACGGCGCATCACCTGCTGTTTAGCCGCAACGCGATCTTCACGGGCGGACTGCGACCGCATTTCTACTGCCTGCCCGTGCTAAAGCGCGAGAATCATCGGCGCGCCCTGGTAGAGGCCGCTACGTCGGGAGACCCGCGATTTTTTCTGGGCACAGACAGCGCCCCGCATGCGCGCTCGACCAAGGAGGCCGAGTGCTGCGGCGCGGGCTGCTACACCGCGCTCCATGCGCTCGAACTCTACGCGCAGGCATTCGAGGACGCGGGCCGGCTTGATCGACTCGAAGGCTTTGCCAGCGAGTTCGGCGCGGATTTCTACGGGCTGCCGCGCAATCAGGGATCGGTGACGCTCACGCGCTCACCGTGGACCGCGCCCGCCAGCCTGCCGTTTGGCGACGAACCGCTGGTGCCGCTCCTCGCGGGCCAGCAAATCAACTGGCGACTCGGGCAGGTCTGACCGCCAAATGCGCTAGGCGCAGCTAGTCGAGATTGAAGTCGAAGTCGGCGATCGCCGTCTCGGGCGCCGGCATCGGCGCATACTTCCAGCGTAATCCGGCCGCGACGACAGCCTTGTCGAAGACACCGCGCGGTTCGGATTGGATGATCTCGACCTTTGAGACCGAGCCGTCGGCATTAATCGACAGGCGCGCCTGCACGTGACCCTGCCTGATCCCGGTTCGCAGGACCTCACGCGACAGGGTCGGTTGCTCCCGGCTTAGTACCTTGGGTTCGCTGTGCGCGATATTGGCGGCCGGTGTGGGTGTGGGCGCGGCAGTAGCAACAACCGGAGCAGGCGTGGGAGGCTCCTGTACGACGACCGGTGCGGGCCGCGGCGCCACCGGCGCGGGTCTCGGCGCTTCGGTTTTGCTCGCCTCTACTCTGGTCGCCTCGGGTGTCGGTACGCTTGCCACCAACGGCGATGCAGGGACGACTGGCGCGCTAGCCGGGCTTGCAACCGACGTTGCCGCGGGGTTCGCTGCCGGCTTGGGGGGATCAGGCTTGGCCTTGTCAGAGAGCATCGAGAGCCACTTCAGCACGTCGCCCGATTTATCCGAATGCGCAGCAGGCGTCGCTGTCGCTTCGGCCGTGGGTGGCGGACTTGGAGTGGCGACCGGATCGGACGAGGGGTTCGGAGTAGTGTTGACCGTCGGTGCGTTCGGTCCAGGTGCGGGGGCCTTTTTGCCGCAGCTGGCGAGTGCGGCGAGCGCGAGCACGCAGGCGAGTGCGCGCAAGCCAGGTAAGACGCGTTTCATGTTGATCGGCTGAGCCACAGCGAAGTCCTTTGCAGGCACGAGGGCCAAGCGATCACAACACGCTCGCTCCCCCGGCGTCTTACTTTGCCCCGAAGCGCCGGCTTGGCGCAATAGTTGCGTCACTTCGCCGTATCGCAGCCACCACAGAATCTCGTTTCTACAGTTTTGAGAGCATCGCGAGCGTCGCACCCGGCGTTATGACTTCGGGGTCGGTGATGAGTTCGATGAGGGCAGGTGACTGCCTTTGACCGATGTGGCTCAGCGCTTGGCCGAGCGCGCCAGTAAATTCGTCATTGCGCGTCACGCGCTCGCCAAATGCACCATATGCGCGCGCCAGTTGCACAAAATCGGGATTGACCAGATCGGTGCCATGCATGCGTCCCGGGAAGTGCTTCTCCTGATGCATGCGGATCGTCCCGTACATGCCATTGTTGACGATGATGAAGAGCACGGCTGCCTTCTCGCGTACCGCGGTCGCCAGTTCCTGACCCGTCATGAGGAAGTCACCATCGCCCGCGATCACGATCACCGTCTGGTCGGGATCGTGGATCTTCGCGGCGATGCCCGCCGGCACACCATAACCCATGGCCCCACTGGTCGGCGCGAGCTGGCTGCGCCGACCGGCAGCGAGTCCGGCATAGCGGTGAAAGCGATGTCCCCAGGTCGCGAAGTTGCCCGCGCCATTGGCGAGCAGCGCATCGCGCGGCACCTGCGCAAAGAGCTCTTCGACAATGCGCCAGAGATTGAGCGAGGCCTTGCGTTCGACGAGCCACTGCGGCTCGCTTTGCCAGGCCTCGTATTCAGCGCGCGCCGCGGCGAGGCTCTGGCGCCATGGCGCGTCGGGGATCGGATCGAGATTGCGTAGCGCGGCAGCGATGCGTGCCATGCCGGCGTTGATGGCCAGTACCGGCTGCACCACGCGTCCGAGTTCCGCTTCGGAAGAATGAATATGAACCAGCGCCTGCTCCGGCACCGGCACATCGAACAGCGTATACCCCGAGGTAGTCACTTCACCGAGTCGAGCCCCGATCGCAATCACCAGATCGGCGCTGCGGATGCGCGCGAATAGCTTCGGATTGATGCCGATTCCGACGTCGCCCACGTAGTTGGGCAGGTGATTGTCAAACAGATCCTGTCGTCGGAACGAGCAGGTAACGGGCAGGTGATTCGCTTGTGCGAATGCCTGTATGTCCTGGCAGGCCTTGCTGGTCCAGCCGGATCCGCCGAGGAGCACGAGCGGACGCTGCGCGCGCGCCAGGCGCGCATGCAATGCAGACAGTTGGTCGGCGCCGGGCGCTGCGTCGCTTGCATGGTAGGGTCGGGCGTCCGCGACGGCGGCGCTTGCGCTCAGGAGATCTTCCGGTAGCGCGAGCACGACCGGACCCATGCGACCGCTGGTCGCGGTCTGGTAGGCGCGCGCGATGTATTCAGGAATCCGGTCGGCGCGCTCGATCTGCGCGACCCACTTCGCGATCGAGCCGAACATCGCGCGGTAATCGATTTCCTGAAACGCTTCGCGATCCAGGCAGTCGCTGCCAACCTGACCGATGAACAGAATCAGAGGTGTTGAATCCTGCATTGCCGTATGCACCGCAATGCTGGCATTGGTGGCACCCGGACCGCGTGTCACAAAACACAGGCCAGGTCGCCCGGTGAGCTTGCCGTAGGCTTCGGCCATGAAGCCGGCGCCCGATTCGTGGCGGTTGACGATAAGGCGCAATTTATCGCGACTCTCGTAGAGTGCGTCCAGAACGGGCAAGTAACTCTCGCCGGGTACGCAGTAGGCCGTGTCGGCGCCGTGGATCAGCAGTTGATCAACGATCAGGCGCGCAGCAGTGCGCGCCGGGATATGGGTGGTCATGGGGGAAGTTAATGCTGGCTCGAAGCCCGAATGGTCGCATAAAATGAGGGCAGTGAAGTGGGCCAGACAGTCGCCGGCGACATCTGTCGCGGGAGGAAAGTCCGGACTCCGAAGAGCAGCGTAGCAGGTAACACCTGTCCGCCGTGAGGCGAGGATCAGAGCAACAGAGACGAGCCGGTTCAGTCCGGGTGAAACGGGCAATCTCTACGCGGAGCAACGTCAAGTAGGCACGCTGTGACCCTGCTCGGGGAGCGTGCGGGTAGGCGGCTAGAGCCGTGCAGCGATGCGCGGTTTAGAGGAATGACTGTCATAGCGCGTTGCGCCGTAACAGAATCCGGCTTATCGGCCCACTTCACGCTGTTTACCGCGCCCTGGCTCAGCTGGTTCCCGGGATGACTTGCTCATCGGTTCTGGTGCACAATGCGCGCGCCGCCCCAAGCGGGCATTACTGAAAGAGGAATTCCATGAATATGCGTTGCTTAAGCTTGTTGCGCGCGACGTTTCTGGTCGCCTTCGCAGGTCTGCTCTGGACGACTGTCCAGGCGGCAGACGATTCCGCTACTACTCCACAGGGATTGAACATGATCGATCACAAAGTAGGCACCGGCGCTGAGGCCGTCGCTGGCCATACCGTCGTTGTCCATTACACCGGCTGGCTGTATGACGAGAGCGCGCCTGACCACCATGGCAAGAAGTTCGACAGTTCGCGCGATCGCAACGAGCCCTTTCCGTTTCCTCTGGGGGCCGGTCGGGTCATCAAGGGCTGGGATCAGGGGGTGGCCGGTATGAAGGTCGGCGGCTCGCGTACGCTCATCATCCCGCCCGAGCTCGGATACGGCGCGCGCGGCGCGGGCGGTGTTATTCCGCCCAATGCGACCTTGGTATTTGACGTTGAACTGCTGGAGGTGCGCTAGCCGCGTCTAGGAGTTTTCGGCCGAGACGTTGGTGATCATGCTCCAGTCGACCATGCGGGCGCGCCCATCGGTGGGCGCCTCGCGTGCCGGCGTCGTGTCCAGGCGATAGCCAAAACCATAGAGCGAACGCAGCTGAAATCCGCGTTCGGGCATCAGGCGCAACTTGATGCGGATCGTCGAGATCTGCGAATCGAGCGAGCGCGAATTGGCCGGACCGGCTTCGCCGGTCGCGCATTCCTGAATGTAGTCGCGCGACATGGGTCGCCCCAGATTGCCCAACAGGCACAGCGCGATGCCGAACTCGGTTGAAGTCAGCTCCATGTCGCGGTCGTGGTAAATCCATCGTTTGGCGGCGCGGTCGATCCGGTGCGGACCGATGCTCATCACCTCGACCCCGAAATGAGTCGGGAAGGCGCGCTTGAGCTGGGCCTCGACTCGTGCGGTCAATTCCTCATCGGTAACCGGCTTGATGATGAAGTCGTGTCCACCAGCAGCGCGTGCCGCCGCAACGTCTTCGGGTTTTTCGCAATTCGCATAGAAAACCCCGATCAGGGCGATGCGTGTATCCGCGGCGATCGAGCGCATGATGTCGATGCCCGAGCAATCCGGACACTGCCAGTCGACGAGCAGCAGATCCACGGTGACGCGCGAAAGCGACTCGAGCAGTTCGTTGTGCGATGTGAACACCCAGCAGCGATGACCGGCACGCGTCAGTACCACCCGTGCCCGGTTCGAGTCGGCGATGTCTTTTTGAATGATGGCTATGCGCATGGGAGGATTCTCTGGTGCGTAATGGGCGGGTGCGCCGAGCGCCGCCGGGTTGTTTCTTGCTTACAACAATGCCACATTTTTGACAGTTCGCGAAGCGTTCCGGGGTGATTTTCACCGGTTTGCGCCGCTTCGTTGCGCAATTCCCATAAGGCTGGACTAAGCGGGGCTTTCATTGTAGCGGTAGCGGGCACTCTTGCGTGGAGTGTCGAGCCCACCGTTTACACGATATTGACACCGCAGCCGGGCAACTGTGCCGCTTTTTGACATCGGTGCGCCTAAGCTTCGCGCTTTGATCGGCATGGGCTGTCAATGGATCTCGTCTATCTCGCCTTGGGCGTGCTTCTTGCCGCCCTCACCTGGGGCCTTGTCCTCGTCTGCAATTACCTGAAGAACTGAACATGGATATCTGGCACTGGATCGGTGCGGGCACTTCCTGCCTGGTATTTCTCTATCTTCTCTATGCACTCTTGCGCGCCGAGAAATTCTGATGCAAATCAAAGATATAGGCTTGATCGCGGCCTATGCGGTGACGCTCGTCGGACTAAGCTACCCGCTTGGCAGCTGGCTTGCGCGCCTTGCTGGCACTGACTCTCTGGGGCGTCTCGGTGTTCTTGAGCGCGCCCTCTACCGAATCTCTGGCGTTGATGCCGATCGGAAGATGGGCTGGCGCGCCTATGCGCTGGCCGTGATCGTCTTTAACGCGCTCGGCGCTCTCGCGGTCTATGCACTTGAGCGCGTTCAGGGCGCACTGCCTCTGAATCCTGCGGCCATGACTGGCGTTGAGGCAGGCCTTGCCTTCAATACCGCGGTGAGCTTTGTGACCAACACCAACTGGCAGGCCTACGCGGGCGAATCGACGATGTCGTATCTCACCCAGATGCTGGCCTTAACCGTCCAGAACTTCCTGTCGGCCGCCAGCGCCATAGCGGTAGCCTTCGCGCTGATGCGCGCTTTCGCGCGTCGCGGCTCATCTACGCTCGGCAACTTCTGGGTCGATATGACGCGCGGCGTCCTCTATCTTCTGTTGCCATTGAGCGCGGTCTTCGCGGGCTATTTGATCGCCGCTGGCAGTATCCAGAACCTCGATGGCTACGTCACTGTTCATACCCTTGACGCGAGTCATTACGACAAGCCGCGCCTGGACGCCGCTGGTCAGGTGCAACTGGACGACAAAGGCAATCCGCTGACAGATCCTGCCGTTTCGACGACCCAGGTGATCGCCATGGGACCGGTCGCCTCGCAGGAGGCGATCAAGATGATCGGCACCAATGGTGGTGGATTCTTCAACGCCAATTCCGCACATCCCTTCGAAAACCCGACTCCACTATCAAACTTCCTGCAGATGGTCGCGATTTTCCTGATCCCGGCAGCTTTGTGTTTCGCATTCGGACACATCGTTGGTGACCAACGCCAGGGCTGGGCGGTTTTCGCAGCCATGACGGTGCTCTTCGTTGTCATGGCTGCGATCGTGCTGGGCGCCGAGCTGGTGGCCAACCCGCAGCTGACTGCGCTGGGAATGGACGCCACACAAGGCAATATGGAAGGCAAGGAGCTGCGCTTTGGCTCGTTTTCCAGCGCGCTCTTTGGCGCGATCACGACCGCCGCTTCGTGTGGCGCCGTCAATGGCATGCACGATTCCTTTATGCCCCTGGGCGGCTTTGTGCCGCTGTTTCTCATGGAGTTGGGCGAGGTCGTTTTTGGCGGCGTTGGTTCCGGTCTCTACGGCATGCTCGTTTATGCCATCCTGGCGGTCTTCATCGCCGGCCTGATGATCGGCCGTACTCCGGAGTATCTCGGGAAAAAGATCGAGGCTTTCGACATGAAGATGGCCTCGCTCGCCATCCTCGTGGTGCCACTGTTCGTGCTCCTGCCGACGGCGATCGCGGTCAGCGTGGACGCCGGTACTTCCGCAGTAGGCAATCCTGGCGCTCATGGCTTTAGCGAGATCCTCTACGCCTATTCGTCGGCCGCCAACAACAACGGCAGTGCTTTTGCGGGACTGTCAGCCAATACCCCTTTCTACAACGTCTCGACGGCTATTGCGATGTGGTTCGGGCGCTTTGGGATCATCGTTCCGGTTCTTGCGCTCGCCGGATCGCTGGCCGCCAAAAAGCGGATCGAAGTGAGCTCGGGAACTCTGCCCACCCACGGTCCGCTATTCGTGATTCTCTTGATCAGCACCGTCATCCTGGTCGGGGCCTTGACCTATGTTCCAGCGCTTGCCCTGGGGCCGGTGGTCGAGCATCTGAAACTGTTTGCGCCTCGCTAAGAGGATACCGAGCGTGAAATCCCAAGGTCTTTCCCTGTTCGATCCGGCGCTCATGGCGCCTGCACTCGTCGATGCGCTGCGCAAGCTGGCTCCGCAGGTGCAGCTGCGCAATCCGGTGATGTTCGTGGTCTACATCGGTTCGATCCTGACCACTGGCTTGTGGTTCCAGTCGCTCGGAGGTGCCGGTGAGGCACCGTCCGGCTTCATCCTCGCCATCTCCTTGTGGCTGTGGTTCACACTGCTGTTCGCAAACTTCGCCGAGGCGCTCGCCGAAGGCCGCAGCAAAGCCCAGGCCGCCGCCTTGCGCGGCATCAAGAAGAGTGTCGCGGCGAAAAAGCTGGCGCAGGCACGCTATGGATCACCTGCGGTCGCCGTGCAGGCCAGCGAGCTGCGTCGCGATGACATGTATCTCGTCGAATCCGGAGAAGTGGTGCCGGCCGATGGCGAGGTGATCGAGGGTGTCGCGTCGGTCGATGAGAGCGCAATCACCGGCGAGTCCGCACCGGTGATCCGCGAAGCAGGCGGCGACTTTTCTTCGGTGACCGGCGGCACACGGGTATTGTCCGACTGGCTCGTCGTACGCGTGACGGCCAATCCCGGCGAATCGTTTCTCGATCGCATGATTGCCATGGTCGAAGGCGCCAAGCGTGCGAAAACCCCCAATGAAATCGCCTTGACGATCCTTCTGGTCGCGCTGACCTTGGTCCTGCTCCTTGCGACCGTGACGCTTGCGCCCTTCTCCAGTTTTGCCGTGAGCGTGAATGAGGCCGGCGCGCCGGTCTCGATGACGGTTTTGGTGGCTCTCCTGGTCTGCCTGATTCCGACGACGATCGGTGGCTTGCTCTCGGCAATCGGCGTCGCCGGGATGGGACGCATGCTACTCGCCAACGTGATCGCCAAGTCCGGCCGCGCGGTCGAGGCGGCCGGCGATGTCGATGTGCTCTTGCTTGACAAGACTGGCACGATCACTCTGGGCAATCGCCAGGCCTTCCAGTTCTATCCCGCGCCGGGCATCACGGAGCACCAGCTGGCGGAGGCGGCGCGCACCGCGTCTCGCGCTGACGAAACTCCCGAGGGGCGATCGATCGTGGTTCTGGCCGACCGGCTTCTCAAGGACTCGGGCGGTGCACAGGTGGTCGATGGGGCGGTGCTCGTCCCTTTTTCGGCGCACACGCGCATGAGCGGAGTCGATATCGGAGTGCGCCGTTTACGCAAGGGTGCGCTTGACGCGGTAACCCAGCATGTCGAGGCGCTGGGCGGCAATCTCGCGGGGGACGTGCGCAAGCTCGCCGACCAGGTGGCGCGACGCGGCAGCACGCCCCTCGTTGTCGCCGATGGGCGCCAGGTGCTTGGGGTCGTCGAGTTAAAGGATATCGTCAAGCCCGGAATCAAGGAGCGCTTTCGCGAGCTGCGGCGCATGGGGATTCGCACCATCATGATTACCGGGGACAATCCGTTGACGGCCGCAGCGATCGCGGCAGAAGCCGGCGTCGATGATTTTCTCGCGGAGGCGACCCCGGAGGCCAAGCTTAAGCTGATTCGCGACATCCAGGCAGAAGGGCGCCTGGTGGCGATGACGGGCGACGGCACCAACGATGCGCCGGCCTTAGCGCAAGCCGATGTGGCGGTGGCCATGAACAGCGGCACCCAGGCGGCCAAGGAAGCCGGCAATATGGTCGATCTGGACTCGAACCCGACCAAGCTGATCGAAGTCGTCGAGATCGGCAAGCAGATGCTCATTACGCGCGGCTCGCTGACGACCTTCTCGATTGCCAACGACGTCGCCAAGTATTTTGCGATCATCCCGGCCGCGTTTGCCGTTACCTATCCGGAACTGGGCGTGCTTGACGTCATGCGTCTGCATAGTCCGCAGAGTGCGGTGCTCTCGGCGGTCGTATTCAATGCGCTCGTCATCGTCGCCCTGATCCCGCTGGCGTTGCGCGGTGTGCGCTACCTGCCCCTGGGTGCAGCTAGCCTGTTGCGGCGAAATCTTCTGATCTATGGTCTGGGCGGTTTGATCGTGCCCTTCATCGGCATCAAGCTGATCGATGTCCTGCTCGTTGTGACGAGACTTGCGTGAAGAGG
>CAJCHO010000063.1 GCA_903970145.1 Mycobacteriaceae bacterium | reverse complement strand
GGCTTCTCGATGGACGAGGCCAGTATCGATCCCGAAGTCCGTGCGGAACTCGCGCCGCGACGCGTGACTCCCGATCAGGGCCCCAGTGCCTTCAGCAGTCCTGCTGGAGCAGCGCTGCTCATACCTGCAGATCTTGGCGCCATATCCTCGAGCGAGCTTCGTCGACACCTGCATTGTGGTGAATACGGCGCGATTTCCGATCTGTTACCCTCCGAAGTACTGGAATTCATTCGTCACCAAAAACTTTATACCGCCTGAATGGACATCAAAAAACTGCAGCAGCTTGTCATCGACGCCCTTGAAGATGTGAAGGGTCAGGACATAAAGGCCTACGACTCCACTGGACTGACCGATCTGTTCGATCGCGTCCTCATTGCCACCGGTACCTCGAATCGTCATACCAAGGCGCTCGCCGCTTCGGTGCGCGACAAGGTCAAACAGGGAGGTGGCGAGATCGTCAGCGTCGAAGGCGAAGAGACCGGAGAGTGGGTGCTGGTCGATCTGGGTGATGCCATTGTCCACATCATGCAGCCCGGCATACGGATCTATTACAACCTGGAAGAGCTCTGGGGTGCCAAACCGGTAGTGCTCAAATCGGCAAAGCGCAGCGGACCGGCACGGGCTTCGGCACCCCAGGAATCACTGGAGAGCAAGGCGCCCGCCAAGAAAACCGCTCGCAAGACCGCAGCTAAGAAGGCTGCCGCACCGGGTACGAAACGCGCCGCAGCGAGCGTGCCAAGAAAGGCCCCAAGAAAGGCTGCCCCGCGCAAGACGACCAGCAAGGCTGCGGCGAGTGTACCCGCAAAGCGTACCAAGAAAAGAGCGACGACCTAGTCCAGCCAGCGAGGAGCGCCGCCATGCACCTCACCATAATCGCAGTCGGTCAGCGCATGCCGGATTGGGTGGACAGTGGCTTTCACGAGTATGCCAAGCGTTTGCCCTCGGATTGGCATCTCACGCTGCGCGAGATTAAGCCGGAGACGCGCAATGCCCAGTCCAAGCCCGAGATCGCGATGGCGCGCGAGGCCGAACGGATTCGCGCCGCCCTGCCCGCGCGCGCGCGGCTGATCGTGCTCGATGAGCGTGGACGCGACCTGACGAGTGCAGGTCTGGCCGAGCAGATGCAAGCCTGGCGCGAACAGGGGGATCCACTCGCGCTCGTAATCGGCGGCGCCGACGGGCTGGACGCCCAGATCAAGTCCGAGGCCAGCCTGGCGCTACGGCTCTCGAGCATGACCTTGCCGCATGGCATGGTCCGGGTGCTTCTGGCTGAACAGATCTATCGGGCCTGGTCGATCCTGCAAAACCATCCCTACCATCGGGCCTAGCAGCGTGTCCTTCATCTACCTGGCCTCGCAAAGTCCGCGCCGCGCCGAACTTCTGGCCCAGCTTGGCATCACGATAGTAAACCTGCCGCCCAACGAGGGTGAAGACCTTGAGTACCTGGAGATACGGCTGCCGCGCGAGAGTGCACGTCACTACGTGCAGCGCGTAACGAGCCTGAAGGCCGGTGCCGCAGTGCTGCGTCACCGCCATCGCAAACTGGTGGCAGCGCCGATCCTGGCGGCGGACACCACGGTCGTATGCGGCGCACGGATACTCGGCAAACCCGGCAGTGCCGATGAGGCGCGAGCCATGCTGACCCTGCTTGCCGGGCGTGAGCACCGAGTCTTAACGGCTGTCGCCGTCACCGACGGCCGCAAGCTCAGACTGGCACTTTCTGAGTCGCGCGTGAGCATGCGCGCCCTTTCGGCGCGCGAGATCAGTGCCTATGTGGCAACTGGGGAACCCTTTGGAAAAGCAGGTTCCTACGCAATGCAGGGGCGGGCCGCAGGCTTTATCACCCGCATCATTGGCAGTCATAGCGGCATCGTCGGCTTGCCGCTATGCGAGACCGCCGAGTTGCTCAAAGCCTTTGGAATTGACCTGTGGCAGCGCACCGGCCCACAAACTCCGTAGAATTGCGCGCATGAGCGAAGATATCCTGATCAACATCACGCCACAAGAAACGCGCGTGGCGATCGTGCAGCACGGGGCCGTGCAGGAACTGCACATCGAACGCACGTCCTCGCGCGGCCTGGTCGGCAATGTATATCTTGGGCGTGTGGCGCGGGTACTGCCGGGAATGCAGTCGGCCTTCATTGACGTTGGTCTGGAGCGCGCCGCATTCCTGCATGTGGCCGATATCTGGCATGCCGAGCATCTGCGCGATCACCACAAGGGAACCAATGCCAATGGTGCGGCGCCGATCGAGCGTCTGCTGCACGAGGGACAGTCGATACTCGTCCAGGTTATCAAGGACGCGATCGGTACCAAGGGCGCACGCCTGTCGACCCAGATCAGCATCGCCGGTCGGATGCTCGTCTATCTGCCGCAGGACTCGCACATCGGGATCTCGCAGCGCATCGAGAACGAAGCCGAACGTGAAGTGCTACGCGAAAAGGTTCAAAAGCTGGTACCCGAAGACGAAAAGGGTGGCTTTATCGTGCGCACGATGGCCGAGGAAGCCAGCGCGGACGATCTATCTGCCGACATCGCCTATTTACGCAAGCTCTATAGCGACATTCTTCTTGCGAGTCAGGCACGCGGCGCGCCGGCGCTGCTGTACCAGGACCTGAGCCTGTCGCAGCGGGTGCTGCGCGATTTTGCATCCGATGAAACCTCCAGCATGCAGATTGACTCGCGAGAGAGCTACCAGAGGCTGGTGGCCTTTGCCGAGGCCTACGTACCCTCGGTAACCGGCAGGCTCCTGCATTACACGGGCGAGCGCCCTCTCTTTGACCTCTATGGCGTGGAAGACGAGATCCAGCGCGCGCTGGCGCGCCGTGTCGATCTGAAATCGGGGGGTTACCTGATTGTCGATCAGACGGAGGCGATGACGACCATTGACGTCAACACCGGTGGCTTTGTCGGGGGGCGCTCGTTCGACGACACCATCTTCAAGACCAACCTGGAAGCAGCGCAGGCGATTGCACGACAGTTGCGACTGCGCAATCTGGGCGGAATCATCATCCTCGACTTCATCGACATGGAAAATCCGGAGCACCGCGACGCGGTCCTCTCCGAATTGCGCAAGGCGCTGGCGCGCGACCACACTCGCATGACCGTCAATGGCTTTACCCAGCTGGGTCTGGTCGAGATGACGCGTAAGCGCACCCGCGAGTCACTGGCCCACATACTTTGCGAGCCCTGCCCCACCTGCGGCGGCAAGGGTGAGGTCAAAACCGCGCGCACTGCGTGCTACGAGATTCTGCGCGAGCTCTTGCGCGAAGCGCGGCAATTCAATCCACGAGAATTCCGCGTACTTGCTTCCCAGCATGTAATCGATCTGTTGCTTGACGAGGAGTCACAGAATCTGGCGATCCTGGGAGACTTCATCGGCAAGCCAATTTCCTTACAGGTCGAGTCCCTCTATCATCAGGAGCAGTACGACATTATTCTGGTTTGAGAGGGCGGTAAGGGCGGCTTAGCCGGACAGCGCGCGACTTGCATCCTGCAACAACGCCCTCCCAATCTCGAATGGTACGTACAGGGAGAACCGCTTTTCGGGGTTTTCAAACCACAGGACGTCCTTTAGGAGCATCCTCCCACGGCGGCACTTAAGTTCCTGCCAAGGAATGCGCAGATCGCTTGCCGAAAACCGGCTGAACCGGCGATTGTGGCCCAATAACGGGCGGCGATTTCCGGGATCATCAGGCGGCGGTGCCATCAGAAAGAGAGCGTCCCGATTCGCGCCGATGCGGCAAAAAATAAGACCCTCGGGCCATGCACAGCCGAGTAAGCATTCGTGGACAATCCCTTCGAAGCGTCCCTCGTAGCGAAACTGCTGCCGGTATGCGCGGATCCGCAGAATATTCCAGACAAACATCCCCAGGCCCACCCCGAAGACGATCAACAGCCCGATTGGAGTTGTTTGCATGTCGGACTCGCTAAAGGTCTCGACGGGCTTACCAGCCCAAACACACTGACTGTTGTATCACCACTCCAAATCACGACCTTGTGGCGCTTATCTGACGAACCGTTGTTGGCCGGACTGGGTCGTTCAAGATCCCTCCAACCCCTACCAGCCGTGTCGATGGAATTGTCTCTCCAAACTGAGGTGTCAGCGAGGAATTCGGATCATGCTCGGGCACAATTCCCATTGGGGACCGCCAAGCGTTTTTAACCGCCCGAGACCCGTCGGCCCGCGTCCTTGAGCACGCGTTCTCCGACCTCCTGGGGCACGTACAGGTATAGGCGCCGCGGGTGATTCTCGAACCAGAGCACGTCCTTTAAGAACAGCTTGCCGACGCGGCATTCAAGGTCCTGCCAGGGGATGCGCAGATCGGTAGGCGAGAAGCGGCGGAAATTGTGATCGTAGCCCCAGAACTTGCGACGATTGCGTTCGTCGTCCCGCGCGAGCGCCATCAGGAACAGCGCGTCCTCGGTCGCACCTATACGACAATAAAACAATTCCTCTGCACTTGAAACGCCGAGTTGGCAATCGTGAAGAGTCCCCTTGAACAGGCCATCGAATCGGTAGTCCCGCTGATAGGCGCGAACTCGGAACACATTCCAGAGGACCAGAGCGATCGCGGCGGCGAAGGCTATTGCAAAGGCGACCTTTGATACATGCATGGCAATATGGCTCCCGACTTAAAGTTCGATGAGGCGCCCGCTCCGTTACTCATCCAGCATACACGGCTGTCGCCATAACCAAGATAGTTGCCAGCATTTCGATTGGACCGGGATCTTTAGCCCTCTTGGTACATCTTCCCGGCAGCTAGCCAACCCTCCAAATCAGTCAGCAATTGTCACGCGGATTCGCGTCAGCCCGAGGCGAGGTGTGTAATGCGTGCGCCCCAACTTTGCTCCCGGCTCCGCTCGGCAACCGGAACCCATACTATCCATGCATCGCTTCTCAACCCTGGTGCTCCTGGTCGGAATTTCACAGGCAAGTCTGGCCGCAGATAGCGTCTTCCTCGAATTTCCGATCGATGTCTCGCCCAGCGTGGTCGTAGTATCGGATGCCAAGCCCGGTTATCACCCGCCCGGCAACCAGGTGGCCGACAGGGCGCTGTTTCTCGCTGGCTCGGGAACTGGAGGATCCGCCTCGCGGGGCGATGATTCGGGCGGAGGAATGCACGGAAATCTGATAGGCACGCTGGTTGGCGCGATGAGCGGCGCGGTCAAGGGTGCCGTCAAGGCTGTAAGCGGCGGCAAGAAGCAGCCGGATGGACAGTTCGATAGCACCGATGGCCTTGATCTCGTCGCCACATTGACTGCCACCCTCGATGGTGCCGCCCACGACCTGGGTTTTCCGGCGTTTAGCCATGCCGAATCCGATCCAGAGTTGCTGCTCGAACCAGCAGTCCTGATTCAGGCCGGCAGGCAGAATGCCCGCGGTGCTCTCGAAGTGACGATCCGAGCCAGTGTCCATGCCGATGGCAAGGTATTGTGGACCGGCATCGTGTCGGGCCGTGCCGACGGCCAACGCCCGCTGCGCGGTAATGATGGCTGGCTCGCAAGCCAGGACGCCTTCGAGGCCGCGGTTACACAGAGCGCACGACGGGCGGCCGCCGGCATTGTCGCGCTGATGCTCCATGAATTGCCGGTCCCGAGCGAGATGTCGCCGTGTCTTGCGATGCGCGTCGCGCCCGGCCGCCCTGAATCCACACCGCTCGCCCTCTGCCGCGTTTCGCGCAACGAGTTAGTCGTGCTCTCGACTGACGACGAATCGTCCTATCTCGACGAATACTTGCTGGGTAGTCATTAGCCTCGCGGTCTACGCGTCTGGCGAGCGACTGTCTCCAGCCGCGCGTTCGGCGCGCTTGATCCACGCATCCTTTAGGTCATTGTAAGCACCAATGTCCGAGGGATGAAGTGCGAAGGCATGGCGCTTGAGCGCCTCATATTCGCGACACAGCGCTTGGTTGGCGCGCAGGTAGTCCCGAAACGCGAGATGGCGCGCAAGGTCCGGGTGTCCGAACTCGTAGATGTGGACATTGCGCACGCGAACATCGCCCGCATCCAGCGTGAAATAGCGACGCCCGGACAGGCCATATTCGCCCCACGCGAGGTAGCCCCGGGTGAGCAGCAATTCACTACGATGATCAATCTGTGCCAAGTCCTTCGACGCGATCAGGATATCGATGATCGGCTTGGCGGCGAGACCCGGAACCGCCGTGCTTCCGATGTGGTGGATGCTCACAATTTCATGAGCGACAATATCGCGCAGCTCGCGAGCGGCGCTCTCGAAGTCCTGCGGCCAGTGCTGACGGTATTCCGAGAACGAATAGAGGCTTTGTTTCATGACCGTCCGCGAGGCAAGTGCAAAATGAGCTGCAAGGACTGCGCAACGGCGGCAATTCTACTGTCTGGCCGATCTGATGCGCCGGACCCTCCAGCCTTCCGTGATAGCATTTCTCGCGTGATGACACATCGGACAGCAGATCAGGGACGGTTGCCGTCGTTGCCGAGGTCCAGACACGGGCGCGAGTCTAGACCGAGCCCGACAAACGGAGAGGCTAGTTGAGTGCAGTGTGGGCGTTCAAGAAGTCCCTTGCGCGGATTCTGTTTGCGTTCGTGCGCAAGTCGGTACCGCTGGCCTACGCTCAGGATGGACTGATCAGCCTGCACTCGCATGCTTTCATGAAGGATGCGGGGTTTGAGCGGGCCTACGCGCGCGGCGTAGCCGCTATAGGCGGGCGGGATCTCTATGAATGGCACTGGCGTATCCACGTGGGTTTGTGGGCCGCCTCGATCGCGCGACACCTGCCCGGCGACTTCGTTGAATGCGGCGTCAACAAGGGCTTTCTGAGCAGCGCGATCATGCAGCACCTTGACTGGAATTCACTGGATCGCGATTTTTACCTGCTCGACACCTTTTCCGGCCTCGATGAGCGCTTCGTTTCAAGCAGCGAACGAGATCGCGGAGTGCTTGACAAGAATGCGCGCCAGCTCAGAGACGGCTTTTATGTGGCTGGGGTCGAGAGCGTGCGCGAGAATTTCGCGCAATGGCCGCGCGCGAAGATCATTCAGGGGAGCGTCCCCGATACCCTCCCCGAGGTCAAGTCAGAGCGCATCGCCTATCTGCACTTGGACATGAACTGCGCCCCGCCCGAAGTCGCTGCCTTGAAGGCATTCTGGGGACGACTTGTCCCGGGCGCGCCGATACTGCTCGACGACTATGCCTACATCGGCTTTGATTCCCAGAGGTTGGCGATGGACGAATTCGCACGCGACCACGGTGTCGCTATCTGCTCGCTGCCAACCGGCCAGGGCCTGCTCATCAAGCCCCCTGGCCTCCGAGGGTAGCGCTTCATGCCGGCAGCGCAGCGCGACCTGCAGCACAGCTTCGTGATACCGGCCTACGGCGCCTCGGGTCACCTCGCGCCTCTGGTGGAATCCCTGCTGGCTCAGACCGATTCCGGTAGCCAGATCATCCTGACCACTTCCACTCCCAACGATTCTCTGGACCGGCTGGCCGGGCACTACCAGCTGCCGCTCATTGTGAATCCAAAGCGCGTCGACATCGCAACAGACTGGAACTTTGCACTCGATGCGGTGACCACCCCGCTCGTCACGCTGGCCCACCAGGACGACTACTACGATCCGCACTATCTGATCGAATTCAAGGCGGCCATCGCGCGCCATCCCGACGCTCTCTTTGCCTTTTGCGATTATCGCGAACACACCCCCAGTGGACCGCGGCCGCTCAACATCAATCTAAGGATCAAGAGCGCCCTGTGTCGCCGCGCATTCGGGTCGCGCGAAGCGATCTCGACCCGGCGCGACAAAATGCGACTGCTTTCGCTTGGCAACCCGGTTTGCTGTCCGAGCGTGATGTTCAATCGCGCGCGCGCCCGAGGTTTCCAATTTCCCTCCGGCTTTAAGACCAATCTCGACTGGCAGGCATGGCTCGGACTGGCACGCGCCGACGGGGCGTTCGTGTACCTGGGCAAGCGCCTGGTGTCAAAGGGTGTGCACGATCAAAGCGAGACCACAGCGACGATAGCCAACCGCGCGCGTGCGATCGAGGATCGATTGCTGTTGAACGAGTTCTGGCCGGGCCCGGTCGCCACGGTTCTTAGTCAGGTCTATAAGCTTGGATACCTAGCGAACCGGGTCAGGCCTGGCCGAGACTGATGCAGATCACGCCACCGGTGACGAGCACAATGCCAAGCCACTGCAGCATGGTCAGCGTTTCACCGTAGACGAGCCATGCGGAAAACGCCATCAGGACATAAAAGCCTGCCCCCACGCTGGCGGTCGCGACGCCCATCTTTGCCCTTGAGATGACGAGCATCCACAGCAGATAGCCAAGCACCTGCAAGAGCAGCGATGCGTAAATCCATGGTGACAAGGCCGCCCCGCCAAGAAAGCGCGGCAACGCCGCCAGGTTCTCCGGCCGACCGAGATCGTTCAGAGCGCGGCGCAGTAGCAACTGGCTCAAGACCGCATTCAAGGTGACAAAGATGATCAGTATTCGTGTCGACATGGATTCACCGATAGAAAACCATCACGTAATTGGGGCTGTCCTCGGCATAAAGCGGCGCCTCTTGATGGGAGAGCTTGCCGGGAAGCGATTCAAAAAGCCGCAGGAGTTCGGCGCGAGACACAAGGCTCACCTGTCGATCCCCGGTGACATAGCGGTCTGACCAGTACCCAAGCAGAGATCGCAAGGTGCCAGGCTCCACGTCCTTGACGACGATACGAGTAGCCGGCCTGCGTTCAATCAGTTTGCCAAGGCTCGCCATGAACTGCTCTCGCTGCGCCGGAAGTATGTGATGCAGCACGTCGGCGATCAGGACGGCATCCGGGTCGGGGCACCCGGACCCCAGATAGGCTTCCAGGGTCATGCCGGCAAGACAGGTGACCCGATCGGCGTGGCGCACCTCAATCCACTGACCGATCGCATCAGAAGGATCGATGCTGCTCACCCGCAGGTCGGTACGAAGGTCGAGCAGATAGTTCAGCGGCTCGCCATCACCCCCACCTACGTCGAGGACGTGGGCTCCAGTGGGCAACACCGACGACAGCGAGCGCGCCTGACATTCGAGGTCGACAAATATTGCCCGGTAGGCGCGTCCGACCCGGCGCGCCAAGCGCGGGCCAAGCAGAGTACGTAGCCTCGAGCCAAGGCTCACAGTCGCTGATCCTCGACCAAGCGCCTGCAAGAGTCACGGAAACTTGCGCCAGACCCTCGCTGCTGTCGCTCGTCGCGAGACCTCATATCAACACGCGTACGACGTAGCCAAAACCAAGCAGCGGAAAAGCCCATTCGATCGCATTGATAACGCGCTCTCCCAGGCCAATCAGGGCACCGCGCCAGCCTCGATTGCGCGCCCGCATCTCGGTGAATCGAGACCGATAGGGCACGATCTCCCAGGCGGCAAATCCGGCACGCTGGCACAGGGTATTCAAGGTCTTGTACGAAAAGATGGACAGATGGTCGCGATGGGTGGACTCGCGCCCGATGAGCCCGACAAGGCCATTGTGCAAGGCGGTTGCGTTGGGAGTGGAGAGGATCAGAGTGCGGCCCTGCAGCCTGGGCTCGGCTTGTATGCTCGACAGGAAAGCCAGGGGATTCTCGAGATGCTCGATCAGTTCACCCGCCACCACGACGTCGGGTGCCGCGCCGAGTACATCCAGGAGACCCGACAGATCCATGATGTTGGATTTGCGGATCGAGGAACGTGGGCCCGTCTTGACACCTTCGGGCGGCACCAGCGACGAACTGTCGAATCCGTCGACCTGGGCTGCGACAGCTCCGATTTCTTCGTGCAGCCAGGTGCCCCGTCCGCGCTTGCTGTGAAACGCCGTCTCGTCCATCGCCCCGAGATCGAGCACGCGTAGTCCGGCACAGGCTGCGACGATATATGGAATGCGATCCACCGGCCGACCGACGCGTATGCGCTCCATGGGCTCGTATCGCAGCACGGGGTGGGGAGCGGGGGTAATTGATTCAGACATGGGCACCTAGGGCGAACTCGCAGTGGGCAGGATTCGAGCGAAGTAATGGCCATCCTTGCGGCCGCAGTCGACGCGCAGGGGTCCACGCAGCCAGTCGGCCTCCGACCCGAGGTAGATCGGGTCGTCACCGCGCGTGGGCTCGAAAAAAGCCACCAGGCCCTGATTGATCCACATCTTCAGATCCGTGTTCACATAAAAGCGTTGCCAGTGCGAGCCCGCGTGTTCAGTAACGAGGCGACGTGGCGCAAACAGCTTCGGGCAAGCGTCTTCGATACGGTCGAAAACCAGATCGATATCGGCATGCCTCGCTCTACTCTCGTCCGATTCGGCCGCAATTTTCTGAACGCCACAGTTTAGCAAGTAGCTTGTGTAGCGGGTGGCGTCATGGGCCCCAGGAACGGGTTCAGAGAGCCGCAGGTGAAATCCCGTGTTGGGAATTGCGACGACCTCGCAGTCGCGCGGATCGGCGCGCAGACTAAAGCGCTCGAGCGGCCCGTCAACGAGCCGGGCCAGCGTCTCGTTCGGATTTCGGCCCGCCTGCTCGTCTTCGACCACCACGCGCACACGCGGCCAATTGCGTGCGATGAGCGCAAGCGCCTTGCTACCGCCGGGAGCCTCAGGGCCGAGGGCGTAACCACCCGAGATATTCATCATCCCCGAATCCGCCGTGAGAAAGGGCGCGAGAAACGAGTTCGACTGCACACCCACGGTGAGGTACAGATTGGTTTCACCCGTGAGCCGCCTGGCACCGGAGAGATCGATCCAGCCCGTGCCCCAGTCCACCGGATTGGCGCGCAGTTCCGCGCCCAGACCCACACCGGCTAGCTGCAGCAGCACAATCAATCCCGTCGCATAGGTCAGTAGCTTGCGCCGTGCGCCCAACAGGACCTCAAGCAGCACCGCGATAAGCACGGCCGCAACGCTCGACATGGGCAGGAAATAGCGGCCATTTGCCGAGCTCACGAGCCAGAACACCCACGCAAGCAGCAATCCGAGTGCGAGCGCGCCGGTTTCGATACCGGGGGGCCGAGTGGATCCGTCGGCAAGCGTGCCCCATCTTTTCGTGCGACCAAGCCCGTGTATCGCCAAGAAGAGAAGGCCCAGGACGACCAGGACGGCGTAACGCAGGTCGGGGGCGATCGACTCGACATGGATCATCGCCGCCGGTTTGGCAATGGCAAATGGCCGCACCAGCGCATCGAGTAGCGAATCGGGGATGAAGCGAAAGTGCCGCAGTGGCTCGGTCGTGAAATCGGGTGACCGAAACCAGCTGTTAAAGAGCGGGAACAAGGGATTTCCAAATTCCTGCCAGAGGCGCCACGCCCATGGCCCGCCAACCAGGACAAATCCACATATCAGGCCAAGAGGCAGCGCCAGAAGCTTGGGGCCGTTTGCGCGACTGCGAGCGAGCAGCAGCCAGGGCCCGATGGCGGCAAACACAAAGCTCAGATTGGTCAGTTTGAAGGCGCACGCGGCTCCCAGCAAAATGCCGGCGACGGCCGATCGGCTCCATCCCGCTTCACGAAAGCTCTTGACGAGAAAAACCCAACCCAGCAATACGATTGGGGTGGTATTCAGATCGGCGAAGCTTGAACCTGTCTCCTGGAGCAAGACCGGATTGAGCAGTGCCAGCAGTGCCGCCAGAGGCGCCACCCAGATTGCTGGGTTGTCGGTACCCGACGGTCGTACCTGCAGCGCCAACTCATAGGTCAGCCAGAGTACCGAGCTCTGGTAGGCACATAAGAGACTGGCAATTGCGAGGTCAGGCAGACCAGCCCGTACCAGCCAGTAGAAGGGAAGATAGATATCGGGATTGAAGTAGGCCTGCGGGCCGGCCGCGAAGAAGTCCTGATTCAAGCGTTCATGGACCGCGCTGAATCCGGCGTAGAGGTGGTAGTGGAGCGCGTCCCAGGGGAGGTCCTTGCCCATCACCCAGTTCAGAACGAGGAGCGCGAGCGTGCATACCGGGTAGACGAAGGGGCGACCGCACAGTCCCGGGCGCAGCCAGCTGCGCGTAGCAGGCGGATTCATCGCCTGAGATGCCGGCATTGAAGACCTCATGGGTCCACGGAGCTGTCGGGCCGAACGTCGATCAGGCTTAAGAGGAACGATGCAAACACGGTCTCCGCGCCGGCGAGCATCAGGGTCACCGAGGGGATTGCGATGCGCATCATGGTAGCGGGATCCATCGCGGCGAGCCGAACGTGCGCCCAGGCATACACGGAGTAAATCGCAAGACCAAGGCCTGCGGTTATCAGCAGGCCACCCAAAACAATGCCGCGCTCAAGGGTAAACAGACGCAGGAAGCGGACCACCGGGGGGGTTCTTGGTAGTACCTGCTTTAAGATGCCGATCGCGCGCGCAATGATCGAGAACAGCACCAGTTGTACTCCAAGTATGGTTGCACCGGCCGCGTAGAGCATCGTGTGAATGTCGAATCCCACGCCGTTGATCACCACAGGCCCATGCAATATGGTCAATTCCGAAAGCGTTCCGACGGCGATGAGCACGAGGCCTGGATAGAGCATCAGCCAGCGCGGACTCATCATCAGGAGAAATCGCAGATGCCGCCAGCCGTCGCGCCAGCTGCGCAGGTGCGGCGCCCGAGAGCGCCCATCAGGATGCAGCACAGTAGGCACTTCGGTGATGCGCCACTGCGCCAGGGTGGCCTTGACGACCATTTCACTGGCGAACTCCATGCCTGGCGCCACCAGACCCAGGCGCAGTGCGGCGGCGCGATCGACGCCGCGCAGGCCGCAGTGAAAATCCTTGATTCTTGCGGAGAAGAAAATACGGCCGACCAGACTCAAGACCGGATTTCCGAGATAGCGGTGCAAGGGCGGCATGGCACCGGCGCGAATTCCGCCGCGAAAGCGGTTCCCCATGACCAGCTGATTGCCCTCGCGCAGCGCCGCCACGAAGTCATCGAGACTGGAGAAGTCGTAGCTGTCGTCGGCGTCGCCGAGGATCACGTAGCGTCCGGCAGCTGCCGAAATGCCACCGAGCAAGGCACAGCCATAGCCCTTGTCAGCGACCGTGATAACGCGCGCTCCGGCAGCCTTGGCCAGCTCCTGCGAACCGTCGGAGGAGCCATTGTCGGCGACCAGCACTTCGCCTTCGATGCCGGCGCGCCTGAGAAATGCCAGTGCCTTGTTCACGCACGGGCCGACAGTTTCGGCCTCATTCAGGCACGGCATGAGGATGGTCAGTTCCAAGGCAGCGAATTCCGTGGATGGCTAATGCCCGCGCATATTGTAGCCGCTGGGCCGAGCCCGCCAACACTAAGCGCGCTTGGCCTCGCGTGGTACGCGTCCCATGAGAAAGAACTCCTCATTGGGACGAAAGCCGCCCGCATTGGCCATCCGGTTGGACATCCCGAAAAATGCCGTGATCGCCGCGATGTCCCAGGCATCCTCCTCGGAAAAGCCGTGGCTGGCCAATACACGGTAATCCTCGTCGTTGACGTCGCGCGAAGCTTCACAGACCTTCATCGCGAAATCGAGCATCGCGCGCTGGCGCGCGTCAAGATCGGCCTTGCGGTAGTTGGTTGCCAGCTGATCAGCCAGATGGGGCTGTTTGGAGTAGATCCGCACCAGAGCACCATGAGCCACCACACAATACAGGCAGGAGTTGGCGGCACTGGTCGTGGTCACGATCATTTCGCGGTCTGCCTTGGACAGCGATCCGGTTTCCTTGTCCATCAAGGCATTGTGGTAATCGAAAAAGGCACGGAATTCCGCCGGCCGATGCGCCAGGGCAAGAAATACGTTCGGCACAAAGCCGGCCTTCTCCTGTACTGCAACGATGGTCGCCAGGATGTCATCGGGCAGATCCTCCAGTGGGGGAACGGGAAAGCGACTGATTGGTGCACTCATGAATCTCTCCGACTTCTTTATGGTCTGACCGCGGTTTGGTTGGCGGTGGGCGCACCCGCCAGGGCGCCCTTGAATACCGCCTCCATCTTGTCGAGCATCACATCCTCCCCGTGCCGGGCGCGCACGAGTTCATGCGCCCGATGCCCGAGCGTGCGGGCGAGTTCTTCATCGCCTGCGAGGCGCTCAAGCGCCGCTGCCAGCGCGGCAGCATCACGCGGCGCCACCACGAGCGCCGTCTCGCTGTCGCGGGCGATTTCACCAATGGCGCCCGCCTGGGTCGTCACCACCGGCAACGCGCAGGCCATGGCCTGCAATAGCGCCTGGGGAATTCCTTCGTTGGCGTAGGATGGCAAAGCGAAGGCATCCATGCCGTGCAGCCACTCGACGACCGAATTCTGGTTGCCGCAGAACTGAACCACCGATTGCAGGCCCTGGTGGGCAACCTGGGCCTCGAGGTGAGCGCGCTGTGGGCCATCGCCCACGATTACCAGGTGCAGTGGCCGCGCGGATGCACGTGCTGCCATCATCCCAAGCGCCTCGATGAGATAACGATGGCCTTTCCAGCTGCGCAAGGTGGCGACGATACCGACTACGAAGGTCTCGCGGGTGACGTGCATGCGCGCGCGGGCCTGCTCGCGTTGCCCTGCGCTCGCTGGTTGAAACAGGTTCGTATCGATCCCCGTCGGTATCGATACCACGCGCGCGGCGTCCAGATGATTCACGCTCAGCAGTGTCTGGCGCAAGGTCTCGCCCGTTGTCACCACCATGCGACTGGCGTGGCGATACAACCACCCCGTTGTAAGGTTGTCCGGAACCGGAGCGGAAATATGCCGGGTACGAACCAGCGCCGGTGCCTGGCGCAGACTGGCACACGCCAACGCCGCCAGCCAGGAATCGGTCGAACTGTGCGTGTTGATGATATCTGGCGGACCCGTTCGCTGCGCCTGGCGCAACCAGCGGCGCAGGCTCAATATGCCGCGCAGGCCCTTGTCACCAATCGGTAGCGCCGTAACCGACACACCAAAGCGTGCCGCCTCGCTGTGAATGCGCGCGTCGGCGGGACACAGGAGCAGGACGCTGTGCCCGCGTCGCAACATACCGCGCGCTTCCGAAAGAATGCGGATCTCCTGCCCGCCCCAGCCACGCGAGGACTCGGTATGGACGATTCTCATACCGCGCCACTTGCGGCCAGCTGCGCCGTCCCCCCCCGTTCACTCTCGAAGGCATACTGGATTCGATAGAGTTTGGCGTAGATGCCATCCTGCTCGAGCAATTCGGCATGGCTGCCAACTTCGGCGATGCGACCCTGATCGACAACGGCGATACGGTGTGCGCTCTCGATCGTCGATAGCCGGTGTGCAATCACTAGAGTGGTGCGGTTCTGCATGAGCGCCTCGAGCGCCGCCTGTACGTGGCGCTCGGACTCCGAATCGAGCGCTGAGGTCGCTTCATCGAGAATCAGGATCGGTGCGTCCTTGAGGATCGCGCGCGCCATCGCCAGGCGCTGGCGCTGCCCCCCGGAAAGCCGTACTCCGCGCTCGCCAATGAGCGTGTCCAGCCCGTCGGGAAGATCTTCGATCAGGTCCAGCAGGTGCGCCGCCTGGGCTGCGGCCCGCACCTGATCAACGCTCGCCCCACGTCGCCCCCCATAGGCGATGTTGGCGCCGATCGTGTCATTGAAGAGCACTACTTCCTGGCTGACCATGGCAATCTGGGCACGCAGGCTGGCGATCTTCAGGGATTCGATAGGTAGGTCGTCAAGCAGGATCTGCCCTGAACTCGCGTGATAAAAGCGTGGCACGAGATTGGCGATAGTAGTCTTGCCACCGCCCGACGAGCCGACCAGCGCGACGGTCTCGCCGGCGGCAATGCGCAGGTTGATTCCATTCAAAGCGACGCGCTTGGCGCCAGGATACTGCATCACCACATTGGCGAACTCGATGGCGCCGCGCACGCGCTCGACCACCAGGGTACCGCGATCGTCTTCAGGTGTCTCGTCGATGAGCTTGAACACCCCTTCGGCTGCGGCAAGCCCGCGCTCAAGCGGTCCGTTGATATCGGCAAGCTGTTTCATCGGGGCCAAAAGCCCGATCATGGCGCCCATGAAGGCCACGAAGTCCCCTGCCGTCATCTGGCCGCTCTGCGCATCTCTGAGCGCAAAGAAAATCATCCCGGCAAAAGCGAGCGAGGTCAGAAGCTGGGTCACCGGCACGGTTCCCGAGCTTGCCACCGTAATGCGCATGGCGTTGCCGAGCAGGCCATCGACCACCCGGCCAAAGCGCCCACGCGCGTCCGCTTCCCCGGCATAGATCTTGACCACCTTCTGGCAGTCGACCACTTCCTGGACGACACGCGTCAATTCTCCGGTCATGTCGAGATTGTCGCGCGACAGGCGCCGCATGCGCGTCGAAAAGCGCCGTACCACTGTCGTTACCGCCGGAATCAGAACCACGGCAAACAGCATCAGCCGCCAGTTCAGAAAGACCAGCAGCAAGAGCAGCCAGAAAATCGTAAAGCTGTTGCGCACGACGTTGGTGAACAGACTCGTGGCGGTGCCCATGACATTGGACGCCTCGAAGACAATGCGCGAGACGATCTTCGAGGACGCGTGCTCGTCGAAGTAACGCGTCGGCAGGGTGATCATGCGCTCGAACATCTCGCGACGCAGCACATTGAGGATGCGATTGCTGACATAGGACATCGCGTAGGAGTTCGCGAAGGTGAATATGCCGCGCGCAAAAAACAATCCAACAATGCCCAGGGGATAAAACCAGATCGGCTTGTCCGCGTGACCGGAGAAGCCTTCGTTGACAAGGGGCTTGAGCAGGC
>CAJCHO010000062.1 GCA_903970145.1 Mycobacteriaceae bacterium | reverse complement strand
TCATGGCTGCGCCGACCTAAGAACCCGGCGTAAGCGGACGGCCGAGGACGGCATCCAGGGCCGCGCGCCGCGAACGCGCCAGTAAAATGATGATCACGATGTAAGCCGTCGCGCCCAGCACCCCGAAAAGGGCCTCGCTGTAGAGCATTCCGCTGGCCCCGAACCAGGTATGCGCATGGCCGTCGACTTCGGTCATATAGAGAATCGGCGCGTTGGCCATGGACGCGATCAGGTTGTACTTGGTCGCCGCTGCCCCGCCGCCGACTACTTCAAGGGCGACTGCCGAATAGGCGGCGTAGGTCAGCCCGGTCACCACTGCGTAGAGCAGGGTGAAGAAAATGAACATCTGTTCGCTATGCGGTGCAAAGCCCATCGCCGCAGCGCAGCCGGCCTGCATCACGCCAAACAGCGCGTAACTCCACTTGCGATCGAGTCGGTCACAGATATATCCACCGACGAGGCATCCGAGGCCGCTGGCCACGCCGTTCCAGCCCCCGGTCACAAAGGCGACTGTATCGGCACTGGCCTGCCACTCGTCGGCGACCGCCGACCACAGGCCACCCGCGGCCCCACTGCCAAGTGGCAGAAACATGATCAGGAGGGCCATTGCGCCGCCGCGCGAGCGGATCAGATGCCAGGAGTCGCGCTCAACTTCGACGATGCGCTCACCCACGTGCGCTTCGCTGATGGTGCGCACCACCTTGGGCAGAAAGAGGAGCGCTGCGCCGGACAGAAGGCAGGTCCCGCAGAGTACACCCGTGGAGATAAATCGATTCTCGAAATTCTGCGAGAGCCAGAGGGCGAGGCCACCCCCGATGCCATTGCCAGCGAGGTTGCCCAGTTGCAGCCAGCCGCCGTAACGGCCCTTTTGCTCGAAGGGTGCGATGAGGGCGGTCAGACCGTCGGCCGACATGCCGTTAAAGGTCAGCGCGACGAAGGTGAGCGCGACCGCGATCTGCATCCAGCCCAGAGTCCCCTGTACCGGCTCGATCCACCCCATGACGAGCGTACCGATGACCGATGCGATCAGGGAGATCACGAACCAGCCGCGCAGGCTCAAGGTGATGTCGACCAGCGGTGCCCAGAGAAACTTCCAGGTAAAGGGGATGAAGCTGATGGCAACCAGGTCCGCGACTGATTCGACGCTCACACCGTGGTGACTCAGGTCATAACCGATGGCCACGCTGAGATAACCAGTCACGGCTCCGGTCGGATACATCAAGGCGGCAAACAGTGCCGGGTGCGGGGCCTTGATGTCACTCGAGCTGCTGGTCATGTTGATCTTAACTGTTGCGACGCGGCAAAGTCATCGCGCAAAACCGGCGATTGCAATCACTTCAGACAGATTACAGGAATGAATAGGTCGCGGATATCCAGAACATGCGTCCGCGCAGGTCAGCATAGCTGGGATCAAAGTTGTCGCCCTCATAGTTGTTGGTAAAGGGCGGGGACGTGTCGAGGAGATTGCGAATGCCGGTCGAGACCGTGAGTTGCTTACTCCACTTGTATTGCGTGGTCAGATCGTAGAGGGCGTAGCTCGACACGCGCGGATAGCCTGGCAGGGGACTGCCAAGCGACGCGTAGGAATTCTCGTCCCGATAACCCGACCAGAAGGTCTGTGCCAGCGTGGTATCCCACGGCCCGCGCTCCCAGTCGAGCGACAGGTAGTGGTGCCAACGATTCACGACCCCATCTCCTTGCTGATTCTTCTGACCAACCGTGCCGATCATCGGCCCGTCGATCTGCGAGACATTGAAGGTCTGGAAGTAGGTGCCATTTATTTTGACGGTGAAATTGCCGCAGCTGCTCGGCCATCGGTAGCTCGCATCCAGGTCTTCACCGGCCAGATCCCACTCACCCTGATTGATCGATGGCGTATTCACGTACAGGATTTCGCCGGGCAGATTAGGAAAAAGCGGGTTGATGGGCCCGCGCACCAGCAGATAGGAATACTGGCTCGCGGTAGCCGGGTTGAAGGCCAGTGATTCGGGCAGGCCATTGATCTGGATGACATTGGTGAGATCGATGTGAAAGTAGTTCACCCCAACGCTCAATTGCTTGGTCGGTTCATACACGAAGCCGAGCGTTCCCTGGCGGGACTTCTCCGGCTGGAGATTGGGATTGCCGTATTTCGCATTCAGAAAGGAGTCGTTGCAATCATAGGACGGGTTGGCGCCGGCAACCGGTATCCCGTTGGGACAGCGCACCGGGTCCGAAAAGGGGTAGCCCGCCATGATTGATCGCGGCGTGCCGAGGTCGACCAGATTGGGGGCGCGAAAGCCGGTGCCATAGGAGCCACGCAAGAGCAGCTGCTCGATGGGTTGCCATTTAAGCGACGCCTTCGGATTGGCGGTATTGCCAAAGCTCGAGTAGTCGTCATCGCGCACGCTAAGGTCAAGATCAAGACGCGTCATGATCGGAACGTCGATTTCGGCGCTTAGCGACCGCACCGTGCGCGATGGCGGGTCGGCCGGAGCCCCGGCACCGCCGTAGTCGAGCAGCCAGCCGTTCTCGTAATGCGAGCTGTATTGCTGATAAAGGCTCTCCTCCCGTGCTTCCGCACCAATGGCCAACGCGAGCGGCCCTGCGGGTAACTGCACCAGGTCGCGCGACAATTTCAGATCGAGCGCCTCGATATCGGAAACGGCGGCGCGCGTCTGACCGCTCCATTGGGTCGACTTGAGCGCCGCGAGTCCAGCCGGCGACTGGGGACCAAAGGGATTGTAGGCGCCCGACAGTGCGAGCTGGTAGAAGGCATCGGTGTCAACGATGCCCTTCATGAAGTACTCGCTGCTGTCGGCGCGATTAAGGTTCAGTGCCGAGTTGTAGTCCCAGCCATCGAGGCTGCCGTCCGCGCCCAGCACGATGCGCGCCTGATCATTGGCCGTGACGGTTACGCCCGGACCCAGTTCCGACAGGCGCGATACAAAACTGATCGGCTGACCGTTCACGCCGTACTGCTCGGCGAAAGCGCGCGGGTAGTAGGGGCTCGTTGGCAGAATGACAAAGGGCACCTGTCCTGGAAAGCTTCCTTCAGCCGTGCTGCTTTCGCCCTGGGCATAGGTGGGCGACGTGACGAGCGTGTAGCGATTGCGTGAGAAACTGCTTTCAATGAACAGTTCTGAATCGTTTTCGAGACGGTAGCTGATGCGGCTCACGGCGGAGAACTTCTGCTCGACGGGGATGACATCCCCCCAGAAACCGTAGTCGTACAGGCATCCTCCCTCTCCACCCGGTGAGGGGTAGAGGTGCGGGGCGGTGCAATAGGGGCTGCCGATGTTGGCGATCGCGAAGTTCATGGCGCCCGGGCCGTAGCTGGTATAGGCATTGCCCGGAAAAGGAAAGGTGCTCAGGTTCGAGTAACGGCCGGGCCCGTAGATCGGCGGCAGGAGCGTCGTGTCCGTGTACGGACGCTGGTTGGCGTGCAGCGCCGCGTCGTCGCTGGCCTCGGCTGTGATGAAGAAGTTATACCGGTCGCTCGCCAGATCTCCCGCGCCGGCACTTAGGTGAATGTGCTGGCCGTCGCCGCCGCCGCGCTGGGTCTCGCCACTGTAGAGTCCCACCTCCACACCCTGGTAGTTGCTCTTGAGGATGAAGTTGATCACACCGCCAATCGCGTCGGCCCCGTAGATGGCCGATGCCCCATCCTCGAGGACCTCGACCCGCTCGATCGCCGACAGGGGGATAGTCTCCAGATCGACTCCGCCACCATCGAGTGCGTTGTTGGCCACGCGTCGGCCGTTGAGCAGGATGAGCGTACGCTGATACCCGAGCCCGCGCAGGGAGGCGCCGGTCATTTCGTTGCCTGAATACATGGCCGATGCCGGATTGGTATTGCCCGCGCTGGTTGCAGCCGAGATGGCATTGAGCAGTTCGGTCGTGGTGGTCATGCCGGTGCGCTGGATGTCGTCGCGCGTGATGATCTGCATCGGTAGCGCTGTTTCTCCGGCGATGCGCTTGATGCCGGAGCCGGTCACGATCACTTTCTCCGGCACGCTCGGGCTGACCTCCGGCCCGACCTCTTGCGCAGGCGCAGCCGGCGCGAGCGCGAAAAGAGCGAGACTCGCAGTCAGGACAACAACGCTACTGCGCATGTGCTGCGACCCCGCGTGACCGGGATGAAGTGTCTACGCCGCTTGCGCTTGCAGCGGCGGGACGGTCAGCGGCCTGGGGCTTGAGGTAGCGCTCGTACCACGAAAGATTGCGCGCGAGCCGGTCAGCGAGGTCGCTCGGCACATCGAGGGTGTGATGCTGATCGCGATAGATCACGAGAGCAGTCGGCACGTGGCGCGAGCGCAGTGCCTGGTACATCTGCTCGCTGCCGGCGCACGGGACATTGAAATCAAGTGCCGCGCACATGAATAAAGTCGGCGTGACGATGCGCTCGTTGTGGAAAAAGGGAAAGCTCACGCGCAGGTAGGTCGCTGTATTGGTCCAGGGCAGGCCGAGTTCGGCCTCCAGCGCCTCGCTGTATTCGTCACTCCCATAGTTGGCGAGCATGTTGCCACTGCCCGCACCGGAAACTGCAGCCTTAAAGCGTGCATCGGATGCGATGGTGTAATCGGTGAGCATGGCCCCGTAACTCCAGCCGCCCACGCCCAGATGCTGCGCATCGGCAAAGCCTTCGTGCGTCACGTAGTCGACCCCGGCGAGCACGTCCTCCACGTCGCGATGCCCCCAGTCGGCCCAGATGGCGTGCGCAAAGGCGAAGCCGCGACCTGAGGAGCCGCGCGGATTCACGCCCAGTACCACGTAGCCGCGAGCGGCGTAGACTTGCCAGTCGAACATGAACTCGTGGCTGAACTGATAGACTGGGCCACCATGCAGCTCGACGATAGTCGGATAGGAGTGGCCCGGCTGATAATCGAGTGGCAGCACCAGAAACCCCTCGATCAGTGTGCCGTCGCGACTGTGCCACTCGAGGTCCCTGACGGTCGCCAGGTGGTGGTTAGCCAGCCAGTCGTTGTGTCCGGTGGGGAAGGATTCGCCTTCGGGACCGAGCAAACTCAGGCGATAGGGGTGCAGGTCGTCGCCGGATATGAGTGCGAAGTGATCCTCGCCAAGCAACGCGAATTCGACGTCAAGCCGTTTGCCGCTGGTCAGGTTCAGGGTCTTGCCGCTCGCCAGATCGATGCGCTGCAGATAGGAGTTGCGCTCCTGCTCGACGATCGCGTAGAGCAAGCGACCATCTGCGGAAAACGCCGGGTGCGTGTAATTGTGATCCGCCATGCCGACGCGCCGCACGCTGCCGCCTGCCAGATCGACGACGGCCAGCTCCCAAGGCGCGTATTCGAGCAGCCGCTCGGGTCCCGCCTGAAGAAACGCCAGTGCACGTCCATCTGGCGACCAGGCCAGTCGCGACAGGTGTTCGGGGTCGTTGTTGATCCGGCCAGGATTGGAGACGCGCCTGGCGGGCTCGCTGGCATTCATGTCGGCCACGGTGAGGTCAAGTCCGATCTGGCGATCGGCCTGGGTGACATAGGCGACGCGGCTGCCGTCGGGAGAAACGGCCGGCAGAAAGACGTCGACGTCGCGCGGTGACACTGGCGTGAGTGTCTGGCCGGCGACGCCAAAGATGAACAGGCGGCGCCGCTTGTGCGCCAGATAGCCGCGATCATCGTCCTTGAAGTGGTAGCGCCCGATCACGATTGGGCCCTTGTCCGCGTCACCCGCCTCGTCGCTGGTGTCGCTGGTCAGAGCCAGGCGTGTGCCGTCGGGCGCGCTGCTGAAGTCGGCCACGCCGCCCGGCATATGGGTGAGCTGCTGCGCCTGACCGGAGGGCAGCGCCAATCGCCAGACCTGGGCGATGCGTTCTTCCCCGGCGTCGCAAAGAAAAAGCAGGGCCGTGCCGTCGCGCGTGAATTCTGCCTGCCACGCACTCGCGCCAGCGGGTGCTGCCACTTCGTGGCGCTGGTTGCCGTCGCGCCCGATCAACCACACCCGGGTAACGATGCGGTTCGCCTCGAGGTCCTGATGCGACACCGAGTAGGCAATCCATTTGCCGTCCGGTGAAGTCACGGGATTGGCAAGATCGGCGATTCTATTGACGTCAGCGACTTCTACGGCGGGTGCCTCGGCGGCCACGGCGGGCACTGCGCATAGATGGACAAGCGCACACGCAAACCAGAGGCGGGGCGAGAGCACACACCCGCCCAGGCCGCGCCGCCGAACCGGCGAGAGCTTGATGCGAGCGCTCATGCTGCGGCGAGCGTCTCTGCGATCGATGCGTCGAGTATGGCAACCGCCTCGGCAGCGATTGCGGAGTCAATCATCAGCGGGGGCATCAGGCGCAGAGTCGAGGCACCGCAACTGAGCAGCAACAGGCCATTGTGGAATGCCGTATGAAGGAGCTTGTCGACGAAGGCGCGCGCCGGCTTCTTGCTGGCCCGATCCTCGACAAACTCGATACCGATCCATAGCCCCTTGCCGCGCACGTCGCCGATGATCTGGTACTTGGCCATGAGCTTCTCCATGGCCTCGATGAGCATCGGACCCACGACATTTACGTTGGCCAGATATTCTTTCTCGACCAGCTCGAGGGTTGCCAGCGCGGCCGCGCAGCACAGCGGATTGCCGCCGAAGGTGTTGCCGTGCGCACCGCGCTTCCACTGTTCCATGATGCGTTTTTTGGCAACCACCAGGCCGATAGGCAGGCCTGAGCCAAGGCCCTTGGCGAGGGTCATGATGTCCGGGGCAACGTCCCAATGTTCTACGGCGAACATTTTCCCGGTGCGCGCGATGCCGGTCTGGACTTCGTCGGCGATCATCAGGATGCCGTATTTGTCGCACAGCTTGCGCAGGCCCGGAAGAAAGTTGTCGGGCGGCGTGAGGTATCCGCCTTCACCCTGAAGTGGCTCGACCAGCACGGCTGCAACCTCGCCGGGCGGCACATTGCTCTGAAAGAGTACGTCTTCGAGATAACGCAACACGGCCTCGCCCTGATCGGCACCGGCCAGTAGCGGCCGGTAGACGTTGGGATAGGGGATGTGAGTGACGCCCGGCATGGTCGGGAAGAAGCCCGCCTGTTGGGTGTACTTGCTCGAGGTAAACGCCAGGCTGCCCATCGAGCGACCGTGAAATCCGCCCAGAAACCCGATAAAACGCGGACGCCCGGTGACATAGCGGGCGAGCTTTAATGCGCCCTCGACCGACTCGGTTCCCGAATTGGTGAATAGGCTCATCACCGGCTCTTTCATGGGAGCGAGGCGATTGATTACTTCGGCTAGCCGCGTCTGTCCCTCGTGCCAGTAGTCGGACGAAATGTGCAGAAACTTCTCGGCGGCCGCCTGGATAGCCGCGACGACCTGCGGATGAGAGTGACCGGTGCTGGTTACGGCAATGCCTGCGGTGAAATCGATGAAGCGGTTGCCGTCGACATCCCAGACCTCGGCACCCTTGCCATGATCGATGACGAATGGGTAGTCGCGCGGATAGGAAGGCGTGGTGACGTCGCGGTCGCGCGCGAGCAGCGCCTGCGCGCGTGGTCCGGGAAGGCTGGTACGAATGTGGGGCGTGTGCATGTTGCTGCTTTCGTTGAGCGGGGCCGATCGCGTCTGAAGCGCAATCAATCTATCTGGTTCGCTGCTGCGCTTATTGGAGTCGGATCACCGGCGTATGCAATGGCGCACGCCAGTAGACCAGCAGGCAGAGGGTCAAAGCAAGACCCCTGCCACTCCACTGTTAACGCGCTCTGATACGCACGAGTTAAGGCGCGTTTTGCCGGAGCGCCGCGTTTCGCTCGCCAGGTCTCGTGACGCAATGCAATAAGCGCGCTCTGGCAACGCGGGTGGACAGCGGCGCGCGTCATGCAAGAGGTCCTGCGGCAAAGCACAGGCAGCGCCTAAGGGCGCAGCGTGTCCTGATACTCGTGGGGATGGGCGGCAATACAACAGAAGGGCCTTCGGCGATCGGATTACTTGTAGGACTTTGTTCGTTGTGAGAACATATGTTCGTTCAGCGAATTTTGGCCTTATTGCTAGCGGATGTCAATTTCTACGGAAAGTGGTGCAGCGCAGGGCACCGAAAGCCTGCGCAGTGATGAATTCGTTCAGTCTTTTGCTCGGGGCCTCTCGGTAATCAGGGCCCTTGGGGGACTGATGCGCCCGGCCACCCTGTCCGAGGTGGCGCAGGCCAGCGGTTTACCGCGCGCGGCCGCAAGGCGCATCCTGCTAACGCTCGTGCATCTGCGTTATGTCGAGCAGCGTGGTCGCGACTTCTCGCTCCTGCCGCGCACCCTTGAGCTCGGTTACTCCTATCTGTCAGCACTCGGCGTTCCCGATCTCGTGCAACCGATCCTCATTGACCTCGCCACCAAGACCGGCGAGAGCTGTGGTGTCTCGGTGCTCGATGGCGACGATATCGTCTACCTGGCGCGCGTGCCAACACGCAAGCTGGTCACGATCTCGGTGGGCGTGGGGACGCGCCTGCCGGCTTACGCGACTTCGATGGGACGCATCATGCTCGGCTACGTGAGCGCGCAACGCCTGGACGCGCTACTTGCCAAGGGACCGTTCCCGGCGCGCGCGCCCAAGACCCTGACCGATCCGGCGCAGCTTGCCGAGCGCATTCTGGCCGACCATGAGCAGGGCTATTCCCTGATTGATGAGGAACTGGAAGCGGGCCTGTGTTCCATGGCCGTGCCGGTACTCAACAGTTCCGGTCGCATCGTCGCCGCGCTGAGCTTAGGGGCGCAACGCAGCAGCTACTCTCCGGCCCAGATGCGCCAGCACTTTTTGCCGCTCTTGCGCGAGACGACGCAGCGCCTGACGGTTGCCATCGGAACACGCATGACCGCGATTTAAGCCATCGCTATCTTGCGCCAGCATCCCCACAGTCCCGAATGATTCCAGCGCATCGCTCCCTCGTCTTGCCGGGAATCCACGCCTATGCCGACGCCACCAGCGTTGCGGCGGGCCAGGAAATCGCCTTTCATGTGAGCAGCAGTCTCGCCTATCGACTGTCGGTCTATCCCGCCCATCGCACCGAGCCGGCGAGCTGCATTCATCACTTTGCCAATGCGCCTGGCCTGCAGCAGCCGATCTCGCCGGGTTCCTATATTCATATTGGTCGCGGTCTCGACGCTGACGTGCTGCTGCAGGGCCTGACACTCGAATGCTGGTTGCGTCCCTGGAACGGGGAGAGCCTGCAGGGGGTGATTACCCAATACGATGCCAGCGATGACGCGGCCGCCGGTTTTGGCCTGTTCATCGATGGCGACGCCACGCTGGCGGTCTATCTGGGTGACGGCGTCGCCCATCGCCTGAGTCACCGCTATGTCGGTCCAAGCCTTCTGCGCAATCGCTGGCAGCACGTGGTCGCGACCTTTGACGGTCGAATCCTGAGCCTGTGGATCGACGGACTGAAGGTGCGCACCTGGTCGATTGCCCACGCGGCACGCGCCGGTGTAGCGCCGCTACGCATCGGTGCCTTTGGCCGCCTCGCCCAGGCCGACGGATTTCTTGATGCCGACATTGCGATGCCGGTGCTGTATGCCAGCGCACTTTCTCCGGCTGCGATCGCGGCGCGATTCGCCGAGCGTGGGGCGCGAAGTGCGCGCGGCGACGGCATCGAGGGCTGTTGGCCGCTGGACGAGGAGCGTGGTGCGACGATTCGCGATACCAGCCTGCGACAGCGTACCGGCACGCTCATCAACCACGCCACCTGGATGATTGGCGGTCCGGCTTTCGACGGTCAGGCGCTCTCACGCCATGCCCCCTATGATTGGGAGCAGGACACCGGTCGCGGTCACGGATTGCGCCTGGCGAGCGATGATCTCTACGATTGCCGCTGGCAGGCGACCCAGCGCATGGTGGTGCCCGAACATACCCGACCGGGACTCTATATCGCGCGGATCGAGACGCTTGGTCCTGGCGCGCACCAGCGCTACGATCTGACATTCGTGGTGAGAAAGTCGGCCTGGCGCGCCGCGGCACCGCTCCTGGTCGTCTGTTCCACCAGCAGCTGGCGTGCCTATGCATCGACCCCGTTTGCGCACAATCAGGAACCCGCGCCAATCTGGGGCTCGCGCGGAATCGAGAACAGTGACCCGCAGGCACCCGCTTTTTCCTGCTACCGCAGTCACCGAGCGGGGCAGCCAAGCTATTACTCGGGCATGCGCATGCCCTGGCCCAATGCAGCGCCGGATGTGCGCTACAAGGATCTGGGCAACGACTACGGTCAGTGGGTAAAAAACGAGCTCTGCCTGCATCAGTGGCTCTATGAGCAGGGCTACGAATTCGATGTAGTGAGCGACTACGATCTGCATGTTAATCCGGAGTGCCTGAAGGCCTACGGCGCGCTGATAATCAACGGCCACAGCGAGTACTGGTCGCTTGCCGCCTACGAAGGCTTGCAGCGCTATCTGCACGAGGGCGGTGATGCCATCGTGCTCTCCGGCAACGCGATCTATTGGCGCACCACTTTCAATGGTGACGGAAGCGTCATGGAGTGCCGCAAGCTGGGCGTCGGCTCGGGTGGTCAGGCGGGAGTGAACATGGGCGAGTCTTATCACTCGCAGGATCGGGGGCGCGGCGGCTTGATGCGCGAATGTGGCTATCCCGCATGGCGACTGGTTGGCCTTGAGACCCTCGGATGGGCCGTCAGCAAGGCGACCGATTTCGGGGTCTACGAGACGATTGTCCCAGGCCATTTCCTTTTCAATACCCCGGAGGTCGCAAACCTCGCCATTGGCAGCCGATTCGGCGAATTCCCCGGTGAGCCCGGTCGATGCGCGGTCGGCCACGAATGGGACGTACGACTGGCAACGCTGGCGCGAGTGACGACTGTCGTTCCGGAGGGCGCGAGTCTGCCCGCAGAAGCCGCGGGCATCACGACCATCGCGCTTGGCACGCGCGCCGCTCCGGGATCCGATGATGTTTACTTCGACTATTTCGGACGCAGGATCGGCTGGCAGGGCGGCTTGTCGGCCGAGATGATCTATTGGGAACGTCCCGATGGCGGTCGCGTATTCCACGCCGGTGCCATCGCGTTCAGCTGGGTGCTACCGGTGGATCCGCGCCTGCAGATTCTGCTGCGCAACGTGCTTTACCATTTCGGTATCAGACAATCGCGCCAGCTCGAGCACCAGCGCACAGCGCCGCTGACCACAGCGAGCGAGTAGCCACCGTTGCGCTGCGAGCGCTGGCGGCACCCGGGCACTCAAACAATCATTGCTGGGGATTGGCCGGCGGATTCTGTCCGTTGGCTGGGGGTGTCGCCGGGCGCTGGGCGGGAGCTGGCGCAGCTGTGGCGGGCTTGGGCGCTTGAGCGGGCGGTGCTCCGGGCCGAACGGCTGTCTGGGGAATCGGGGCGCGCGGCTGCGGTCCCGGAACCGGCAATCCAGGACGGGCGGCAGTAACGGCCTGCTGTCCCGGGAGAGGACGTGCACCCGGCACGGCTTGTGGTACCAGTGGGTGCGCCGTTGGCTGGGCCGCATTTCCCGGCAATTGTGCACGTGCGGGATTCGCGGGCTGGGGCGCACCTGGCTGACCGGGCCGTGCGAGCGGCTGGCGCGCCGGCTCCAGCGGATGCGTCACAGAGGGTCGCGCTGGCTCGCCGCGTTGCATGGCGCGTTCCGGTGTGCGTGCCTCGGGAAGCTGGTGAGGCGCTACGGCCGGATGCTGAGCCGGCGCCTCATGCACGGCGCCAGGACGCGGCACGGCCGCGGGTGGCGTACCGTGCACCGCCGCCTGGCGTGCGCTGCGTTTTTGCTCGAGGGTCGCTAGCACCGCAGCATGCTTGCCGACGAACACGGCATCGTGCTTGTGGGGAGTCTCAAAGAAATGCGGTACTGATTTGAGCACATGGGGTGCAGTCGTCGCGTTGTGTGCGGTGAAGCCGACCTGTCCTGACGCCACGTCGATCTGTCCGGCCTGCGTCTTGATGGTCGAGGCGCCAATGTGTACGCGATCGTAGGTTCCGGCAGGCGTGTCCGCCGTATCGGTAGCAAAGTAAGCCGGCTCATGATCCGTGCCGCGAATGCCGATAGTCGCTGAGGCCGTGGTGATGTGATAGTTCTGGGGGAAGGTCTTGCCTATCCAGCCGGTGATCGAGCGCAAGCTGCCCTGGATCAGGTTGATCTCGCTGTGGTCACTTGCATCGCCATTGGCCTGGTAGCTCGAAAAGCGAATGCTGGAGTCCGGTCGCACGGCGATAAAGCCGCCATCGGCCGTGGCGATATGCAGTTCGGCGCCGCCATGTGTGGCGACCGTATCACCCTCATAGAGCTTTGCGCCTACTTCGGGCACGCGCGTCTGGTGATCAGCGCCCTCGATGCTGGCTTCGCCATCGACCAGATCGATTGTCCCTGCGACGTTGGCGGCCGTCGCGGCAGGGGCAGGAGCAGGGGCGGCAGCATCTGCCGGATTCGTGGCCGGCGCTGTCGGAGCGGTCGCCGGGGCGCCGCTACTGGTCGACTGGATTGCGGCAGGTGAGCTCGCACCTGGGTTCGGGTGAAACTTGTGAAATGCAAGTGCGCCCACCAAGACGGCTGCGACCACGGCGCCGCCGCCCAGCAGTAAGTTCCTGGCTTTGCTCACGCGCCCCCCTAAGCGACTCGCGCATCTTGCGAACCCGATTATGTCGGTTCATGGTCCGTGTGACGCCCGCGACCGGGCAACACACGTGTGTATATAAGTGTGCGACCAGTTGCCGCGAAACGCACGCGAATTCTGTCACGCAGCGGCCAATCTTGCAGGCCGTCCAGATTACGCGTCCAATTCAGGGTCGGCATCTCGTGGTGCCGGAGCCACCGACGGAGTCAACATGTGCAGAAACATCAAGACCTTGTTCAATTTCGAGCCGCCGGCAAGCGATGCCGAGATCCGTGACGCATCCATCCAGTTTGTTCGCAAGCTCAGCGGATTTACGGCGCCATCAAAAGCCAACGCGCCGGCCTTCGAGCGTGCGGTCGACGAGGTAGCAGCGGCCGCGCAATTGCTCATCGCGTCGCTCGTCACCAATGCCGAGCCACGCAACCGCGAGGTGGAAAAGGAACGTGCACGCTTGCGTAGTGCAGCAAGATTCGGATTGAGTCGCTAGGCGCGGGGCTGCGGGGCTGTTTCGGTTTGAGGTGCAGGATAAGTCTCAGTGACGGGGACGCGTGCTCTCGCGACGCGCCCCCGCCAGCTTCCTGCCCGGGCTTCGAATTACGGGCCCGGTCCATCCTCAGTGCGCGGGTTCGTGCCGCACGCTATCTCGAACGAGATTAGCCAGCAGGACGTCAACCAGCGTTCCACCCTGGGCAGCTGATACGCCGCCGGCGACGATATCGGGGACCAGCTTGACACCGGCCGACGCCAGGGCCTGCGCGACCTGGACGATCGCGTAGTTGCCTGACTCCATCGAGTCGATCTTCTTTTTGATCACCTCGGCCTCGGCTCCGCCGACGGCACTGACCTTGTCGGCTTCAGCTTCGCCGACCATGCGTAGTACCTTTGAGTCGGCCTCGGCGTTGATGGTCTTCGCCTGGGCTTCACCCTCGGCGGCCTTGACGGTCGACCTGGCGTCAAACTCGGCAATCGAGACGCGTCGTTCGGCGTCCACCACTTTGGCCTGGGTGGCTGCGAGCGCCGTTGCCTGTTCAAGCTCCTGCCTGACTATCTGCGCCATGCGCTGCGTATCGAAGGTCACGCGCTCCTGCTCGGCGAGCTTGCGGTCCGTCAGGGTCTTCATCAACTCCTCCGGCGGCACGATATCCCCGATCAGCGTGTCCACCGCTCCGACGTTGTAATCCTTCAGGGCGTTCGAGATCGACTCGCGCGCCTCGTTCTGGCGTGTCGAGCGATTCTTGAGAAAGTCGATGATGTCCGAACCCTGAGCCGCGTTGCGAAAGTAGTTGCCAATGGTCGGTTCAAGAACCTGGGTCACCAAAGCCTGCATCCCGCCAAATCGCGCGATGACTTTCGGAGCATCGTTGCGCGGGATGTGGATGATCTGCGAGACATCCAGATTGAACTTGAAGCCGTCGGCCGAGCGCACGGTGATCGTCGACAGGTTGGCGTCGAGTTTGTGAGCTTCGGTTTTGCCGGTCGCCCAGTTGAGAACCACATTGGCAGTCGGGACATTGCTGACCTTGTGCGTATAAGGGTTCATTGGGTATTTACCTGGATCAAGCGGATCCACCCAGACACCTTTCTCGTTGCGACTGACGAGATTCCCGTGGCGAAATGCGTCGCCCGTGACATCCTTGCCCTCCTTGCCTACGAACGCGATGACGACGCCAACGTGGGCAATCGGCACCTCGATCATATCGACCATCTCAATGGTTGCAAAGCGCGGATTGATGAAGTAGCGGCCGGCGAGCAGCACCTGCTCCTGCAATCCCTTGCAGCCGCCATTTCTTACGAACGCGTCGGGGTTCTGAAACATATTGTGGTCAGGCACCGCAGGTCCCGCGATTTCACCTGCATCCAGCGGCTTGCCTTCGCGGGTTGTGACGATACCGACCTTGTTGTCAGGAATGTCGACCACATCGGACAGCTGCACATTGAACAGTAGCGTGTTGATGCGATAGGTCCCGGGCGAGATGATGCCCATCTGCGGTCCGCGTTCGCCGCCCCCGGCAAGAAAAGCGCGCCCGTCCTGAAACGAGTCGCACTGCACCTGGCGCGCGATGATCCGGCCCGCGCCGAGAGCTGCGCCGTCGCGCGCTTCAACCACGCCGATCTTGCCCGGAGGAATGCTGATCACGTCAGCGATCGTCACCGTGAAAAGCAGCGAATTGATGCGATAGGTGCCCGGTGGAATCACTTCCATTTGCGGCCCGCGCTCACCGTCATTCTCCAGAAAGGCGCGTGCATCCTGGAAGGTATCGCAGGACACCTGGCGCGCGATAATGCGTCCGCTGGCGAGCGGCTTGCCGTCACAGGCTTCGACGAGGCCGATCTTGCCGGGTGGCACGATGAAGAACTTCTCAAGGTGCACGCTGAACTGCCACGGCCAGAGTGCCAGATGCAATCCGGGCGCGAGCGTATCGCTTTGGTAGCCGGCCTCGCCATACAGGGCGACGATGCGCCCATCGGGCAGAGTTCGGTGACTTCCGAGAAGCGTGAAACGCTTGGTGACAATGCCAATGGAATCGTTGGGCACGATGATTACGCCAAACAACCACAGTATCCAGCGGTAGAGCGACACGACAATCAGGACCGCAACGATCCAGCCGATCGTGCCAAGATTATCGAGAATGAGAGTCATGATTTCACCATCTTTGAGTGCAATGAATCAATGCAGTCCAATCAGGGCCGCCCAATGCGGCAAGCGGACGGACAAAGCCGCTGTCCTGGGCTTTGGTTGTGCGCAGGCCATGGCTCTGTGTCCGGATGTGTGTTGGGGGGATTGATCTGCGGATAGGGCGTTTTGCGTGAGTCGCATCACACCAGAACAGTCCCGGTGATTTGCGAACCAGGTTTTTATCTGCCCATGAAACCCATCATAGGCGGTTTCAGGGAATTCGCCAGGCGAGTACCTGAGTGTTGATGCGCATGCAATCGCAGTTCAAACTGTGTCGAAGGCACGCGCGCTTGTGGGAGCGATCGGGGACTCGAATTTCTGGGGCGAGCTAAGAACTTGATCACGAAGGGATATTGAAGTGCGCTGCGAGCTCGACTAGCATTCGCATGATCGATGCACCTCGTATTTGAGAGATGCTGAGCGATTCTCATTTGCAGGCCGACGGGGAGAATGCATGCAAAAAATTACACCTTTTTTATGGTACTCACGCGAGGCGGAGGAAGCGGCAAGCTTCTATGCCTCGATATTTCCGGACTCGCGTGTCGTTCGGGTGAGCGTTCTGCCGACGGACTCACCGAGTGGGTCCGCCGGATCCGTCAAAGTCGTCGAGTTCGTTTTATTTGGCCAGTCATTCACTGCGATGAGTGCGGGACCGCTCGACCCCTTTAATCGCGCGATCTCGTTTGTCGTCCACTGCGATGACCAGGACGAAGTGGATCGCTATTGGTCGGCGCTCTGCAAAGGCGGCTCCCCGAGTCAATGCGGCTGGCTGACTGATCGATTCGGGGTGTCCTGGCAGATTACCCCGACCGTCCTGACGCGGATGATGTCGGACTCTGATCCAATGAAGTCCAAGCGCGCCGCGGACGCGATGCTGAGAATGGCCAAGATCGACATCGCCGCACTTGAACGAGCATTCGCGGGATGACTCTCAGCACAATCCTGACTTGAAGGGCAGGGCATGCGCAGTCGAAATGCTGCGCATGCCGCACAGCTTTCCCCTCCTTAGCGTGTCATGCGCAAGACCGGTTTGATGGTTGCACCGGATTCCGAATCGGCAATCGCCTGATTAATATCGGCGAAGTCGTAGTAGCGCAGCATCTTGTCGAACGGGAATCGGCCCTGCAGGTGCAATTGAATCAGCTGCGGGATGAATATCTCCGGCACGCTGTCGCCTTCGACGATGCCGCGTACCTTGCGTCCCGCGGTCATCAGGTGCAGCACATCGAGGCTGATTTCCGTGCCAGCGGTGGACGCGCCGACGAGACCGCATTCGCCTCGCAGGGTCAGGCTTTCCACCGCCTGGCGGATGACCTTGGCGTTTGCGGTCGTATCCAGCGCGAAATGCACGCCGCTGTCGGTAATCAACATGATCTGCTCGAGTACGTTCTCAGACCCTGCGTTGATCGTGTGGGTCGCGCCGAGCTCCCTTGCCAACTTGAGGCGTTGGGCGTTCAGATCGATGCCGATGATTGTCGTGGCACCCACGACGTGCGCCGCCATGATCGCCGACAGGCCGACTGATCCGGTTCCAAATACGGCGATGGACTTGCCGACGCCGACCTTCAGGGCGTTGATCACCGCACCGGCGCCGGTCTGGATACCACAGGCGAGCGGACCGAGGCGTTCAAGCGGCGCGCCTTCGGGTACCTTGACGACATTGCGTTCATGACAGAGCGCAAAATTCGCGAAGGACGATTGGCCGAAGAAATTGCCGTGGATCTTTTCGCCGCCCTTCGAGAGCGCCGACGAACCGTCGGGTCGTACACCCGCGAAGTTGCGGCCAAAGAAATCGTGGCAGTAAGTCGCCTCATGCTCGACGCAGCTCTCGCATACCCCGCAGGAGTTGTAGCTCATCACGACGCTGTCGCCGACTGCGACGCGCGTTACCGCGGAGCCGATTTTCTCGACGAAGCCGGCCCCTTCATGACCGAGCACGATCGGCTGCGGAACCGGAAAAGCCTGGTCACGCATGGCGATGTCGGTGTGGCATACGCCGGTCGCAACCACCCGCACAAGGATTTCGTCGCTGCGTGGCTCCTCGAGCTCGAGCGACTCGAGCGATTGAGGGCCATGCGGGGCACGGGTGACTGCGGCTTTGATTTGCATCGTTGCTCCCGGTCTTGCGCTTACCAGACCCTAGAAGGGATAGGGATGGGCAGCGGCGTCGATGGTGACCCACTGCCATTGCGCGAATTCCTCCCAGTTGGCCGGGCCGCCATGGCGGCCGCCATTGCCTGAGGCGCCGCGTCCACCAAAGGGAATGGTCGGATCGTCGCCGACCGTCTGGTCATTGATATGGACAATGCCGGTTGGAATCTGTTCTGCAAGCGCCAGACCCCGCCCGGTGTCGCGGGTAATCACGCCAAGCGAGAGTCCATACTCGGAACGGGTGGCAAGTGCGACGACTTCGCTTTCGTCCTTGAACTTGATGACTGAGGCGACCGGACCGAACACTTCTTCGTCGAAGCTGCGCATGCCAGGCTTGACCCCGGTCAGAACGGTCGGCTTGTAGAAGCTGCCCTCATGCGTGCCGCCGGCCTCGAGTTTTGCGCCGGCAGCGATGGTGTCTGACACCAGGGCGTGTACGCGCTCGGCCTGTTTCCTGTCTATGATCGGCCCGAGGGCGACCTGGCCGCTGGCAGGATCCCCCACCGGCAGGTGCCGGGCTTTCTCGATCAGTGCCGCAAGGAAGGGCTCGTAGATCTTTTCGTGCACGAATACGAGGCCCGTGGCCATGCAGATCTGGCCCTGGTGCAGGTAGGCGCCCCAGGCGGCGTTGGACGCGGCCACTGCGACATCGGCGTCCTCAAGAATCACGAGGCAATTCTTGCCACCGAGCTCAAGGGTTACCTTCTTGAGATGCTTGCCCGCCAGTTCTCCCACCCGCCGACCGACATTGGTTGAACCCGTAAAGGAGATCATGGCGATATTAGGGTCCGTGCACATCGCCTCGCCAACGGCGGCCGCACCAGGCAGCACATGCAGGCATCCCGCCGGCAGGCCGGCTTCTTCGAAAACGCGCGCGATCAGAAAACCTCCCAGCATGGGCGTGCGCAGGTCGGGCTTTAAGACCACGGTATTGCCGGCCGCAAGCGCCGGTGCTACCGCTCGCATCGAGAGAATCAGCGGGAAATTGAACGGCGAGATCACGCCGACCACGCCGTGGGCGACGCGGCGCGCGAGCGACAGGCGGCCGTTGTCGGCCGGCAGCATCAGTCCGTAGGGCTGGTTGATCATCGCCGCTGCCTCGCGGCAGATGCCGGCAGCCATTTCCAGCTCGACGCCGATCTTCGGGCCGATCGAGCCCGATTCGCGCATCAGAAGTGGCGTCAACTCGGCGCCGTGGCTCTCGAGGAGCTCGGCCGCCTTGGCAAATACGGCGGCGCGCTCCTTGCGCGGCAATTTGACCCATTTAAGTTGCGCTTGTCGTGCCGCTGCGGCGCTCTTCTTGACGTCTGCGGGACTCGCATGGCCGAGCTTGAAGATCGGCTCGTCAGTTGCCGGTTCCTGCAGCGGGTGGCTTTCCGCCGCCGCCTCCCAGGTGCCGCAAAAGATGCGCTCTCCGAATTTTGCCGGGTCGAGTAGATTCATTGCCTGTCCTCAGATATTAGGTGTCCTGCAAGTCGCCGCGCGACTGTGGATCGCGATCGGCCAGGGGAAGTGCTCCAGATCCGGCTGCGCACACCGGGATGTCTCGTTTGCGCTGGCGCTCTGCGGCGCCGGTCTTGCTTTCGGTCTCGTGCGGGCCCGTGCGAGGTTAGTGGCATGTGAAGCCCCCGCTGCGCTTGGTTGGTGCGATCGCGCCCGCGCGAGCCTGCAATGTAGAGGAGAAAATTCCGCGCGGCAATAGGACGCCGGCTCCGGGTACGCGGTATTCTTCGAGGTCTGAAGCAGACTGTGCAGTCGATGTCGCGCTGCAGCAAGCGCACCCTGCCTGCCTTGTCGGGGGCAATATCTGGCCGAGGATAGCAATGGATCTTGAGAATCTGATCGCGATCGACACCCATACCCACCTCGAGGTGTCGTGTCGCAATCCATTCGACAACTATGGTGAGGAATATGACCGGGCCGCCGACAAGTATTTTCGTTCGAGCCGGCGCCCGACGATGGACGAAACCATCGCCTACTATCGCCAGATCAAGATTGGCTTCGTCAATTTCACGGTCGATGCCGAGACGCAACTGGGTCGGCGGCGTATCCCCAACGAAGAGATTGCCGAAGCTGCCCAGGCCAATAGCGACATCATGATCGCCTTTGGCAGCATCGATCCGCATAAGGGCAAGATGGGTGCGCGCGAGGCCGTCAAGCTGATCGAGGAGTACGGTGTTCGCGGCTTCAAGTTTCACCCGACCGTGCAGGGATTCGAGCCGGCCGACCAGATGGCCTGGCCGATCTACGAGGTGATCGCTCACCATAAGCTGCCGGCGATTTTTCATAGCGGGCATTCCGGCATCGGCAGTGGCATGCGCTGCGGCGGCGGATTGCGTCTGCAGAACTCGAATCCGATGCTGTTGGAGGACGTGGCAATCGCGTTTCCCGACATGCAGATCGTTATCGCCCATCCGTCCTGGCCCTGGCAGGACGAGGCGATCTCGCTAGCCATGCATAAGCCCAACATCTGGATCGATCTGTCGGGCTGGAGTCCGAAATATTTCCCGCCGCAACTCGTGCAATACGCCAATACGCTACTGAAAGACCGCATCCTCTTCGGATCGGACTTCCCGCTCATCACGCCCGAGCGCTGGATCAAGGATTTTCACGGGGCGGGCTTTAAGGAGGAAGTGAAGCCGCTAATCCTGAAGCAAAACGCGATGCGCCTGCTGGGTCTTGGCGCACGCGCCGCTGACGGGGCCGCGGATGGCACTTTAGCGCCTGGCGCGGCACAGAGCGCTGCCTGAGATGCGTCGCGTGAGTGGGCAGGATCCGGTTGGCGCAAGCTGGCAACGAGTGTAGGGCGCGCCTGTGGCCAAATCCATTCACACCCAGGTTGCAATCATTGGTGCCGGTCCGTCGGGCTTGCTGCTCGGGCAACTGCTTCACAAGGCGGGCATCGACAATGTGATTCTCGAGCGCCAGACCGGTGACTATGTGCTTGGCCGCATCCGTGCCGGGATCCTCGAGCAGGTCACGATGGACCTTCTCGATGAAATCGGGGTTGGCGAGCGCATGCATCGGGAGGGCCTGGTGCACGGCGGCTTTGAGTTGCTTTTTGGCGGTGTGCGCCATCGCATCGACATGAATCGGCTCACCGGTGGCAAGAACGTCATGGTCTACGGCCAGACTGAATTGACGCGCGACCTGATGCAGGCGCGCGCCGCCGCAGGCCTCTCAACGATTTACGAGGCCCAGGACGTCAGCGTGCACGACTTCGATGGCCGCACGCCGAGCGTGCGCTATGAGAAGGATGGCAAACAGCATGAGATCAGCTGCGATTTCATCGCCGGCTGCGATGGTTTTCACGGCGTCTGCCGTGCCAGCGTCGGGCGTGGCGCAATCACCGAATACGAGAAGGTCTATCCCTTCGGCTGGCTCGGACTATTGTCGGATACGCCACCGGTGTCAGACGAGCTGATCTATGTGAACAGCACGCGCGGTTTCGCGCTGTGCTCCCAGCGCAGCAAGAGCCGCAGCCGCTATTATCTCCAGGTGCCCCTGACCGATAAGGTCGAGCAGTGGAGCGATGAAGCCTTCTGGAGGGAGCTGCGCCTGCGTCTGGATGGCGAAGGCCGTGAGCGCCTCGTCACGGGCGCCTCGATTGAAAAAAGCATCGCGCCCCTGCGCAGCTTTATTGCCGAGCCGCTGCGCTTTGGTCGAATGTTTCTCGCCGGGGACGCCGGACACATCGTGCCACCCACGGGCGCGAAGGGCCTCAATCTGGCGGCCACCGACGTCAAGTATCTCTCGGCTGCCCTGATCCAGTATTACTCGGACCGGTCGGAAGAGGGCATCGACGGCTACTCGGCGCGCTGCCTCGCTCGCATCTGGAAGGCCGAACGCTTTTCCTGGTGGTTCACATCGCTCTTGCATCGTTTCCCGGATGATGGTCCGATCGTCGCCAAATTCCAGCAGGCTGAAGTCGAATACCTGCTCAACTCGGACGCGGGGTCACGCACCATAGCGGAGAATTATGTAGGGCTGCCGCTCGACTTCGGTCAATGAGTGGTCGCGATGGACTCGCCGCGCGAGGCCGGACTCCGGGCGAGCGCAGAGGGATAGCAGTCGCAGGTTCCGCAGACACAAGGGATCACCCTAGTTGACTTGATTGCGCAGCTCGCCAATATGGCGCTACGCGCTCGCGGGCGATAGTGCGCCAAGCTCATGAGAACGGGTGGTTTAGGCGTATATTCGGCTTGCCAAAGGCCCGTCTCAAAACAGGGCGCGATCTTGGACGCTGACGGGCCGATGCGGCTTGGCTAGAATGTGTCGACTGATACCCGGCTGATCGGGTGATGTTGCGCACTGAAAACAAAGCGGTTCAATCCACTGCAATTGCGCAACGGATATGAATCCGCACCTTCGAAAACCAGGAGACCGAAGATGGACGAGAAACAGATTCCGGAAGTTCCCGACGAGACCCGCAATATCACGCGCCGCGAGATGCTTGGCATGGCGGGTGCGGCGGGACTGATGCTGATCAATCCCTCATCGGTATTTGCCCAGGGTGCCGATGCCGCCGGCACGCTCAAGGTTGGCTTCATCAGCCCGCGTTCGGGCGCTTTGGCCGGGTTCGGAGAGGGTGACGAATACGTACTCGAAGTCGCGCGCAAGACGCTCGCTGCAGGCATCACGGTGGGTGGCAAGCACTATGCCGTTGAAATCCTCGACCGTGATACCCAGTCCGATCCGGCGCGCGCGAGCCAGCTTGCCAAGGCGCTGATCAATACTGACAAGATTGACCTGATGCTGGCAACTTCGACGCCTGAGACCGTCAATCCGGTGTCGGACGCCTGCGAGGCAGCGGGTGTGCCGTGCGTGTCGACCATCGTGCCCTGGGAAGCGTGGTATTTCGGTCGCGGCGCCAAGCACGACCAACCGTCGCCCTTCAAATGGACCTACCATTTCTCGTTTGGTGTGGGTGAGTTCGTCAAGTGCTATACCTCGCAGTGGGCGGAGATCCCGACCAACAAGAAAGTTGGTGTTCTCTATCCGAACGATGCCGATGGCAACGCCATTCGCGCGCACCTCGCACCGGCCCTGCAAGCCAACGGCTTTACCATCGTTGATGCCGGGCCCTACGAAGATGGCACGACCGACTACTCGGCGCAGATTGCCAAGTTCAAGGCTGAGAAGTGCGAGATCTTCAATTCCTTCCCGATCCCGCCCGACTTCGCTGCCTTCTGGCGTCAGGCGGCCCAGCAGGGCTACACCAAGATGACCAAGATCGTTCAGGTCGCAAAGACCGGACTGTTCCCCTCATCGATCGAGTCGCTCGGTCCGCTTGGCCTCAATATTGCGAGCGCCTGCTACTGGCACAAGAACTATCCCTACAAGTCAGCGCTGACTGGCGTTTCGGGCGTGGAGTTGGCCGACGGCTACGAGAAGAAGACCGGCAAGCAATGGAACCAGCAGCTCGGCGCGTCGATGTCGCTGCTCGACGCCGGTTTCGAGGCCTTGAAGGCGAGCGCTAATGCCAAGGACAAGGCCAGCGTTGCCAAGGCGCTGAGCACCCTGAAGGCCACCACGATGGTCGGCACGGTCGACTTCAACAAGGGGCCCTTCCCCAATGTGTCGGCCACGCCGATCATCGGAACGCAGTGGGTCAAGGCCGCTCCCGGTTCGAAGTTCAAGCTCGACTATGTGATCACCGAGAACGCCACCGATCCGAACGTTCCGGTAGCGGCTAAACTGCTTCCGTTTGCCTAAAGTCGCGAAACCACGCCACACCCCGGGCGCCGACGGCATCCTGCTGTCGGCGCACGCGGTTCACAAGAGCTTTGGTGCGCTCGTCGTGCTCGACGGGGTCGATTTCACGGTAGCGCGCGGCGACGCCATTGGCATAGTCGGCCCCAATGGCGCTGGCAAGACGACCCTGATGGGCGCGCTGTCCGGTTCCCACACGCTATCGGCTGGTTCGATTTCCTTTTGCGGCACCGATGTGACGCATCTGGACGCGGCCAGGCGCTGTCGTCTGGGCGTCGCCCGAACCCACCAGATTCCGCGGCCATTTAGCGGCATGACGGTCTTTGAGAACGTTCTCGCGGCAGCAGTCCACGGCGGCGGATTTGCGCGCACTGCTGCCTACGATCACGCCAGCGACGCTCTGGAATTGTGTGGCATGCTAAAGCTCGCGAATCGCCGTGCCGAGACTCTGGGCCTGCTCGATCGCAAACGGCTCGAACTGGCACGTGCGCTCGCCAGCGCGCCCGTCGTCCTGCTGCTTGACGAAATCGGCGGTGGTCTGACCGATGGCGAAGCGTCCGAGCTGGTGGCAACGATAGCCATTTTGCAGCAGCGCGACATCGCGATCGTGTGGATCGAGCACATCGTGCATGTTCTTCTGCAAATCGCCCGGCGACTCGTTTGTATGGACGCAGGCCGAATAATTGCGGACGGTGACCCCAAGACGGTGCTGACTGACGCGAGTGTCGTGGATGCCTATCTCGGGGGCGGACATTGAGCGCCCTGCAGATACAAGGACTGACGGCGCGCCACGGCCTTTTGACTGCGGTTCGTGACCTGACGCTCGACATCGCTGCCGGCGAAAAAGTGGCCCTGGTGGGTGCCAATGGCGCAGGCAAGACTACGCTTTTGCGAACCATTGCCGGCGTGCATCCGGCTTTTTCCGGTCAGGTGCTCCTCGATGGAGTGGATATAACCGCCACGCCGGCCCACAAGCGGGCCGCTGCGGGCATTGCGCTCGTCCCCGAAGGACGACGCCTGTTCGCTGACATGAGCGTTGCCGAGAATCTTATGGTGTCGCGCTCGGCGCGCCGCAGCGGGCCGTGGAATCTCGACACGGTGGTCGAGGCCTTCCCGCAGCTCAAACCCAAACTCAAGGCGCGCGCGGGCGAACTTTCTGGGGGTCAGCAGCAGGCCACCGCCATTGGTCGAGCCCTGATGCTCAACCCCACCATTCTTCTGCTAGACGAAGTGTCGCTCGGCCTCTCACCGCTGGCTGTCGAGGGCGTGTACGCGTCGCTGCAGGCATTGCTTGCCATGCGCGTCACGATCGTTCTGGTCGAGCAGGACCTAAAGCGCACTTTCGCCGTCGCCGATCGCATCGTCTGCATGCTCGAAGGTGGCATCGTTGCAGAAGGCCGCGCCGATCAGATGAGCCGCGAGCAGGTCATGGAGTACTACTTTGGCAATCGCGCTCCGAGCGCGAAGGTGGGCGCATGATCTGGGTCAATCAGATCGTGCAGGGGGTGCTCCTGGGCGGCTACTACGCACTTCTCGCCTGCGGGCTGTCCTTCATGTTCGGCGTGATGCGGATCATCAATCTGGCACACGGCAGCCTCGCTGTGATGGCGGCCTATATGCTGTTCGTGCTGGCCGAACATTTCGGAATTTCGCCATTTCTGGGGCTGCTCGCCGTCATTCCCATCATGGCGATCATCGGCTGGGTGCTGCATCACGTGGTCCTGGAGCGCAGTGCGCGCGCCGGCGCGCTGGTCCCAATCCTGAGCACCTTCGGGCTCGCGACGGTGCTCGACAATTCGATGTTCGACCAGTTCGGCGCGGATACCCGCTCGCTGTCTCCCTATATAGATACCCTGGGCTACGATAGCTGGTCCCTGACGGACGACATCAGTGTTGGTCAGCTGTCGCTCTTGACCTTCGTCGTCGCATTGGTGCTCCTGGGCGGCCTGCATCTCATGCTGCGTTACAGCGCCCTCGGGCGGCGCATCCGTGCGGCCGCCGAGGATTCCGAGACGGCGCGCCTGGTTGGCGTGAATGCGGTTTCGGTCTACGCGGCGTCGACTGCAATCACCATGGTACTGGTCGCCATCGCCGGGGCGTTTCTCGCGATGCGTGCGACCTTCGATCCCTATACGGGACCCCAGCAACTGATCTTCGCCTTCGAGGCCGTGGTGATCGGGGGCGCCGGTTCGCTCTGGGGGACGCTCCTTGGTGGCATCGTGCTCGGTGTTGCGCAGAGCATCGGTGCCCAGCTCAATCCCCAGGGATTCCTGATTGCAGGCCACCTGACTTTCCTTGCGATACTGCTCGCGCGCCTGTATTTCACGCAGGGACTGCGTCACTACTTTACGGTCTTGCGTGCACGCTTGTCGGGGACGGCATCGTGAGTACACAGCCCTTCACAGTCGAGCGCTGGACGAGGCAGTCGAAGATCGCGGTGGCCTTTGTGCTGATCGGCCAAATGCTGCTCGCTTTCGGGCCATTTTTTTTGAGTGCGACCGTCGTCGATCGCCTTACCGCCCTCTTCATTTACGGGATCCTGGCGCTGATGTGGAATGCGCTGGCCGGCTACGCTGGCCTCGTGTCCATCGGCAATCAGGCCTTCTTCGGCCTTGGAGCATACGCAGCGGTGCGCCTGGCCGATGCAGGTGTCAGTCCCTACCCGGCACTGCTTCTGGGCGGGCTCCTGGTCGCTGTAGTGGCCTTGCCCGTTTCGACTTTCATGCTGCGCCTGCGCGGGGGGGAGTTCGCGATTGGCATGTGGGTCGTGGCTGAACTCGCGCACCTGCTCGTGAATCTCGACAATCTGGTCCAGGGCGAGACTGGCACGTCGCTGATTGCCTTGCAGCGCTATGACGCGATCGAGCGTCGCAATGACACCTATTGGGCGGCTCTCGTGGCGGTGGCCTTTCTCGGGTGGCTGGTATTTTTCATGTTGCGCGGCAGGATTGGCTCGGCCGTCCAGGCGATTCGCGACAATGAGGAGGCCGCAGCCTCGATCGGGGTGCGCGTATTCTCGTCCAAGCAATTGATATTCGTACTCTCGGCCTTTGGCTGCGCGATTGCGGGTGCCTTGTGGGTTGCTACTTCAATCACTTTCCAGCCCAAGACCTACTTTAGCGTGCAGTGGACTGCCTACATGATCTTCATGGTTCTGGTTGGCGGTATCGGAACCTATGAGGGTCCGATCCTGGGTGCGATATTGTTTTTCCTGATTGAAACCTTCTTCGGTGCAGAGGGTGTGAAGTACCTGATTGGTCTGGGCGCAACCGCCATGCTGTTCGCGCTGCTTCTGCCGCGCGGAATCTGGGGTGAGATCGAAGCGCGGTTTGGGGTGCGCCTGTTGCCAATTGGATATCAGCTCAGAACCAGCCGAATCCCCGATGACATTTGAGCAAGCAGGACTCGAAGTGTCGGTGAGATCACTCTCGATGAGTGCTGACCTATGGGTTGCAGCACAGCTGGCGGCTGTAGCCGCGCGTGAGTTCAAAATCGGGCGGCGTCCCTCAGAGATTTACTAAAAGCAAACTGCATTTAAATTCCGTTGGGAGGCGGAAACAATGGCGAATACACACTACGATCTGCTTGGCGTGGCTAGTTCGGCGAGTCCGGAACTCATTCAATCGGCATACGAACTGGAAATGCGCAAGATCGCGGAGGCAAGTCCGGGCGACCGTGAATCAGCAATGGCTGCAGTCCGGCGCGCCTACGCCATTCTCTCGGATACTTCCCTTCGGGAGAGTTACGACGCAGAACTTGCGCAGGCGCGGCGCGCCCGCACGGGCGCTTCGATTTACTCTGCGCCAGCAAGCAGCAGTGGATCTGCCGCCAGCGAAGGAGTTGCTGCGATGGCGACGGCTGCGTTCGAGGCCGGAGATTACGGCGGCTTCTGGGCGCGCGTCGGTGCCGCAGTTGTCGACGGCATGATTCTCTACATTCCCTGCGGTGTTGTCGGCGTTGCTCTCGCCGCGGGATTCTCTGCTGCGGGCAACCCCAACGCTGGCGCGATTGCCGCGATCCTGGGCTACGTCGGAACCATTCTCCTGTATCACGGCTTTCTGAATTCGCGCACGCGTCGCGCGACCTGGGGGCGCTCACTCCTCGGACTCGCGGTTGTGGATGCAAGCTCTGGCGAGAAAATCGGATTTGGACGCGGAATCTGGCGGGCACTGGTCTCCATACTCACCGGTTGGCCGCTGTTTACAGCCCTGATTCAGCTCATCACGGCGCGCCGCCAGTCACTGTCCGACTTGCTGGCGGGAACGGTCGTCGTTCGCCGATCGACAAGTGGTGGAGCTGCCATCGTCCTGGTGGTTGTGCTGGTGGTATTCGGTGGGATAGCTCTCATCGGAATCCTCGCCGCGATCGCACTACCGGCGTATCAGGATTACACGGTTCGCGCCAAGATCACGCAGGGGCTTCTTCAGGCAGATGCCGCGAAGGCAATTGTCGCCGAAAACTTTGCGGCCGGGCACGATCCGAGTGCCGCAGCACTTTCCAGGGACTATCAATTTGTCCCATCCAAATACGTCTCATCCATTGAAATCGGTGACGGCGGTGTCATCGCCATCACTTACAACGCCCAAGCGATCCTCCCAGCGATCGGTAAGGACAATATTTTGACGCTGCAGGCAAATATCAATGGTCATCCCCTGATCAGAGGTGTCCAAGGTCAGATCATCTGGGCTTGTGCGAGCCAGAGCTACACCTACGCAGCATCACAGCGACTCACGGTGGCGCCCTGGGCAACGCTGCGACCCGCCTTTGCGCCAGCGAATTGTCGGTAGGGCGACGGTGTCAGCGGCCTTTGTAAAGATCAGGAAGGTGGGCTGGCGATGATTCATCGACTGGCCCGTTCAAGATCTGGAAAGTGGGGAATCGAATATGGAATCTGACGAAGGAGCTATCCGTGACCTGCATTCGATCTGGATTGATTCGGTCAATGCCGGCGATCTGGCTCGCTTACTGAGCCTGATGACTGATGATGTCGTATTTCTCAATCCAGGGCGATTGCCATTCGGGCGCGACGGATTTCCCGCAGGCTTTTCCGCTGCGCATCAGCAATCGTGGATCCGCTGCGTGAGCGAGTTGCAAGAGGTCGTGGTTGTTGGCGATATGGGCTACACAGTTTGCAGCGATTCGTTATGCGTGACACCCCGCGCGGGCGGGAAGGTTACTGAGCTGGCTGGCAACCGAATCACGATATACCGCAAACACGCCGATGGCCGCTGGCGTCTGGCGCGAGACGCACACACGCTGACTCCCGTGGCCGGCTGAGAAAGCTTGCGCAGTCGATCATCCTCGGACGTGCCGAAGAGCGTGGGCGGCGATCCGTTTAGCCTCGATGCCGATCTCCCTGAACTGCCCGTTAGGGGAAGTGATAAAGCCGCAGAAAAAGAGCCCGGGTTCGCTGGTCGGGCCTCCGGTCACAAATGGCTTTCCAGTGTCGTCATAGACGCCAGTGGATTCGGGAAGTAGCTTGCGTGCATCCGGCCGAAATCCGGTCGCGAGGATGACGGCGTCAAAGTTCCCTTGTTTGCCGTCTGAAAAATGCACACCGCCCGGTTCGAATCTTTCAATCCCGGCGTTCACCTTGATCGACCCATCGCGAATCTTGGCAAGCGTGCCGACGTCGAGCAAGGGCACGCGGCCAGTCTGCTCGACCATGCGCCGTGGTCCGATAGACGCACGCTGCAGGCCCAATTTGCGGAGCGACCCAACGGCCAGGCGGATCGCCGGAGCGTTGATGAAATCAGAGAGTCGAGCCGGCAGATGCCTTTGCGCGATCGCCCAGGAGAGGATTGGCAGGCCCAGGAGTTCGCGCGGCAGGATCTGGACGGGACCCCGTACCGACAGGGAGACGTCAATCCCCTTCTCCGCCAGATCGAGTGCAATCTCTCCACCCGAGTTTCCGAAACCGACAACGAGGACACGTTTGCCAGCGTAGGGCGCTGGGTTGCGATAGGCGCTGCTGTGAATAATGCTCCCCTGATAGGAGTCCTGCCCAGGCCAAGTGGGTTCGTAGGGGAAATCAGCCCAACCGGTCGCAACAACGACTGCAGGCGCGACCAGACTATGTTCACCCGCCTCGATCTGCCAGTTGGAACCTTCCCGTCGAACGCTTCGGACGTTGGCGCCGAAAACCGGCTCAAGATTGAATTGCTTCGCGTAGCTTTCAAGGTATTGAACTACCTGCGCTCTCGAAGGATAGCGCGGGTAACTGTGCGGCATTGGAAGACCTGGCAAGCCCGAGTTTCCCTTGTCGGTGTGCAGGTGCAGGCGATCATAGTGGCGTCGCCATACTGCGCCTACGGCATCCGACTTTTCCAGCACCGTTACTCGAAGACCGAGAGCCCGAATGCTGGCCGCGCATGCGAGACCCGCGGGACCCGCTCCTACGATAGCCACGTCCGCATTTTCCATATTTATCTCCGGAACCAGGTGGGTCGTTTTCAGACCGAAGTCCCTCGTCGCGACCAGATTAACCATGAGCGGAGTGGATGCCAAGCGCGCGATCGCCGTACGTGGCTTGGCCCGTTTCTGCAGGGATTCGCCTACTAACTGGCTTTCTCCCTGGATGGAATTCGTTCATATCAGGGCCTCCGAGAGTCATGCGCTACGAACTCCATTCCAGGGCTGGACATTTCATGCCCCTGCAGTGCATCAGCTAATTTAGGCGCACTACCTTCGTCCGCGATAGCGAGTCGTGTCTGCAGAGTCTCTTCCGTCCAAAAATGAACAGGGACTCGAACGGGATTTGGCGCGCCAACGAGCGACCCAGAATCTGCGCGGTATGCGGCTTGGCGCCGTCTTCTGTTACGACAATTGTGCCCATGAGCATCTTCCCGGGTGTCCGGTTGGTCGTTGCGTCAAGGGTGAAATAGTAAGTTGAGTTCAGCGCTGTGCCGAAGACCAGGCCCTCGCGGTACCCGAGGATCGCAAACCAGTTGTGACTCCCGTACATCTGCTTCATCACGAAGGCGAAAGCAAAGTTTACGAGCAGCAGGACGATTAAATCCACGAGGTACTCGCCCAATCGGCGCCACCTCCCGGCAATCTCGTAGCTCGGGTTTTCAGCTTGCGCGTCAAGCGTGGCCTTGGGCGCTTCGTATAGATTGGTCGCCTCTGACATGGGACTCCTCCTTCGTTGATGCGAGTATGAACCTCGCGAGCGGGTGCCACTGCATCTCGTTTCCTCGGACCCGGGTTCGTCTACGTTTGTGCTGCCTTGACAGTCGCCAGCACGACCGGCCGGAAATCGTCCTGGGCAATGGAGTCGCACAGTTCTCGCCATTCGCATCCTTGACAGGCGCGACGCGTGAGACCACTGGAAAATGCCGCACGCATCGTCTCGAGCATGGCGGGATCGATCCGGATCGATGAGCCGGTCTCAAGGCACACGCCAAGCAATGCGCTCAGATCGCTTCTTGAAAGCTCATCGCGTGATTGGGCGCTCTCGCGCAGGCAGTGGGGATCGGAGTCTGGCAACAGGGGAGAGCAGATGTCGTCAGGTCCCTGCACCAGGGAAATTTCCTCGCCCTCGCCGATGCGCGTCGCGATCGCATCAACGCCCGCAATGAAAGCGGGACTATAGCCCTTGCCCTGATAGGTCAGCATGCACAGCAGATGATGCGCTCGCAGTCTGACCGTCACCGTTTAGGCGCTCCTCGCCGTCTTCGGTGCGACGATCCAGAGCGTCGCCGCCGCCAGGACCGACTTCAGCCCGGCCCCGAGTACAAAAGGTGTAACTCCCAGAGTCAGTGCAGTAAGGGAGTCAGTGAGAACCGCTAGCCAGGCAGCCCCGAGGGCGAGGCACACGAAGTTGCCGATCAGCATGGCGAGAAAGGAGAGGCCCGCTCGCTGACCGTTCCACCCGTGTTCGACGAGCCAGCCAACCAGAGCCGCTGCAAAGGGAAATGCAAGCAGGTAGCCAGCCGTTGGACCGAGGAAATATGCGGGGCCGGCTGCACCACCTGCCAAGACCGGCAAACCGAGCACGGCCTCGAGGAGCCAGGCAGTGACCGCGAGCGCTCCCAGGCGCCAGCCGTACAGGGCCCCGACAAGCGTTACGGCGAACGTCTGCATGGTCATGGGCACCGGGAACATTGGTACCTCGACATAGGATGAAAGCGCGAGAAACAGAGTGGCGACGAATGCCGCAGCAAGGTGCCATCCGAGAGACCTTTCATACAACCAGGATGCGCCCATGGCTGGCGCGGCGGACTGCGAGGCGGCGATTCTCATGCGAAGACCTTTCTCGGTACGGTGGTGCGGGTTCGTTGGCTAAATGCAGCCGCGATTCTAAACGCTTGCCAGTGGCGGGTTGGCTGCCTTCTCATCCGCGAGCCTGGGCTCGGACTCTGGGGGAAGAGTCGGAGGGATGTCACGCTTGGCTCGCAGGTCGACCACCACGGTGTGGGAGATCTTGTCCTGGATGGCCTGGCGATTGGGATCCCAGAGAACCTGGGCAAATCCAAACATACCTGTCGCCATGCCGGCAGCATAGCCGCCGTAGCGGCTCAAATAGTGCAGGACCTTGAGCTTCTTGCCCGTCAATTCGACTACTCGCAGACCGAACAACTTCTTGCCGAGGGTCTGGCCCCCGAGCCAGAAGGGCAGTACCGAAAAGTACAGCGCGGCCCAGCCAAAACTGACACCCTGCTTGCGGATGAACTTTTTTGCCTCGTCGATCGGCTTGAAGGTATGGGGCTTTTGCGCCTCCTCAAGCTTCTTTGTGAGATCCGCAATGCGCTCCGCGTCGGTCATCTTGGCGTTGGCCGCCGGCGCATCCTCGTCATCCTCGTCGGGCTCGCTTACCTTGGTGGCGTGATTGGGACCGGTGGCATCCCAGAGCTGCTGCGCGCCACCAATTGCCAGACCGATTGTCAGTGCGGCCAGGATCAGCGTGCGTGAGACGCGCTGGTGCGGCGCACGCTTGATAAGGTAGGCCACCAGGAGGCCGGCGCAGGTCAGCAGCAGCAGACCCGAAACGCTGGAGAGCATCGCGATCACCAGCAGATCGAGGAGTATGGCCCACATGCGCGCCCATGGACGCGCCAGCGGCATTCCAACTAGCTCGGGGGCGACATTGAACGCCTCCGGCTTGACGTTCCTTGGAGCATTGAGCCGGGTCAATCTGGAGGGGCCTAACACGCCTGAAGCCTTTGCCGGGCGAAGGAGCTGCTAGCTGGAGTCGATGGGTCTGCGTAGGGCATGAATGATGGTATTGGATAGTCCGCCAGGCCGGCATCAGGGGCGGGCGGGGCGCCTGAGTGCACCGCAGATGCTAGTGTACCAAGATCGATTTGGCGCGCGGCTCGTGGCCCGCGCGGCGCGCAAAAGCCAAACATCCTTGCCTCAAGCGCTCTTTGGCTGCTGCGCCGAAGATCCGGCAGTCGGGTATTCTTCAATATCAAGGCCACACCGGACGCTGCCATGACAGAGACCACGAGCACTGCCGCCGACAAGAGGGGGGCCGCTACACGCGGCGCCCTCGATGAGTTCGTGCAGGCGCTGTCGCGTCTGATCGACGAGAATCCATCGGAAGGGCGCGTGCTTGCAGAAGCCGGTCGACTTCTCGCGGCACTGGTGGCTCACGACGACTGGCTGCCGGCAGCCTTCGCAGTAGCCGGACCGGAGCACTACCGACAGTACCCGCTCTATATTGACCCGCACGCGCGTTTTTCGGTGATCTCCTTTGTATGGGGACCTGGCCAGAAGACTCCGATTCACGATCACACCGTATGGGGTCTGATCGGTATGCTGCGCGGTGCCGAATGTTCACAGGCTTATCACTTTGCCGGACCGGACAGGCTGGTCGCTTCGGGCAAGGAGGTGCGGCTCGTGCCCGGGCAGGTTGAAGCGGTGTCGCCCTCGATCGGCGATATTCATCTTGTGCGCAATGCTTATGAGGATCGCGACTCGATCAGCATCCATATCTATGGCGCTGACATCGGGCAGGTAAAGCGTTCGACCTATGGCCTTGATGGCAGGCGCAAGGGTTTTGTTTCCGGCTATTCGGCGGTCCAGTAGCGGCCTACGTCCATTTCGAATGCGCCACCGATGAATCGAGCGCCAGCTAACGAGGCGAGCTTGACCGCAGCCGACGTGCGGGCAGCGCTCCTGTCGCGCGTCGAGATCGCGCTACTCGACGTGCGCGAGGAAGATCCCTACGCCCAGGCCCATCCCCTCTGGGCCGCCAACCTCCCCCTGTCCCAGTTGGAGTTGCAGGCCTACTCTCGCCTGCCGCGGCGCGACGTGCAGATTGCCGTCTACGAGGATGGCGAGGGGCTTGCGCCACGGGCCGCGGCCGTGCTGCGCAAACTTGGATATACGCAGGTCTTCCTTCTGGACGGTGGTCTCGCGGCGTGGCGCGCGGCAGGCCTGGAAATATTTCGTGACGTCAATGTGCCAAGCAAGGCATTTGGCGAGTTGGTCGAGTCGACGCGCCACACGCCCTCATTGTCCGCGGAAGAGGTCGAGGACCTGCTTAATTCGCGCGCCGACGTCGTGGTTCTCGATGCGCGGCGCTTTGACGAGTATCAGACGATGAGCATCCCGGGTGCAACCAGCGTGCCGGGGGCTGAGCTGGTGCTGAGGGCGCGGCATCTCGCCCCGAATTCGGGCACGCGCATCATCGTCAACTGTGCCGGGCGCACGCGCAGCATCATCGGCACCCAGTCGCTCATCAATGCTGGTATTCCCAATCCGGTTGCAGCCTTGCGCAACGGCACGATAGGCTGGACCCTTGCCGGTAAAAAGCTGGCGCACGGCCAGTCGCGGCGTTTTTCCGATGGCCCTGCTGTGACAGCGCAGATGCGCGTCTCGATGATGAAGTCCGCGGAGGAGGTGGCTCTGCGCGCTGGTGTGGCGCGAATCGGTCCTGAACGATTGGACGAGTGGCGAGCGGATAGCTCGCGAACTCTGTACCAGTTCGACGTACGTGATCCGATTGAGTTCGCTGCCGGCCATCGGCGCGGGTTTAGAAGCGCCCCGGGCGGGCAGCTCGTGCAGGAGACTGACGTCTATGCCCCGGTGCGGGGGGCGCGCATTGTGCTCACCGACGATGATGGGGTACGCGCCAATATGAGCGCATCCTGGCTCGCGCAGATGGGCTGGCAGGTCGCGGTGCTCAACGCCAGCGCCCGGCCGACGGAAGACTCGGCGGAGTTCTGCACAGGTGATTGGGTCCCGCCGGTTCCGGATCCCGGGTCCGTCGAAGAAGTGAGCCCGGACGAGCTTTCCGATTGGATCGCTTCTGGCGGCGTCACGCTGCTCGATCTTCAGGCATCGCGCGATTACGTGGGGTGCCACATCCCTGGCGCACGGTGGATCCTGCGCTCGGAGCTTGCCGCTCGCCTGGAGCAGCTTGCGGGCAAGGGGGAGATCGTGCTCACCTCCGCCTGTGGGCTCCTCGCGAAATTTGCCGCGCGAGATCTCGCCGAGTCGGGCGCGCGCCGCGTGCGCGTGCTCGCGGGCGGCAACGATGCCTGGTTCGGCGCGGGTCTGGCCAGTGAAGCGGGCGCGACGTATCTCATGTCGGACGCAATCGATCGCTATCGCCGACCCTATGAGGGCACCGACAACCCACGCGCCGCGATGCAGGCATATCTCAACTGGGAGTTTGGTTTGGTCGCGCAACTCGCGCGCGACGGCAGCCACTTCTTTACGGTTCTCTGAAGCGACGATTCCCGCCGGGGACGCGAGCTAGCGCGACAGCGTTGGCTTTCCCTGGTGCGCAACCAGGAGGTCATGCATGTCGTTGAGGTGCTCTTCTTCGGTCACGAGGATGCCTTCTAGCATCGTGCGCGTACCCGGGTCGTCATTGCCGAAGTAGCGCACCAGTTCGCGGTAGTGGTCGACCGCGATACGTTCTGCGATCAGATTCTCGGTGATCATTTCCACCAGGTTTTCGGCGTCGCCGTATTCGGTACTTGAGCGGGTTGCGAGTCCCTTTGGATTGAAGTCGGGTACGCCACCCAACTGGTTGATGCGCTCGGCGACACTGAGCGCATGGGCCAGTTCCTCGCCCGCATGAACTTCGAATTCCTTTTTCACACCCTCGCTCGACAGACCGGCGGCAGCGACCGAGTGCATGGTATAGCGCAGCACGCACACAATCTCGGTGGCAAGCACAGCCTGCAGGATCTCGATTGTCTTGTTGGCGTCGCCCTCATAGGTGAAGGTGACGTTTCCCTCGCCCAGGTGTTTTTTAGCGCGCTCACGCAGGGTCTTGATGTCGGTCAAAAAGGGCTTCTTGGTCTTGACGGCCTGGTCCATGGTCGGGCTCCGGTAGTGCTGGCCCGGTCTTATCGGGCGCAACTTGGATGAACAAGCCAGCGGCAGGAGCCGGGCTTTTCCGGACTGTGACGCCCGGGTGTGATCAAGTCTGTGTGGCATCGCACGAATGTTCGGTTTCGGTCGCCGTGCACTCTGGCGGATGGGCTCACGTGCGGCTTCGGGCAAGCGCCGCGCCAAGTCTATTCAGCCCTTGCCTATTGGTTCGTTGGCATACCGACACTCGGAGACCGGGCGACTAGATTGGGCCACTTGGCGCTGCTACACACGTAGTGTCCAGAGGGAATCCCACGAAGTGCCACCAGGAGATTTGCATGAACAAGGATCAAGTCAAGGGCGAAGTCAAGCAGGTGCAGGGCAAGGTCAAGGAAGTGACCGGGAAAGCGGTTGGCAACAAGGGCCTTGAAATCGAAGGCAAGATTGAGAAGGGTATTGGCAAGGTGCAAGGCCACATCGGCGACGCGAAGGAAGACGCCAAGAAGGCCGAGCGTGAACGCGCTGAGCGTGAGCGCGCAGCAATCAAGAGCGGCCACTAGGGCGCCAGTCGCCGCTTGAGCGGTCCCTTAGATTGAGGGCCGTGCGAGCACTCTGATCGGGTCGGGTCGCCCACCTTGGGTGCCCCGGTCCTTTTTTGTCGTGAGTTCTTGACCCTCTTTACGCGCGGGACTGGCGGCCTTACCTAGCGTCCTTAGCGCCTTCCTGGCTTGGGCCTCCAACGTCTTAGCAGCAGGGCGTTTGCGATCACACTTACTGAACTCAATGCCATGGCCGCACCCGCGACGACGGGGTTGAGCAGGCCCAGGGCCGCCAGGGGAATCGCGGCCACGTTATAAGCGAAAGCCAGAAACAGATTCTGGCGGATTTTCAGGACGGTACGCCTGGACACGTCAAGGGCGGCGTCAACGAGTGCTACATCACCGCGCATCAGAGTGATGCCGGCGGCATTGATTGCGAGGTCGCTCCCACCAGCCATCGCGATACCGATGTCGGCTGCGGCCAGTGCCGGCGCATCGTTGATTCCGTCGCCAACCATGGCGACGATATGGTGATGCGAACTGGCCGCTCCCCTTAAGCGCAAGATTTCCGAGGCTTTGTCGGCTGGTAGCACCTGGCTGATTACTTCGCCTTGCTCTACATCAAGCCCGAGTTCGATTGCCATGCCTTGCGCCGTAGCGCGACTGTCGCCCGTCAACATCACGAGCCGCATACCGCGCGCGCGCAGTGTCGCAAGCGTTGCGCGCGCGTCGGGTTTGGCGGTGTCGCTAAAGGCCATGAGACCCAGGAGTTGCGTCTTGGCGTTGACGTCTTGCGCAAGCGCGACAAGGCTCGCTGGCTTGCTTAATAGGCGCGCCGTCTCTCCCGCAAGAATGCCCGGCTGGTATTCCAGTTCGTTCATCCAGGGCAGACTTCCAAGCATGTAGGTGGTGCCCTCGACTATCCCCTGAACGCCGCGCCCGGGCAGAACCCGGACTTCGACGGGATCGATGAATGTGAGGTGGCGCTCTCGGGCGGCATCACGAATCGCACGAGCGATCGGGTGTTCGCTCGCTGTCTGTAGCGCAGCAGCGATCGACAGCAGCCGCGTCTCGTCGATCCCGGCGCCGCAAACCAGAGTGGTCAGCCGCAGCTTTCCGACTGTCAGGGTTCCGGTCTTGTCAAAGACGACCGTGTCGGCCCGGTGCAGGGTTTCCAGAGCCTCGGCATTCTTGATGAGGATGCCGAATTTCGCGGCAACGCCAGTGCCGGCCATGATTGCCACTGGCGTGGCGAGTCCCAGGGCACAGGGACAGGCGATGACCAGCACGCACACGGCGTTGATGGTCGCATCGGCGAACGATGCCCCCGTCGCGATCCATCCGAGGAGGGTCACCAGCGCGACGAGCAATACGGCAGGCACGAATACAGCGGCGATCTGATCGACCAGACGCTGGATTGGCGCTTTGGCGGCCTGGGCATCCTCGACCAGACGCACGATCCGCGCAAGTACCGTCTCGCTTCCGGTTGCCGTGACCCTGACGACGATCCGTCCCGTGCCGTTGATGGAGCCACCGGTCACTCGTGCACCGATGTACTTTGCTACCGGGAGGGCCTCACCGGTCAGCATCGACTCGTCGAGCTCCGAATCGCCTTCGAGCACCACGCCGTCCACGGGTACCCGCTCGCCTGACCTGATCACGATCTGATCGTCGAGGAGGACATCCGCGAGCGAGATATCGACCTCGCTCTCGCGCTCACGCAAGTGGACCTGGCCGGGTTGCAGCGAGCGCAGCGCGCGAATCGCGCTCATCGTTTCGCGCTTGGCGCGGGACTCGAGCCACTTGCCCAGCAGTACGAGAGTAATGACGAGCGCCGAGCCTTCGAAGTACAGGTGCTGCGGCTCATCAGGCGTACCCGTCAGCCAGAGCCACACCGAAAGTGTCCAGGCGGACGTCGTCCCGATCGCAACAAGCAGATCCATATTGCCCGCTCGCGCCTTGAGCGCGTGCCAGGCGGCCTTGTAAAAGCGCGCGCCGAGGATGAACTGAACCGGAGTCGCTAAAAGGCATTGCAGCCACGGCGGCAGCATCCAGTGGATGCCTGAGAAACCAAGCGCCATAGGTAAGACGAGTGGCGTCGAGAGAATCAGCCCGTATGCGACAGGCGCGAAACCTGCCCAGGGCGCCAGATGATCCTGGGCCGCCACCTCCTCGCGGCTGCGCGCCTGATAGCCTGCATCGCGCACTGCGCGACGCAGACGCGCCTCCATCTGCATGTCCGGACTGAAGACGACGCGCGCTGACTCACTTGCGAGATTGACGCTCGCCTCGTCGACTCCCGCGACTTTCTTTAAGGCTTTCTCGACGCGCGCCACGCAAGACGCGCAGGTCATGCCGCCGATGCCAATGTCGAGGGTGCTCTGCTGGGTCATGCCGTGCAATATAGTATTTTCGGGGCAGGGCGCGGCGAATGCCCCTACTGTCGGGCGAGCCTGACAGTGGCCCGGGGTGATAAGGTTTTACCTTTGGGCTATGGACAACTCCCGGAAGGACAACATGAACCAGACATTCACCGTTACCGGCATGACCTGCGGACATTGCGAGAAGGCCGTCACCCAGGCCGTGCAGCAGCTTGACCCTGGCGCTCACGTGCATATCGACCGCGCACAGAACCTCGTGCAAATCGAATCCGAGCAGGCGCGCGAAACCCTTGCCGGGGCGATCGCAGCAGAAGGCTACGCAGTGGCTGCCTGACTGGCGTGGGCACATCGGCTTGGGAGTTTAGGGGGGGGCTGTTGCGAGTTTCCATCTTGATGGATAATATATCCAATATGATGGAAAACGACTCTCCGGACATCAATCAGCGCATTGCCGAGCAGGCGCGCGAGCTGCGCGCAGTCCGTCGCCTGTCACTCGAAGCTCTGGCGGCGAAATCGGGTGTCAGTCGTTCCATGATTTCGCTCATCGAGCGCGGCCAGGCGAGCCCGACCGCCGTGGTGCTCGAGCGCCTGGCAACCGGACTCGGGGTGCCGCTTGCGCGGCTATTAGATGCACCCTCGAGTGCCGCGAAGCGACCTGATCCCATCGCCCGCCTCGACGCGCAGGTGCAATGGCGCGATCCGGCCTCGGGCTACCTGCGGCGCAATGTCTCCCCACCTCACTGGCCGTCTCCTATCGAAATCGTCGAGGTCGAGTTCCCGGCCGGTGCGCGGGTGGCCTACGAAACGACTGCGCATGATCCACCCATCGAACAGCAGATCTGGGTGATCGGCGGGCGCATCGAGGTCACTCTGGGCGATGTGCGTCATCGCCTTGGTGCCGGCGATTGCATGGCGATGACGCTCGATCGGCCAGTCATCTACGCGAACCGAACCAAGGCGGCGGCGCACTACGCGGTCGTGATCGCCACCGACCGGCGCTCCTTCGCACACTCGCCATGAACGCCGACGATATCCGGGTACGCATTGCCGGTTCTGAGCCCGGGCTGGCGAAGGCGCTTGCCGAAGTGCTGATCGATTGTGTCGCCGGAGGAGCCTCGGTTAGTTTCATGGCGCCCCTGTCGCAGGACAAGGCGCTTGGTTTCTGGGAAGGCGTGCTTGCCGCCGCAGAGCGGGGTGAGCGCCTCGTCCTCATCGCCGAGGACACAGCGGGTCAGGTGCATGGCACCGTGCAGGTCCTGCTTGATATGCCTGACAACCAGCCGCATCGTGCTGACATTGCCAAGATGCTGGTGCACCGTCGCGCGCGGCGTTGCGGCCTTGGGGAAGCGCTGATGCGTCAGGCTGAGACGCTTGCACGCAAGGCAGGTCGCACCCTGCTTGTGCTCGATACCGTCACGGGCGGTGATGCCGAGCGCCTGTACCGACGCCTGGGTTGGCAACGCGTGGGCGACATACCGGGATATGCACTCTGGCCGGAGGGTGGCCTGTGCAGCACCACCTACTATTTCAGGGCCCTGAACTGAAGCGCGCGTCGCGCGCAGCGCGGGCTTTTCAGTCGGGGGCCGATTCGCCCTTGATGGCGAGCTCGACCGCGGTACGGGTCAGGGTCGGGGCAAATGATTCGATGAAAGCATACACATAGCCGCGCAACCAGGCATCGCGGTGGATTGCGAGGCGGGTCACATTGACTTCGAAGAGGTGGCGCGCATCGATCGCGCACAGGTTGCGATCGCGCTCTGCATCGAAGGCGATCGAGGCAACTATCCCCACACCCATCCCGAGCTCGACATAGGTCTTGATGACATCAGCGTCCATGGCGCTGAGCACGACATTGGGACTCAGGCCGGCGCTGGCAAAGCCGTCGTCGATGTGGGTGCGTCCCGTGTAGCCGGACTCGTAGGTAATAATCGGATGGCGTGCCAATTGTTCGAGCGTCAGCTCGCCCTCGCGCTTGAGCAGTTCGTGCCCGGGTGGCACGACCACGCTATGGGTCCAGCGATAGCAGGGCATTGCGAGCAGCTGTTCGTACTGTGCCAATGCCTCGGTGGCGATGCCGATGTCGGCTTCGCCGGAGATCAGCATCGCGGCAACCTGCTTGGGCGAGCCCTGATGCAGGTTCAGGGTAACTTCCGGATAGAGCTTGCGAAAATCGCGCACCACCGTTGGCAAGGCATAACGAGCCTGCGAATGGGTCGCTGCGATCGAAAGCGGGCCCGAATCCTGGGCGGTAAAGTCCTGCCCGACGCGACGCAGGTTCTCTAGGTCGCGCAATAGTCGCTCGACGATCGGCAGGGCGGCTTCGCCCGGTGGCGTCAGACGCGTTAAGCGCTTGCCGGCGCGCACGAAAATGTCGACGCCCAGTTCCTGTTCGAGTTCGCGGATCTGCCGGCTGATTCCCGGTTGTGAGGCATGCAGAATGGCGGCGACGTCGGTGAGATTGAAACCGGACCGAGCGGTCTCGCGTATGGCGCGCAGTTGCTGGAAATTCATGATCGTCTCTGGAGCTGTGGGCTCGCTTAGTTCTGTTTGGCATAAGAAAGCTATTTATTATCACCAATGGTTCTTATGACAACAAAGACAGATTTGTAATATGTTTATCCGCTCAGAAAATAAGCGTCTCTAGGCACCGGCGGGAGAATTGTCTTGGCGCTGCTCGCCGTGTGCGCTTTTATTTGGAGGTGAGACGCTCGAATCCCTGCCATGGCAATGCCTCCTGCCACCGCCTGGTCGCTGGTCGTGTCAAAAAGGGCTTTTATTTCGTCACCGGCAAACGAATCGATGAAGCCGCCACTCGGGCTGATTGCTTGCTCCATCGACACAAAGTAGCGATTGAGCAGCTCGATTACCAGCCGCGGCTCGAGCCGCTCGGCAAGCGGCATCAAGGTGTTCGGTGGCACCGCTCGAAAAACCTGGGCATCGATGATCGGCAAGGACCATGTTCGCCTACTCGACGTCGGTGTCACGACGCTTGGCGACAACTCCAAAAAGACACCCTGGATCGCTACCAACCACCCTGACGTGACGAGCTATAACTGCTGCACCGGGGACCCGAGCAGGCGTTGCGGTGACAGCTTCCAGCTGATCGCCGACGAAGAGATTGACTTTGTGGCTGCCTGCTGGATTACTACCGAGGCAAAGGACCATGCGCCATCAATTGAGGATGCCAAGAGGCAGTGCGCAACCTAGTGGCAGTCGAACCAGAGTCCGGCCGACCAACAGACCCTGTGCATCGAGGAAAAGCTTGACGACGACGACCTGGCTACCACCTGTTCCTCCTATGTCGAGGCATGGAACTACTGCTCAGCGCACGCGGCCAATGCCTGCGCCAGCAACGACTGCAAATACGACCCGGCCAAGGTCAAGGAGCCGGTTCCCCCGATCGCCCAGCGGCCTGCTGCTCGGGATTTGACGTGCTCCTACTAGGCGGAGATTGATGATGCGAGAACAAAGTACTCCCGCCGTGGCCTCGACTGACGGGAGCGGCGAGTGAACATGGATGAAAGCTCAGCATCCTCCACGGACGAGACCAATCGGCGTCGCTGGCTGGCGCTGATGACTCTGTGTCTGGGCGTGCTGATGATCGTGCTCGATACGACCATCGTGAACGTTGCCTTGCCGTCGATTCGCACAAGTCTTGGCTTCACCGAAACCTCGCTGGTCTGGGTGGTTAACGCCTATCTGCTGACTTTCGCGGGGTTTCTCCTGCTCGGTGGCAGGCTTGGCGACCTCTACGGGCAGCGGCGCCTGTTTCTGCTTGGTATCGTCGTCTTCACGCTCGCGTCGCTCGGTTGCGGCCTGGCACAATCGCAGACCTGGCTGATCGTCGCGCGCGCTGTCCAGGGCCTGGGCGGAGCGGTGGTGTCGGCGATTTCGCTGTCTCTCATCATTGGCCTTTTTCCCGAGCCCGACGGGCGCGCCAAAGCCATGGGCGTGTATGGTTTTGTCTGCTCGGCCGGCGGCAGCATCGGCGTTCTCCTGGGTGGCGTATTGACCAGTGCGCTCGACTGGCACTGGATTTTCCTCGTCAATCTGCCAATCGGGGTGCTGGTTCTCGTGCTCTGCCAGTTCCTCTTGCCTAAGAGCACCGCGCCAGGCGCCGGACAACATTTGGACGTCCTCGGGGCAATTCTCGTAACGAGCTCCCTGATGCTGGCCGTGTATGCGATCGTCAACGGCAATGAAACTGGCTGGCTCTCGGCGCAGACCTTAACTGAACTGACCGGAGCGCTCGTTCTGCTCGGCTTGTTTATCGCGGCCGAATCCCGGGCGCACACACCCTTGATGCCATTAGGGCTGTTCCGCCTGCGAAATCTGGCGACCGCGAATATCGTTGGCGTCCTCTGGGCAGGGGCGATGTTTGCCTGGTTCTTCATCTCCGCCCTCTACATGCAGCTGGTCCTCGAATACTCGGCATTGCAGGTCGGGCTCGCCTTCCTGCCGGCCAATCTGATCATGGGCGCGCTCTCGCTGGGAATATCGGCGTGGGTTGTCACCCGCTATGGAATCAAACGGCCTCTGGCCGGGGGGCTTGCCTGTGCTTCCTTGGGTCTGGCGCTCTTTGCGGTCGCACCAGCAGACGGTCATTTTCTTGGCGATGTCCTGCCGGCCATGCTGCTGCTGGGACTGGGTGCCGGAATCGCCTTGAACCCGGTGCTGCTGGCTGCGATGAACGATGTGGCACCAGAGGATGCGGGCCTCGCTTCGGGTGTCATCAATACGTCCTTCATGATGGGTGGGGCCTTGGGTCTCGCGGTGCTGGCGAGCCTGGCGGCCGCGGTTGCCCATGCGAACCAGTCGGCGGGTATTTCTGAGGCAGCCGCACTCACAGCCGGCTATCACGTGGCGTTTGCTATTGGAGCGGTTTTTGCCGCCTGCGCGGCCATTCTGGGAGTGCTGCTGATCCGCACGCAGCGGGCATCCGCCTAGAAACCGGCCTCGCCCAAGGTCAACGGTCCCGGTGCAGGTGCTTAGGGTTGCTCCGCTCTTGCCTTGAAGTGATTGCCTCGCCATACTTCATTTTCGCTGTGGCAGGCCAAGCCCCACGGTGACCGAACGCAAGCCGTCAGGGGAGGGGAAGTGATCAAAGCGAATTCGCGTAGCCCGGCGAAGCGTACTGCTGCGCGCGCGCCGGCATCCGGAAGCCGGGCTGCCGGGAAAAAAGCACCTGCTCGAGGTTTGCCTCCTATAGCAGCGAGTTTGCCGCCAGATCGACAGGTCGAAGAAATCTACACCTCCCTGATCGATGCGGTCAGCGAAGTGTCTGGCGCCCAACGAATCCTCATAATTCTTGAGCACGAGAATGGACTGTCAATGGCAGGCGTACGCCTGCCAACTGGCGAGGATCAACGCAAGTTGGTAGCGGCGATTACGCCTTGGATTGACGAGGCTCGGCGGACGCGCAAGGCGCGCCTGCGACACGGCCCGCAAGGCGCGAAATCGACAGATCAACGCTCATGCCTGATTGCGCCACTTGTCTCTGGCGTTGAGCTGACGGGGTACGTCTACGCCGACATCGACGGGGCATGGGGCCGCTTCGATGCGAATGATCTCAACTTGCTGGCCATGCTCGCATCTCAGACTGCGCTCGTGCTCGCTAATGCACGTCGCGCCAGTGCGCTCGAGGCCGAACTTGCCGCACGCACCGCCGAGCTGGTCGCATCCAAGGTCGAGATCGATGAACGCGCCAGCGAGCTCGCGGTCATCAACGCCATCCAGCAGGCGCTCGCTGCGGAGCTTGGCCTTCAAGAGATTTACGACGCTGTGGGCGACAAGCTGCGCGAAATATTCGATGGGGCCGACGTCGGAGTGCGAATCTACGACGAGAAAAGCGGCATGGTCAGCTATCCCTATACCTACGAAATGCGGGAGCGTCTTTTTCTGCCGCCCAATGTTCTATCGGAACGGGGCTTCATGCGACACATCGTTGACACCGGCCGTACCTTGCTGGTCAACGAGCACATAGATCAGGTAACTGAGCAGATGGGCAGTTACCTGATGCCCGGAACTGTTGAGGAGAAGTCGGCACTTTACGTGCCCTTGATCTCGGATGGGCGCGTGCGCGGGCTGCTTCGGCTTACCGATACAGAGCGGGAACACGCGTATACCGCGTCGCATGTCCGACTTCTCGAGACGCTTGCGTCGAGCATGAGCGTGGCGCTCTCCAACGCGCGCCTGTTCGATCAAACCCAGCGCCTGCTCAAGGAGACGGAGCAGCGCGCGGCTGAACTCGCGGTGATCAACAGCATCCAGCAAGGCATGGCCCAGGAGCTCAATTTCCAGGCCATCATCGATCTGGTCGGTGGCAAGTTGCGCGAGGTGTTGCACACCGAAGAGATCGGCATCCGTTGGTACGACCCAAATACCGGGCTGATTCACTATCTCTACGAGTTCGAGCACGGTGAGCGACTACACATTGAGCCCAAGCTGGTAGGTGGCACATTCAAACGGCTGCTGCAAACCCGACGCGCCTTTGTCCTGAATTCACGGGAAGAGCAGGCTCGGGAGGGGATCGGTCACCTCGCGGGTACGGATCACGCCTTCTCAGTGGCTGCAGTACCGATCATTGGCAGCGATCGGGTGTTGGGATCGATTCATCTTGAAGACTACGAGCGCGAGAACGCCTATGGTGAATCCGAAATACGCCTGTTGACGACGGTAGCGGCGAGCATGGGGGTGGCGCTGGAGAACGCACGCCTGCTCGATGAAACCCAGCGTCTCTACAAGGAAACCGACCAGCGGGCCGCCGAGCTGGCCATCATAAACAGCGTGCAGGACGGCCTCGCTTCGAAGCTCGACTTCACGGCCATCATTGATCTCGTCGGCGACAAGGTCGCAGAGATCTTCAAGACCGAGGACATGTCGATAACGCTCTACGACAAGGCGAGCAATACCAGGCGGGTTCCCTATTTCCTCGAGAGCGGCAAGCGCTTCGTCATAGAGCCCAAGGAGCTCGGTCGCGGATTTGCGGCGCACGTCATACGTACTGGCCAGACACTGCTGATCGGAGAAGACCTGGCAAAGCGCGCCGTCGAGCTGGGCGCCGAGTTCATCGGCGACCCGCAGGGCGTGTGGACCGAGAGTTATCTCGCTGTTCCCATCCTGCGCGACGAGGAAGCGGTTGGCTTGATATCTCTGTATGCCTATCCGCAGCACGCGTTCAGTGACTCCGATGTGCGCCTTTTGCAGACGCTTGCGGGCAGCATGAGCGTAGCTCTCGAGAATGCCCGCCTGTTCGATGAGACGCAGCGCCTGTTGAGCGTCACCGAGCAGCGTGCTGGCGAACTCGCGGTTATCAACAGCATCCAGCAGGGAATCGCCGCGGAGCTCGAATTCCTTGCGATCATCGATCTGGTTGGCGATGAGCTCCGCGCGGTACTCAGTAGCGAGGATATTCAGATTATCTGGTTCGATGCCAGCGAGAATAAGCTGGAGTACCTGTACGTCTACGAACACGGCAAGCGGATCCACGTCGAAGCCAGGACGCCGGTCAAAGGAGGCCCCTTCGAGCAGGCACTTGCCACGCGCTCGCCAATCGTGCGCGTGACTACACAAGGGATGGCTACGGTGCAAGGCACCGATCTAGCGTTGTGCGACCTCACGGTGCCGATCATCGCTGGCGACCAGGTCCTGGGTGCCATCGGGCTTGATAGTTTCGTCAGCGCCGAAGCCTTCGGCGAAGCGGAGATTCGCCTCGTATCGACGGTCGCGTCGAGCATGGGGGTGGCGCTGGAGAACGCACGTCTGTTTGACGAAACACAACGACTTTTGAAGGAAACCGAGGAACGCGCGGCTGAGCTTGCCATCATCAACAGCGTGCAGCAGGCGCTCGCGGCCGAGCTCAGCATGCAGGGGATCTATGACGCGGTTGGCGACAAGATCGGTGAGATTTTTGGGAACAGTGATGTATCCATTGCCATCTACGACGATAAAGCGAAACTGCGACACTTCCCTTACCTGTACGAGTCGGGGCAGAGACTCCATGTGGATGCCGCTCCCTTCGATCTGACGACTTCGTCAGGAATCATGGCGCATGTCATGCGAAGCCGTCAGACCCTGGTCATCTCTGACAAGATGCTTGAGACGGCGGCCAGTTACGGGGCCGTGCTCGTTCCCGGGACGCAAATGGAGAAGTCCTCGATCAATGTACCCCTGATATCCGGGAATCAGGCGCGCGGCGTGATTGGCCTGGTCAATATGGAGCGTGAGCACGCCTTCACCCCTGCGCAGGTCCGCCTGCTTGAGACCCTTGCGGCTGGCATGAGCGTAGCGCTGGAAAACGCCCGTCTGTTCGATGAAACCCAGCGCCTCTTACAGGAGACTGGGGAGCGGGCGGCGGAGCTGGCGATCATCAATAGCGTTCAGCAGGCCCTGGCTGCGGAACTGAGCATGCAGGGTATTTACGACGCCGTTGGCGACAAGATTCGCGAGATTTTCCAGAACGGTGACGTCACGATCCGTATCCACGATGCGAAGTCGAACACGCTCCTCATTCCCTACATCTACGAGTCGGGCCAGCGCCTGTCGGTCGAGCCTTCACCCTTTAATCCGGATACCGAATCTGGATTCACGGCTGAAGTCATGCGAACCCGAACGACGATGCTGGTCAATGAGCGCATGAACGAGAAGAGGGATGAACTCGGCACGTACACCATTCCCGGCACCGCTGAAGAGAAGTCGGCAATTATTGCCCCTTTGGTATCTGGCAACCAGGCGCGCGGCGTTATTGCTTTGTTAGATATGGAGCGCGAGCACGCCTTCACGGCAGCGCATGTGCGCTTGCTCGAGACTCTTGCCGCCAGCATGAGCGTAGCCTTGGAAAACGCCCGTCTGTTCGACGAAACCCAGCGCCTGCTCAAGGAAACCGAGGAGCGCGCGGCGGAGCTGGCGAGCAGCTGCAGGAAAGCGCCGGACCGGAATTCGTCAACGAGCTGGTCGACACCTTTCTGGAGGAGGCGCCGCAGATGATCGCATCTCTTCGCGAAGCGCTTGCAGCGCGCAATGCGGAAGCGTACCGGCGCCACGCCCATTCGCTCAAATCCAATTGCAACACCTTTGGGGCACTTGGCCTTGCCGCCCAGTCGCGCGAGATTGAGCTTGGCGGCTTGCACAGCGATGCGGCGCAGGACGAGAAGGCAGTTGACGCGCTCGCCCATACTTACACCGAGGTCGCTGCAGCACTCAAGGGTCTGCGGCGTGGGTGATTCGGGTGCGCGCCTGTTGGTGGTTGATGACAACAAGGTAAATCGGCTTTTGCTGGCCCGCAGCCTCGAGCTGCACGGCTACCGTGCCACGCTCGCCGAAAACGGCCGGGTCGCGCTCGACCTGTTGCGTCAGCAGACCTTCGACCTTCTGTTGCTCGATATCGAGATGCCGGAAATGAACGGCTTCGAAGTGCTCGAAGAACTGAAGGCGGACCTTTCCTTGCGCGAGCTGCCGGTCGTGGTGACTTCTTCGGTGGAGGGAGTCGCCAACGTCGTGCGTTGCATCGAGCTTGGGGCAGAGGATTACCTCAGTAAGCCCGTAAATCCGATTCTGCTCAAGGCGCGCATCAGCGCCAGCCTGGAGAAGAAATTCCTGCGTGACCAGCAGCGTGAAATGGTGCGCCGCTTTGCCACACCCGAGGTGGCACAGGATGTGCAGGAGTCCGGATTTGCGCTGGGAGGTCGGCACGTGTGGGCCAGCGTGATGTTCTCCGACATCCGCTCCTTTACGAGCCTGGTTGAGCAGCAACCTCCTGAGGAAACCATCGAGTTTCTCAATACCTATTACACCCTGATGTTCGAGGCGATCAGCAGCAACGGCGGGGTAGTTAATCAGATGGTAGGCGACGGCCTGATGGCGGTATTTGGCGCGCCGCTCGCGTTGCCCGACCATAGCGCGAGTGCTGTGCGCGCGGCACGTGACATGGTGGAGATGATCGAGTTACTGAACGCCGAGCGCGCCATGGTCGGCAAGAGTGGCTTGCGCATCGGGATCGGCATTGCGACCGGACGCATGGTCGCTGGTTACACCGGCACCCAGAAGCGCGCCACCTATACCTGCATTGGCGAGTCGGTCAATCTGGCAGCGCGGCTTGAGGCGCACACCAAGGTGGCGCGCCGACCGATCCTGACCGACGCTGCTACCCGCCTGCAGCTTGAGGACCAGTTCGAGTTCGAGGAGATTGGGCTCGTGCCGATTCGCGGTCTATCGAAGCCTGTCGAGGTGTTCTCGGTTACGGTGCCCGGCGCGCCCTGGCCGGACGAATAGCCCCCCGCATCCTCTGCGACGTGGCAATAGTCGTCAAAACGCGCGACACTCTCCGGTCCACGATTGAGCAGGGGGTGCAAGGGTGAGTCCGACGGACGCCAGCGACAGCCGCCGAAAGCTGTCGACCCAGGAGCTCGAACCGATCCTGGCGGTGACGCGCCGGCTCGCAGCGGCATTCGATCTCGAGGCGATGCTCACCGAGGTGGTGCGCGCGGCGCAGCTCGTCCTCGCAGCGGAGCGCTGCTCGGTATGGCTCTACGACGCCGGCTCCGATGAGCTCGTCTTGCGCGTTTCGTCAGACATCGAAGACGTGCGCATACCGGCTGGCAGCGGCATCGTTGGCGAGCCGCGCGAACTCCTCGTAGGTCTG
>CAJCHO010000061.1 GCA_903970145.1 Mycobacteriaceae bacterium | reverse complement strand
GGCAACGATCTGGCGGCGGACTACGATTACGCCAACAAGCTCCTGGCACAGATCCGCCGCATTACCGGCGTTGCCGATGCGAGGATTCAGCAGTCAGCTGGGCAGCCGACAATTGACGTCGATCTGGACCGCACGCGCGCCCAATACGCAGGGGTGACCGCGGGCAACGTGACCGATAGCCTGGTAGTCAACCTGGCCAGTTCCAGTCAGGTTGCGCCCACCTACTGGCTCAACGAGAAGAACGGCGTTACCTATCCGATGGCCCTGCAAACCCCCCAGTACCAGATTGACACACTGCCCGCGCTTGGGAATCTTCCGATCAACGCCAACGGCGCGCCGACCACGGTACTCGGTGGGATCGCTGACATCCACCGCACTCAGTCTAACGTCGTGGTATCGCAGTACGACATCGCCCCGATGGTGGAGATCTATGCGACGACCCAGGGGCGCGATCTTGGCGCGGTCTCAAGCGACATAGAGAAGATCATCGCCCAGAACAACAAGGGCAAGCCGAAGGGCGCGATCGTCGCGCTGGTCGGCCAGACGGCGACCATGAACAGCGCCTACTCCGGATTGCTGTTCGGTCTGCTGGGCGCGATCGTGTTGATCTACCTCCTGATCGTGATCAATTTTCAGTCATGGAGCGATCCATTCGTCATCATCACGGCCCTTCCGGCGGCGCTCGCCGGCATTGTCTGGATGCTATTCGCCACCCAGACCACGCTGTCGGTCCCTGCGCTCACGGGTGCGATCATGTGCATGGGCGTAGCGACCGCCAACAGCGTGCTGGTGATCAGTTTCGCGCGCGAGAAGCTCAGCGAGCTCGGCGATGCGACGCAAGCCGCGCTCGAGGCCGGATTCGTTCGCTTGCGCCCAGTGCTGATGACCGCGCTGGCGATGGTGATCGGCATGCTGCCGATGGCGCTCGGTCTGGGCGAAGGCGGCGAACAGAACGCCCCGCTCGGCCGCGCCGTGATCGGCGGCCTGATGTTCGCCACCATCTCCACGCTGTTCTTCGTCCCGGTGGTGTTCAGCATCATTCATCGCAACTACAACCCACACTCGGCACCCGCAGCCAACGCAGGAGCAGCCCATGTCCCCGCCTGATCGAAATATCAATCGTCCCGTCATTCGTCGGTTGCGCATTATCGGCGGCGCATTCGTGCTGCTTGCCGCGGGCGTGGTCGCCCACGGTATGGTTTCCCGCGCGACGCAAAACTCTCGCCTGCGGGCACTGACGGAGGCGCAGGCCGTGCCGACGGTGGCAGTCGTGACACCGACCACGGCGGATGATCATGCAAGCCTTGAATTGCCCGGACGGCTGGAGGCTTACATCCGTGCGCCCATTTACGCCCGTGTGCCGGGATATCTCAAGAGCTGGAAGTACGACATCGGTAGCCGGGTGAAGGCCGGCGACGTGCTGGCGGAAATTGACACACCCGATCTCGACCAGCAGCTCACACAGGCGCGCGCAGATCTCAGCGTCGCTGAAAGCAATGCGAAGCTTGCGCAGATCAGCGCGGAACGCTGGCAGTCGCTGGCCAGCACCGACGCGGTCGCCAAGCAGGACGTGGACCAGCGCACTTTCACTTGGAATGCCAATATCGCGCAGGTCAAGGCAGCCCAGGCAAACGTCGACCGGCTGATTGCAGAGGAGGGTTTCAAGCGCCTGGTCGCGCCCTTCGACGGCATCGTCACGGCGCGCGATACCGACATCGGCGCACTGATCAATGTCGGAGCCGCCGGCGGCTCGGAACTGTTCGTAGTCTCCGAAACGGGAAAGCTCCGCGTCTATGTCGATGTCCCGCAGAACTACGTGCCTAGCGTACCGGCAGGCACCAAGGCCACGATCCGTGTGCCCGAGCACCCGGAGACGACCTATGGCGGAACGGTGGAGGCCTCGGCACAGGCCGTCAACCCGAGCACCGGCACGACGCTTATGCAGCTGATCGTCGATAATAGCGCCGGTCAGTTGATGCCCGGGGACTACGCCAGTATCCATCTGCAAATCGCCGATGCGACTCACGTGCTTAACGTGCCGTCGAGCGCACTGATTTTCGATAGCAAGGGTCTCTCCATCGCCACTGTGGGTGCCGACAACCGCGTAATGCTCAAACCGGTGTCGATTGATCGCGACCTGGGCGCGGTCGTCGAACTCGCCTCTGGCCTGACCCCGAACGATCGAGTGATCGAAAACCCTCCCGACGGAATCAGCGATGGCACCGCGGTGCACGTCGCCGGCGCGACCCCGGTCAGCGCCATTGCCGCGCGCAGGTGAGCAACTCATATGAAAAGGGTTAGCCCTCTGGCCTGGTCCGGCGCCGCGCTGATGCTGCTGCTCAGCGCCTGCTCGCTCGCGCCGCCGCTAAAGACGCCGGCCATTCCGACCGCAGACGCCTATAAGGAGCTCGGACCCTGGACGGTGGCGCAACCGGCCGACCGCCTGCCGCGCGACAGCTGGTGGACCCTCTATGACAGCGCAGAGCTCGATGAGCTGCAGAAACGATTGATCGCCGGCAACCCGACGCTCGCGGCCGCATTGGCCGACTACGCACAGGCCAAGGCACTGAGCGACCAAGCGCGTGCGGGGCTATTTCCCACGTTGGGCGTAGGCGCCAACGTCACACGCAATCGAGAATCCGTCAACGCGCCGCTCAGGGCAGCTACCGCCCCGACCGATTACACCAACAACACCCTGAGCGGCAGCGTCAGCTACGAACTGGATCTTTGGGGTCAGATCCGCAACGAAGTCGCCGCCGGGGAAGCCAACGCTGCCGCCTCAGCCGCCGATCTTGAGAACGCCCGGCTGTCGCTGATCGCGCTGCTGGTCGACGACTACATCCAGTTGCGCAGTTTGGACCGTGACAGCGCAATCCTCGATGCAACGGTGAATGCTTACTCGCGCGCACTTACCCTGACCCAACAGCGCCACGACGCCGGGATCGCGCCAGGCCTCGACGTCTCGCAGGCCCAGACCCAGCTGGATGCCGCCCGCTCGCAGGTGGCGCAAACACTGGCCCAGCGCGCGGTGATGGAACACGCGATCGCGGCGCTGCTCGGCGAGCCGGCTTCGAACTTCTCGATCCAGCCGGGAATCGTTGCGATCACGCTGCCGCAGATACCCACCGGCGTTCCCACCACCCTGCTGCAGCGTCGACCCGATATCGCGGCAGCGCAGCGGCGCATGGTCGCGGCCAATGCCAACGTCGGGGTCGCCCGTGCGGCTTATTTTCCGACCATTACGCTCGGTGCGCAGGGTGGTTTCCAGAGCGGCGCGCTTTCGAACTGGCTGAGCGCTCCGAGCTCCTTCTGGGCGATCGGACCCAACGCTTTGCTCAGCGTGTTTGATGGCGGACTGCGCCGCGCGCAGGTCGCCCAGGCGCGCGCCGAATTCGACGCGTCGGCAGCAAACTACCGCGGCGTCGCGATCGGTGCGTTTCAGCAAGTCGAGGATAGCCTCGCCTCACTCAATCATTACCACGACGCCGCTCTGGAGGAGAAGGCCGCGGTGGATGCGGCGCAACGTACGCTGGACTTCTCCATGGCACTCTACGTCAAGGGTGCGGTCGACTATCTCATCGTGGTCACTTCGCAGACCGCCGTCCTGCAGACCCAGCTCGATGCGCTCAACCTCGATACCCTGCAGCTGCGCGCCAGCGTCGATCTCATTCGTGCGCTCGGGGGTGGATGGAAGTCCCCGGCCGCTTCCGGGCTGGCGAGCAGTCGAAGGTTCGAACACATGGCTGAGGACGGAACATGAGGCGGCCAATTCGCACATTTGCAGTCGCGATTTTCTCGGCAATGTGTGTGCCCACTATCGCGCTCACAGAATCGGCTCCGCCGGATGCCTCCTCGGCCAGTGCACAACCCGACTACCACCCGAGCATGGGCGACCTGATGACCATGGCAATACAGCCGCGTCACATCAAGCTCTACTACGCTGGAGACCGGCAGAATTGGAGCTACGCCCGCTATGAACTCGGGGAACTGCGCAATGCGTTCGTACGCATTACCCGCACCATCCCCCAATATCACGCTCTCGATACGGCCAACATCACTTCGGCCGTTACCGACGCGCCATTCGATGCCCTTGCAGGGGCGATAGAAGCGCGCGACCCCAAGCAATTCACCGTGGCATATGCACGGCTAACGCAGGCGTGCAATGCCTGCCACCAGAGTCTGAACCATGCTGACGTGGTCATCAAAGTGCCAGCTGCAGACGAATTTCCCGATCAGCAATTCCGACCAGCCAAGCCTCACTAGATGAATATTCGAATCCGCAAAGCAAGTCTATGGGCCATGGTCTTGGCAAGCCCTCAAATGGCTCGAGTGCACGCGGCCGATGCAGCGAACCAGAATCCGGGCTTGCTCAACACGGAGGTCGCGGCAGCCAACATGACGACCGGGCAAGCCGCCGCCAAACACGAGGTGCTGTACGCAAACGTATGGGCGGAAGATAAAGGGGGCGACTCATGTCACCAAATGCGTATTGAAGGGGCTCGACCTGAAATCGTTCGCGCCACCCGCGTCCCCTTACTACTCGGGCTTGCCCCAGAAGACGTGCAAAGCGTGGTGTTCTCTGTTCTTCCCAGGGTTGGTATGGGGATTGGCACCATGCGCCTGGTCCGCAATGGGTGATCACCCTCTCGGGTGCTTGGGAGATCGAGACGGCTGATGGTTCAACCCTTCGTCAAGGGCCGGGTGAGTTCCAGTTCAACTCGGACGAGTCGGCGTTC
>CAJCHO010000060.1 GCA_903970145.1 Mycobacteriaceae bacterium | reverse complement strand
CGATTCCGCCCATCTCCAAAACCGGGGGGATGACCTGGTTTCGACGGCGTGACTGAGGGTAAGCAGGCAACCCGAGAGGCGACGGACGTAATCCGCGCAAATCAAGCAAATGCCAATGATGAGCAATTTGCTGTAGCCGCTTAAAAACCGGACTACGGGGCTGCTGGAGCCTGGCAACAGAAGATAGCAGGCGGGGGCTTCGGCCCCCGTCTTTATTTGCGATGCGCTGCAATCGATCGCTCACGGCGATGCCGCTGGACGCTAGAGGGTGATGCTGCTGCCGGGAAAGCGATTCCACGGTTCGTTGAGCAGGAATTTTCGGAACATCGAATCCGAAAATCGATAGCTGCCCGATGACTTCGAAATGGTCCCGGACTTGCGCAGTCGATCGATCGACATGCGGGCCTGACCCTCGGTGACGCGACTTGCGGAGGGCAGCATCTGGGCGAGCCTCTGCCGGGTTTCTTCGGTGAGGGGCTTCATCCCCTGTGCGAGCAGATGGAGCATGGCACGGTCGATCGGGTGGCGCAGGCGATCGAGCTGGCTTTTCCAGACGCCGATGTTCGCGTCATCGGTGAGGTACTGCGTCAGACCGACATCGATGTCGGTCACGCCATCTGCCGACATCCGGATCACGATGTCTTTCAAGACCTTCGGGCGGTAATCGACCTCGGAAAACAGGCGCAGCAGATCGACGAGCGACGGCTCCTTTCCCCTGTGCACCTTGCGAAAGTGCGCCTGAAGAGCGACCGCCCACTCTTCGCCGAGCGTCGGGAAGCTGACTGCCTGAACGAACTGGAACATCGGGGCGCCGGCACCGGCGAACATGGCGCCCAATTCGTCCTGCGAGGAGCCCGTGAACACGGCCGCGACAAAGGCCTTGTGCTGCTGCAGCGCTGCACGAAGCGCGGATACGGCATTAGTGCCTTGCGTCTGATCGGCCTCGCCGAGTGCCTGGAACTCGTCGAGCAACAACAGGATTTTTTTCCGGTAGTCCGCGTGAGTCCTGCGCAACAGGGAATCGAGGCGCAGTCCGGACTGCTCCGGCAGTGGCCGGCGTTGGGGAGAGCTGCCCAATTCGAGGGAAGTGCCGAGCACTCCGATCTTCTTGACCTCGGTTTTCGCGAGCCTGCCGATTTCACTCGAGGGCACGTAGAGCTTGTCGAGCATTTCTTCGAGACCGTGGTTGATTGCCTCGAGTGGCGCATTGCGATTCATCCAGACGTCGACGTATACCACGAGGTAACCGGCGTCCGTAGCGAGCGGCGTCAGCTCCTCCATCAGAAAGAAGGTTTTTCCAGTCTGGCGCGGTGCGAACATCGAAAGCGGACGGCCCGGTTGCGCTTGCAAGGCGTGAAGATACTGGCGCGCCAACTCCGGACGGTGCAGGACGATGTCGTGAAAGGTTTCGGCCATCGCCCACCGTAGCCTATTGTAGTGTTAAATGCAATTGTATTTTATACTACAATTTACTCCGATAGATGGCCGGCTGTGTCGAGCGAGGCGGAATCCCGTCAAGGCCTATCAGGCCCCCTCCAGAAGGAAAAGTTCTGTTAAATCATAGATATGCATTGACAGTTCGATGTTCTCGCAAGGATGGCAGCCATTCAATATTCTTATGCCGCGATGCAGCAATACTTACCTATACTAGTCCTATCAAGATTATCGCGTACCGCCCATGAATCCGCTGTTGCAACGTATTAGCAGAGACACCAAAGAGTCACAGATCGGCTCAATCCCGTCAGATACCGAAATCGACTTTGAGCCCGCAGAGCAGAAAACTCCCGTCGAACCGACGGCCGCAGGCTTGCCCGAGACTACTGGCCGCGTGTAAAGCGATCACTTACTTGCGGCGCCAACCATCATTTATCTTCAGAAGTCATTGCCATGATTGCCATCCTCACCCACTGGTTTGACCGCTTTGAAGGATTTCTCTCCGGGTCCCAGTACTGCGACCACGAACGCTATCTCGCCGATGCCGCCAATGTGACGGACCTCGAGCAGCGCATGCGCGCCCTTGAGGGTCCGAACGGTCGCCGGCTCGGCTGATCACTGCGCGCGGCGCACCATTCAGGTCGTCACGACCCGGCGGTCCAGTGCGACGCTGCGAATGAGCGCCCAGACGGGCGATCCAATCTCCAACTCCAGACGCTCGCTCGACTCGTGCGTGACGAGCGAGCGGATCGTCGTCGGTCCGACCGCCACCACCACCTCGACGTAGGGCCCGATTCTGGGGATGAGCTCACGGACGGTGCCGGCGATCTGATTGGAAATCGATAGTCCCGCCGCCCGCTCGCGCGCCAACGCCACGTCGCGCGCGCGCAACCGCACGCGCACCTTGGCGCCGGGCGTAGCATCGACCCGCGGCACGCGCAGTCGACCCCCGAGAAAGGCCAGATCCGTCATCTGCTGGAGCGCGTCGTGCGCCTCGACGACGCATTGCAATACCACGCCGGCTTCGTGACGCCCGATCAGCGGCGAAAATGCCGGGTCACCCATCACGCTGTAGAGATCGCCGGAGGCCATGCACCGGCCATCGGCAAGTAGCACCAGGTGATCCGCCAGACGCGTTATTTCATCGATCGAATGACTGACATAGAGAATCGGGATCCCGAAATCATTGCGCAGGCGTTCGATGTAGGGCATGAGTTCGGACTTGCGGGTGGGATCGAGGCTGGCCAGGGGCTCGTCCATGAGCATCAGGCGTGGCTGCGACAAGAGCGCCCGTCCCAGGGCAACGCGTTGCCGCTCGCCACCTGAAAGGTGGTGCGCGCGGCGTCCGAGCAAGGGTGCGATGCCAAGGACCTCGACGACGCTTGCGAATTCGAGCGAGCCCGTGCGTGCGCGTTGACTGGCGCGCCGCGCCCCGTAGCGCAGGTTGCCCTCGACGTCCAGATGGGGAAACAGGCGCGAATCCTGGAACACGTAGCCGATCGCACGCTCCTCGATCGCGAGATCAACGCCCTTTGCCGAATCGAACAGGGTTACATCACCCACGCGGATGTGGCCGCGGTCGGGCCGACTCACGCCGGCAATCAGATTGACGAGGCTCGTCTTGCCCGCGCCACTGTGACCGAACAGCGCCGTGATGCCGACACCTGGTACGACGATACGCGCGCTCAGCGAGAACGCTCCGAGATCCTTGTCGACATCAAGATCGATCATGGCGCTCTGACTTCAGGTCCGCGCCCGAGAACGCGCCGCACGTGCGACTCGATCCAACCCGAGGCGAACAGGGCGATGAAGGCCAAAGTCAGCGACACTGCCGCCAGTTGGATTGCCGCCATGTCACCTTCAGTACTTTGCGTGGCCATGTAGATGGCGATCGGGATCGTGCGCGTTTCCCCTTCGATATTGCCGGCAAAGGTTATGGTGGCGCCAAACTCGCCCAATGCACGCGCCATGCCGACGACGCATCCTGCGATGATGCCCGGCGACATCAGTGGCAGGGTGATCGAGCAAAAGACATCGAGCCGGCTCGCCCCCAGGGTGCGCGCGGCGATCTCGATTCCCTCGTCGATGCTCTCGAGAGACAGGCGCATGCTGCGAACCATCAGGGGCAAAGACATCACCGCCGCCGCGAGGATCGCGCCCTGCGTGGTGAAGGCCAGATGGATTCCAAAACTGGTGAGCAGCCAGTGGCCCACGGGGCCGCGGGCGCCGAATACCAGCAGCAGCAGGTAACCGACCACTACCGGGGGCAGTACCAGCGGGGCGTGCACCAGCACGTCAAGCAGCCGATGGCCAGGAAAGCGCCGGCGCGAGAGAAGCCAGGCCAGCGCGATCGCCAGGGGCAGGCTCAGGAGCGCAGCCAGCGACGCCACTTCCAGGCTTAGTGCGACGGTTTCCCAGTTACCCGTCATCGCACACGCCTGCTGACTTCGTCAGGACAGAAGTGCCAGCAAAGCGCTCGGTGAATCGACAAGAGCATCTGCCCCCCATTGATTGGGATCGCTGCCTGCGCAATAACCGTAGGCGGCGGCCACGGTCAGCATGCCGGCGGCCTGCCCGGCCTGAATATCACGCAGGTCGTCGCCAACGTAGACACAATACTTCGGATCGAGCTGCAATTGCGCAGCGGCGAACAGTAGCGGTGCCGGATGGGGTTTGCTGTGCGCAGTCGTGTCACCACTGACGACGGTGCCAGCGCGTGGTGTGAGCCCGAGCAGTGCGACGAGCGGTTCGGTAAAGCGCGTGGCCTTGTTGGTTACGACACCCCAGCGAATCGAACGCGCCGCCAGCGCATCAAGCACCAAATCGATGCCGTCAAACAGGCGCGACTGAACGCACAGGTCTCGTTCGTAGAGGCCGAGAAACTCGTCGCGCAGCGCCGCGTATTCGGTATCTGCGGGAGTGCGGCCAAGGCCGGCGCCTATCAGTCCACGGGCGCCATGCGAGGCGTAGGCACGCAGGTCCGACACCGGCATGGCGCGCATGCCACGCGCGACTCGCATTGCGTTGACTGCCCCGGCCAGATCCGGGGCGGTATCGGCGAGTGTGCCATCAAGGTCGAACAGCACGGCGCGCACCTCGCCAAGGCGAGCCGGCTCACTGGTCACGCGCGCAGGCCATGAGGTAGTTGACGTCGGTGCCTTTGCCAAGCCAGTATTTTTTCCCGAGGGGGTTGTAGTGCATGCCAGTGATCTCGGTAACCACAAGACCGGTCGCGCGTGCCGCGCGTGCCAGTTCCGAGGGTGTTATGAAGCGTGCGTAGTCGTGGGTGCCGCGCGGCAGGAGTCCGAGGATGTATTCAGCCCCCAGTACGGCAAACAGGTAGGCCTTGGGATTGCGATTGATAGTCGAAAAAAAAACCCGACCACCGGGCCTGACCAAGTGCGTGCATGCGGCGACGGTCGAGGCCGGATCCGGCACATGCTCGAGTAGCTCCATGCAGGTGACGACATCAAAACTCGCCGGCGCCTGCTGTGCCAGGTCTTCAGCGGCGATGTGCTGGTACTCGACTGCTACCCCGGACTCGAGACCGTGCAGGCGCGCAACGGTCAGTGCCGCTGCCGTCAGGTCGATTCCGGTGACCTGCGCGCCACGCTGAGCCATCGCTTCGGCCAGAATCCCGCCACCGCAGCCAACGTCGAGAACGCGTGCGCCGGAAAGCGTCGCGTGGGTGGCGATCCAGTCCAGGCGCAGTGGATTGATTTCGTGCAGCGGCCGAAACTCGCTGCTGGGGTCCCACCAGCGCGAGGCGAGAGCACCGAACTTCTCCAATTCGGCGGGATCGACATTCGGTAGGGACGGTGCGTGGCTCATCAAGTGAAAGAGGGTTTGGAGCTTCGAGGTCTGGTTGGCGATCTGCTGATTATGCCGGTTTGCACGGCGACCCATAAACCGCGCGCTGTGGCGCGGCTCCCATACGGACAAAAAAAAGCCCCGCAGAGCGGGGCTTCTGATGCAACTGCCGGTTCTGTCGTCTAGTTCGCGGCCCTGGTGCCGACGACTTCGATCTCGACGCGACGGTTCTTCGCACGGCCATCCGGGTTGTCCTTGCCGTTGATCGTATTCGGGGCGATCGGCTGCTTCTTGCCCTTGCCCTCGGTGTAGATACGATTCGGTTCAATACCCTTGCTGACCAGATAACCCTTGACCGACTCGGCGCGCTGTACCGACAGCTTCTGGTTGTAGGCGTCGGAGCCGATGCTGTCGGTATGGCCGACAGCGATGATGACTTCCAGGTTAATACCCTTGAGCTTGCTGACCATGTCGTCAAGCTTGACCTTGGCTTCGGGCTTCAGGACAGCCTTGTTGAAGTCAAAGAAGGCATCCGCAGAGAAAGTTACCTTGCGGTTATCAACGACCGGCGGCTTAGGCGGCGCGGGCGGCACAACCGGAGGCGGCGATGGCGGCGGGGTGACGGCAGCGACCGGCTTTGGCAGAAGGTCGGGATCGCACTCGAGAATCGCCATGTCCTTCGTAAAGTAGCCGGTATGCCAGCACAGTCCCTCGGAGCCGCGCACGATCACGCCAAACGAGCTTTGCACATAGCCGGGGGCATTTGGCTTGACATCTGCCTGGGCCATTGCCGCGATCGGTGCCGAAACGAGCAACGCCGCCATGGAAAACAACTTGACCGACTTGTTCATGATTCTCCTTTTATTTCCAGATGATCGCAGTTGCCCTGCGCCTTTTCCCATCGACTATTCTACTTGAGCGCCCAAGGCCTCAGACTCTCGCGTGTCGCTGCTCCGGGACCTATTCGTCTTGATGTGCCCGCTTTCCATGAACCATTTTAGACGGCCCCGCCTCGCAATTGAGGCGACCTACCCCAAATCAGTGCGTGGGGCCGATTTGCAGTTTGACCAGATTTTGCCACAGGCCCAGTACTGATGCACTGTCTGCTTCCGCACGCTTGGCCGCCTCCTCTGTCAATTGTCGCTTTTGCACAACAGGGCGGCCCTGGACCCAAACGTCGCTTACATGCTCCCGACCAGCGGCAAATATCACCTGGGAGGCCGCGTCAAAATTAGGATTGGTTTCGATGCTGGCCAGATCAAATGCAGTCAGGTCGGCTTCCTTGCCGGCTTCGAGTGAACCGATGCGCGTTTCAAGGCCCAGTGCGCGGGCCGCGTCGAGCGTTGCGGCACGCAACACGGCATGCGCCCCCAGCACATCGGCGCGCCGGCTCGCCCCTTTGGCGAGCAGTGCCGCGAGTCGCATTTCGGCAGGCATGTCCAGGCGGTTGTTGCTCGCCGCGCCGTCCGTACCTATTCCCATGCGTACCCCGGCATCGAGCAACTGGGCGATCGGAGCGATTCCCGAGGCAAGTTTAAGGTTTGAGGCCGGACAGTGGGCGACCGTCACGCCGCGCGTCGCAAAGAGGGCGATTTCCTCGGCCGTCAGGTGCACGCAATGCACCGCGATGGTCTGCGCTCCGATGATACCCAGCTCATCCAGGCGCGCGATCGGGCGCTTGCCCGTGCGTGCGCGCTCCTGCTCGATTTCGGCGCTCGTTTCGTGCACGTGGATGTGTAGCGGCAGCAGCAGCTGCTCGGAGAGCACGGCCAGACGCGCCAGAGTCGCGTCACCCACGGTATAAGGGGCGTGTGGGGCAAGGCAGAAGCTGATCAGGGGTTCGTCGCGCAATGCGTCGCGTACGGCCAGCCCCTTGGCGAGATAGTCGTCGGCATCGTTGGCCCAGGCGGTCGGGAAATCGATGACCGTGATCCCGAGCGCGGCGCGCATGCCGATCTCGCGTGCTGCGTCGGCTGCCGCATCGGGAAAGAAATACATGTCGTTAAAGCAGGTGACTCCACCGCGCAGCATTTCGAGGCATGCCAGGCGCGTTCCCGCATGTACGAACTCATAGGACATGAGCGCGCGCTCGGCTGGCCAGATGCGCGTCTCCAGCCAATGCTGCAGCGGCAGGTCGTCGCCCAGTCCGCGCAACAGGTTCATCGCCGCGTGGGTGTGCAGATTGATCAGCCCCGGCATGAGCAGGTGGCGCGGTAATTGGGTGACGCGCGTTGCCTCAAAGCGCTGGGCGGCTTCGCCAACGGGCACGAGGGCGACTATGCGGCCTTGATCGAGCGCCAGCGCGTGATTTTCCAGGACCACGCCGGCCGGCTCGATCGGTACGATCCAGCGGGCTTCGATCAACTCGTCGATACGCATTTCTGGGGGCCGATGAATAAAGTGCCCCAAGCCGGGGCACGCCGCACTATAACCAAAAAGCGCGTGCGCCACAGCCGCCGCGCCCGTTGCCGGCAGCGGCAGCGGGGAACGGCGCACATGGTAAAATCTCAAGCTTTGGCAGATCGTTATGCCGGGTCAGCGCAGCGTGCGCGGCGACTTCGCAAGCGATGCTGCCACGTGCAGTTGAGCACCGGGCCCGCCAGCGCGTACGTAGTCCTCTTTCAACGTCCCCTCAATGGATCAATTCGCCAAGGAAACCGTTCCCGTCAGCCTCGAAGAGGAGATGCGCCGCTCCTACCTCGATTACGCGATGAGCGTGATTGTCGGCCGGGCCCTGCCCGATGTGCGCGATGGCCTCAAACCCGTGCATCGGCGCGTCCTGTTCGCGATGCACGAACTCAATAACGACTGGAATCGCGCCTACAAGAAGTCGGCACGTATCGTCGGTGACGTTATCGGTAAATATCATCCGCACGGTGATACGGCGGTCTACGACACGATCGTGCGCATGGCGCAGACTTTTTCGCTGCGCTACATGCTGGTCGACGGCCAGGGCAATTTCGGATCGGTCGATGGCGACAACGCAGCGGCCATGCGTTACACCGAAATTCGCCTGGCCAAGGTCGCCCACGAACTGCTCTCGGATATCGACAAGGAGACGGTCGACTTCGGGCCGAACTATGATGGCTCCGAGCGCGAACCGCTGATTCTGCCGGCGCGGGTCCCCAATCTGCTGGTCAATGGCTCCTCGGGTATCGCCGTCGGCATGGCGACCAATATCCCGCCGCACAATCTTTCGGAAGTCATCGACGCCTGCCTGTATGTGCTGGGCAATCCGGACTGCACGGTCGATGATCTGATCGAAATCGTCCCGGCACCCGACTTCCCGACGGCCGGGATCATTTATGGAGTGCAGGGGGTTCGCGAGGGCTATCGGACCGGTCGCGGGCGGGTCGTCATGCGTGCCCGGACCCATTTCGAGGATGTCGAGCGTGGCCAGCGCACGGCAATCATCGTCGATGAGCTGCCCTATCAGGTCAACAAAAAGACCCTGCTTGAGCGCATCGCCGAACTGGTCACCGAAAAGAAGATCGAAGGCATCGCCCACATTCAGGACGAGTCCGACAAGTCCGGCATGCGCGTGGTGATCGAATTAAGGCGCGGCGAAGTACCGGAAGTCGTGCTCAACAATCTCTACAAGAATACCCAGCTGCAGGACACCTTCGGCATGAACATGGTCGCCCTGGTGGACGGCCAGCCGCGCCTGTGCGACCTGAAGATACTGCTGACATCCTTTCTCGCACATCGCCGCGAAGTCGTTACCCGGCGTACCGTATTCGAATTGCGCAAGGCACGCGAGCGCGGCCACGTTCTCGAGGGCCTCGCGGTTGCGCTTGCCAACATCGATGAATTCATCGCCATTATCAAGGCGGCGATGACGCCGGCGCTTGCCAAGCAGGGGCTGATGCTGCGCTCGTGGGATTCGTCGCTGGTGCGTGAACTGCTGGCCCGCGTCGAGGCCTCATCGTCCGATGGCCAGGCGGCCTATCGTCCCGAAGGTCTCGCGCTGGAGTTCGGCATGCAGGGTGACGGCCTGTATCGACTCTCGGATGAGCAGGCCCAGGAAATCCTGCAGATGCGTCTGCAGCGCCTTACCGGGCTCGAACAGGACAAGATCGTCGCGGAGTACCGCACGGTGATGGATCAGATCAGGGATCTGCTTGACATTCTGGCCCGTCCGGAGCGTATCTCGGCGATCATCAGCGAGGAACTGGGTCAGATCAAGAGCGAATTCGGCGATGCCCGGCGCTCGGAAATCGTCATCAATGCTCTCGACATGAATGACGAGGACCTGATCACGCCGCAGGACATGGTAGTGACGCTCTCGCACACCGGTTACATGAAGAGTCAGCCGCTCTCCGAATATCGCGCGCAGCGTCGCGGAGGTCGTGGCAAGCAGGCCACCGCGACCAAGGAAGATGACTGGATCGACCAGCTCTTCATCGCCAATACCCACGACATGATCCTGTGTTTCTCGGATCGCGGCCGGGTCTACTGGTTAAAGGTATACGAAGTGCCGCAGGGTTCGCGCACTTCGCGCGGCCGGCCGCTGGTGAACATGTTCCCGCTGCAGGATGGCGAAAAGATCACCGTCGTGCTGCCGGTCAAGCAGTTCGACGAGAACCACTATATTTTCATGGCGACTGCTCTTGGCACCGTCAAGAAGACACCCCTGACCGATTTCTCGAACCGGCGCACGGCCGGCATCATCGCTGTTGACCTCGATGCCGGTGATTACCTGATCGGCGCCGAGATCACCGATGGCCAGCACGACGTGATGCTGTTTTCCGACTCGGGCAAGGCGGTGCGCTTTGACGAAAATGATGTGCGGCCGATGGGGCGCGGCGCACGCGGTGTGCGGGGCATGTCGCTTGAGGACGGTCAGCGCGTGATCGCCCTCCTGGTGGCGCAAAACGAGCAGCAGAGCGTGCTGACGGCGACCGAGAACGGCTACGGCAAGCGCACGCCGATCGCCGAATACACGCGTCATGGACGCGGTACCAAGGGCATGATCGCGATCCAGACCAGCGAGCGTAACGGTCGGGTGGTGGCAGCGACGCTGGTCGAGACCGACGACGAGATCATGCTCATTACCACTGCCGGTGTGCTGATTCGCACGCGCGTTGCCGAGATTCGCGAAATGGGCCGCGCGACCCAGGGCGTCACCCTGATATCGGTTGACGACGGCACCAAGCTGTCCGGTGTGCAGAAGGTCGTCGAATCGACGGTTGACGTGAACGGCGAAGGCAATGGCGAGGGAAACGGTGATGCGGACGGCGAAACCCCGGCCGCCGATGAGTAAGCAGGCCCGTCACGGCGCCACGGGTCGGACGCGGGGCTGAGCTTGCGCGTCCATAATTTTTCGGCGGGCCCGGCCGCCCTGCCAGGCGAAGTGCTTGAGCAGGCCGCGCGCGAGATGCTGGACTGGCGCGGCAGCGGCGTCTCGGTGATGGAGATGAGTCACCGCAGTGCCGAGTTCGGCTCGATCGCGCAAAAGGCCGAAGCGGATCTGCGCAGCCTGCTCTCCGTCCCCTCCGAATACCGGATCCTGTTCATGCAGGGGGGTGCTCTGGCCGAGAATGCCATCGTTCCGCTGAACCTGTTGCGTGGACGCGTCCAGGCCGATTATGTCAACACGGGTTCCTGGTCGACCAAATCGATCCGCGAGGCGGCGCGCTACTGCGATGTGCGTGAAGTGGCCTCAGGGGCAGATTCGGGATTCACGCGCATCCCCCCTATCGAGCAATGGCAGATGCGTCCCGAGGCGGCGTATCTGCACATCTGCGCCAACGAGACCATCGACGGACTTGAGTATTCGTGGGTCCCGGAACCACCCCGCGACGTGCCTCTGGTCGCCGACATGTCATCGAATATCCTGTCGCGTCGCATCGATGTGGCACGCTTCGGACTGATCTACGCGGGTGCGCAGAAGAACATCGGACCAGCGGGATTGACGATCGTGATCGTGCACGACGACCTGCTCGGTGCGGCGCATGCGCTGTGCCCATCGGCGTTCAATTACCAGCTGGTGGCGCAAAACCAGTCCATGTACAACACCCCGCCGACCTATGCCATCTACATTGCAGGATTGGTATTCGAATGGATCAGTCGCCAGCGCGAAGGCGCCTTGTCGGGAGTCGCTGCCCTTGAGGCGCGCAATCTTCGGAAGGCGCACCTCCTCTATGGGGCACTCGACGCGACGCCGTTTTATCGCACCCGGGTGGTGGCCGCCGACCGCTCGCGCATGAATGTACCGTTTTTCCTGCCGGATGCGGCGCTCGACGCGCGTTTTCTGGAGGGTGCGCGCGAACGCCAGCTCGTCGGCTTGAAGGGCCACAAGACGGTCGGCGGAATGCGCGCCTCGATCTACAATGCTATGCCGCTGGCTGGCGTCGAGGCACTCACCGCATACCTCGCCGAGTTTGCGCGGCTTCACGCTTGAGCGGATCTACAGATGGCCAAACAAGAGCCCAAACAAGCCGAACTGGAAGCGCTGCGCGCGCGCATCGATGAGATCGATCTTGAGATCCTCGCGGCGCTAAACCGTCGTGCGCGCATCGCTCAGGACGTCGGCGCGACCAAAGAACGCAGCAATGCTGCGGTGTTTCGTCCCGAGCGCGAGGCGCAGGTGCTGGCGCGCCTGGCCGAGCACAATCAGGGGCCGCTGAGTGACGACGGCGTGGCGCATATCTACCGCGAGATCATGTCGGCCTGTCGCGCCCTGGAGCGCACGCTGGTCGTCGCTTATCTCGGACCGCGCGGCACCTTCAGCGAGCAGGCCTTGCGCACCCAGTTCGGTCAGAGCGTAGAGGCCAGTGCCTGCGCGTCCATCGAGGAGATTTTTCGCAAGGTCGAGACCTCGGCGGCCGATTACGGCGTGGTGCCGGTCGAGAATTCCAGCGAAGGTGTCGTCGGGCAGAGCCTTGATCTGCTGCTCGCTACCAACCTCGTGATCACGGCCGAGATCGGATTGAAGATCGAGCATCACCTGTGGAGCAAAGGCGATGCCGCGCTGCCTATCACCCGCATCTGCGCCCACTCGCAGGCGCTCGCCCAGTGCGCACGCTGGCTCAATAGCCACTATCCGGGCATTGAGCGCGTCGCGGTCTCGTCCAACGGCGAAGCTGCGCGCCTGGCTGCCAGTGAACCGGGAGTGGCCGCGGTTGCGGGCGAGATCGCCGGCAGTTACTACGGATTGCAGGCGCTCGCGCATCACATCCAGGACGATGTGCACAATATGACGCGCTTTGCGATCCTCGGACGCGAGGAGTCGGCCCCGTCCGGCCGGGATCACACCTCGCTGATAGTCTCGGTACCCAACCAGCCGGGTGCCGTCTATGACATTCTGGGACCCTTGAAGCACCATGGCGTTTCCATGACACGGTTTGAGTCTCGACCGGCCCGCATGGGTGTGTGGAGTTACTACTTCTACATCGACGTAGCGGGACATCGAAGCGATCCGTCCGTCGCCGCCGCCTTGCACGAATTGCAGTCCATGACCGGATTCTACAAACTGCTTGGCTCGTATCCGGTGAGCTAAATCAAGGAATGCGATGACAGCGTTTGTGCCTGCCAGCCGTCTGCCGGTCGCCGACTATGTCGCGGCGATTGCACCCTATGTCGGGGGCAAGCCGATCGACGAAGTGGCGCGTGAATTCGGGCTTGATCCGGCGCGCATCGTCAAGCTCGCGTCCAACGAGAATCCGCTTGGCATGCCGCAGTCGGCGCGCGCGGCCATGCTTGAGGCGATGAGTGAACTCGCGCGTTATCCGGATGGCAATGCCTTTGTTCTCAAAGAAGCTCTCTCAAAGCGCTTTGACGTGCCCCTGGACTGGCTGACGCTTGGCAATGGCAGCAATGACATCCTGGTGCTCGCCGCGCAGGCTTTCTTGCAGCCGGGCAAGAGCGCGGTGTTCTCGCAATACTCGTTCGTCGTCTACGGGCTTGCCACCCAGGCGGTCGGAGCGCGTGCCATCGTGGTTGGCGCCGACGGCGGTCTCGGCCATGATCTGGCGGCCATGTCGAGGGCGGTAAGCGACGACACCCAGTTGATCTTTCTCGCCAATCCCAACAATCCGACCGGCACCTATGTCGCCAGTGATGCGATCGAGGCATTCCTCGGCGAGATACCCTCCCATATCGTCGTAGTGCTCGATGAGGCCTACAACGAGTACCTGCCGCAGCATCTGCGATTCGATTCGACCCGCTGGGTGGAGCGCTTTCCCAATCTGATCCTGGCGCGCACCTTCTCCAAGGCCTACGGCCTGGCTGGCCTTAGGGTCGGTTATGCAATTGCCCAGCCTGCGATCACCGATATCCTCAATCGGATCCGCCAGCCCTTCAATGTCAGTAGCGTCGCGCAGGCCGCTGCCGCTGCCGCACTTGCGGATGACGAATTCCTCTTGCGCAGTTACGAGAACAATGCACTCGGCAACCAGCGGCTGTGCGCGTCATTCGATCAGATGGGCCTGCGCTATATCCCATCGTTCGGCAATTTCGTGCTGGTTCGTGTCGGTGAGGACGACCAGGCGGGTGTCCGCGTGAGCGCGGCGCTGCTCAAAGTGGGCATCATCGTGCGTCCGGTAGCCAATTACGGCCTGCCGCAATGGCTGCGCGTCTCGATCGGCTTACCCGCGGAAAACGCGCAGTTCATCGATGCGCTCGGCCCCGCGCTGCGTGCCTGAGCCGATGCTTGGGCGCATCACGCTGGTCGGCGTCGGGCTCATTGGTGGCTCATTCGCGCTCGCCCTGAAGTCGCGTGGCGAAGTCGGGGAAGTCGTCGGCTTGGGGCGCACGCGCGCAAGCCTCGATCTGGCGCAAAAGCTTGGCATCATCGACCGTATCGAGAGCGATCCGGTCGCAGCGCTCGAGGGCAGCCAGCTGGTGCTGATCGCGGCGCCGGTTGCCCAGACTGCGACCATCCTGCAAGGCCTGCTCGTGGGACTCGGGAAGGACACGGTCGTGACCGACGCCGGAAGCACCAAGGCCGATGTGGTGAGCGCGGCGCGCGAGGTGCTGATTACGCAGCTCGGCCGGTTTGTCCCGGGACACCCGATCGCCGGCGCGCACGAAAGCGGTCCTGCGGCCGCGCGCGCTGATCTGTTCGTCGGTAAGCGGGTCGTACTCACGCCACTTGCCGAGACGGATGGCAAGGCCCTCGCACTGGTGCGCTCGGCCTGGCAGGCATGCGGCGCGCACGTCACCGAAATGGATGCGACCCGACATGACCGCGTGCTCGCAGCCGTCAGCCATGCCCCGCACATGATCGCCTTTGCCGCCATGGCGCACCTTGCTGTGGCGCCCAATGTGCGCGAGTTGTTCGATTACGCGGGCAGCGGGCTGCGCGACTTTTCGCGCATCGCGGCGAGCAATCCGGAGATGTGGCGCGACATCGCCCTGGCCAATCGCGCGGCGCTCCTTGCCGAGCTCGACGGCTTTCTCGCGCAATGTGCCGGCCTGCGTGAGGCGCTTGCCGGCGGCGACGCGCAGCTCCTCCTTGCTACCTTCGAGCGCGCCCGCGCTGCTCGCGAAGAACTGGCCAAGCTTGCGCCGCCGGAGCTGCGCTCGTGAACGCCGGTCCGTCAGGCGAGAGCCTCACCGTCGCGCCTTTGCGCACGGTGCGTGGCTCGATCGTGCTGCCGGGATCCAAGAGCATTTCGATTCGCGCTCTGCTGCTCGCAGCACTCGCGCAGGGCGCGACGCGCTTGACGGGCGTGCTCGAATCGGACGACACGGCGGTCATGCGCGGCGCGCTGGCAGCCTGTGGCGTTCCGATCCGCAATCCCGCGCCCGGTGTCTTCGAGATCAGTGGGGCCGCACAGTTACCACGTCGCGAGGCCGATATCCAGCTTGGCAATTCGGGCCTGAGCGCGCGCTCGCTCCTGGCTGTGCTGGCGTTTACGGGCAGCCGCTATCGCATGTCGGGCGTTGCGCGCATGCATGAGCGACCCATCAGCGATCTGGTCGATGCCCTGCGTCCGCTCGGGGCGCAGATCCACTATCTGGGCAAGAGCGGCTATTTTCCCCTGTTCGTTGAGCCGGCCCAACTGGGCCACTCGCGTCGGCTGAGCGTGCGCGGCGATGCCTCGAGCCAGTTCCTGACCGGCATTCTCCAGGCAGCACCCTTGATGAGCGCGGGCGGCCCGGTCTCGATCATGGTCGAGGGACCGCTGATCTCGCGGCCATACGTGGCGCTGACTATCGATCTGATGGCGCACTTTGGCGTCGACATTGCGGGCGATCCGGGCGCGCCTGAGCCGGTATTCGAGGTGCCGCAGGATTCGCACTATCGAGCCCCCGAGGAATTTGCTGTCGAGGGCGATGCATCGTCGGCCAGCTATTTTCTGGCGCTCGGCGCGCTTGCGGGGGGACCGGTGCGGGTCATGGGAATCGGCCGCACCAGCAAGCAGGCGGATGTGCGTTTTGCCGAGGTCCTTGACCAGATGGGCGCAACCTTGAGCTATGGACCGGACTGGATCGAGGCGGCTTCGCCAGGAATGGCGAGCGGCTACCGCCTGCGTCCGATCGACGCCGATTTCAACCACATGCCCGATGCTGCGATGACGGTCGCCATGCTGGCGATGTTTGCCAATGGACCGTCGACCCTGCGCAATATCGGCAGCTGGCGGGTCAAGGAGACCGATCGCATCGCCGCCATGGCGGTTGAGCTTGCCAAGCTGGGTGCCCACGTTACCGCCGGGGCTGATTTTTTGCGCATCGACCCACCCAAGCGCATCAATCCGGCAACTATAGACACCTATGACGACCACCGTATGGCGATGAGTTTTGCCCTAGCCGCGTGTGGCGAAGTCGCCGTAGAGATCAACGATCCAGGCTGTGTGGCTAAGACATTTCCCGAGTTTTTCGTCGAACTGGCGCGGCTTGCCAATCCAGGGCACGAGGCCACGTGATCCCGGTCGTCACGATCGACGGACCGACCGCCTCGGGCAAGGGGACGGTCGCCCATCGCGTCGCCCAGGCGCTTGGCTACCACTGTCTGGACAGTGGAGCACTCTATCGGCTGACAGCCCTGGCGGCCTTGCAGCGGCATCAGGCGCTCGACGATGCCAAGGCTCTGGGCGAGATTGCGGCGCGGCTGGATGTGCGCTTTGCCGGTCAGAAGATCTATCTCGAGGGAGTCGAGGTCAGCCTCGGCTTGCGCGCCGAGGAAGTGGGTTCGAGCGCGTCCAAAATTGCGGTTTTCCCGGCGGTTCGCACCGCACTTCTGGAGCGCCAGCGCGCTTTTCGGATGGCGCCAGGGCTCGTTGCCGACGGCCGCGACATGGGTACTGTGGTATTTCCCGACGCGCAACTGAAGATCTATCTGATTGCAAGTGTCGAGGCGCGCGTGCAACGCCGCACTAAGCAGTTGATAGAAAACGGAATTATTGCTAATATGTCGTCCCTTTTGCACGATCTTCGAGAACGCGACGCGCGCGACACACAGCGCGCCGCGGCTCCCCTGGTGAAGGCAGAGGATGCAGTGACGATCGACAGTTCCGAGCTTGGTATTGAAGAGGTGGTAGCACAGGTGCTCGACTGCGCGGCTAAGCGCGGTTTGGGATCGGCTCCCTGAATCCGCCAGTTCGGTCGGCCGTGGCCGCGTTTGGGGGCTTGCGCTTCGTGCGCAGGCCATTTTGCAGTTCCATTTAATCTAACCTCAGGGTCTGCACACCTTGTGCAGTGTTTAACCACTTATGTCTTCTCTCGCAGCCTCCATTCCCAGCACCAACCCAGCCGAAAGCTTTGCCGCACTCTTCGAAGAAAGTCTGACGCGCCATGACATGCGCGCCGGAGAAGTGATCACCGCCGAAGTGGTTCGGGTCGACTACAACTTCGTGGTCGTCAATGCTGGCCTGAAATCCGAAAGCTTCATCCCGGTCGACGAATTCAAGAACGACATGGGCGAAATCGATGTCAAGCCCGGCGACTATGTCAGCGTGGCCATCGAATCGCTCGAAAACGGCTTTGGCGATACGCTGCTCTCGCGCGACAAAGCCAAGCGCCTTGCCTCCTGGATGGCGCTCGAAAAGGCACTCGAAACCGGCGATCTGGTATCGGGCACCATCACCGGCAAGGTCAAGGGCGGCCTGACCGTCATGACCAACGGCATTCGCGCCTTCCTGCCGGGATCGCTCGTCGATACCCGTCCGGTCAAGGATACGACTCCGTTCGAAGGCAAGACCCTCGAGTTCAAGGTTATCAAGCTTGATCGCAAGCGCAACAATGTCGTGCTGTCACGCCGTGCCGTGATCGAAGCGTCGATGGGCGAAGAGCGCGCCAAGCTCCTTGAGACTCTCAAGGAAGGCACCATCGTGACCGGTGTGGTCAAGAACATCACCGACTACGGTGCGTTCGTCGACCTCGGCGGTATCGACGGTCTATTGCACATTACGGATCTGGCATGGCGCCGGGTGCGTCATCCCTCCGAAGTGATTTCGGTGGGTCAGGAAATCACCGCCAAGGTCCTCAAGTTCGACCAGGAAAAGAATCGCGTGTCGCTGGGCGTCAAGCAGCTCGGCGAAGACCCGTGGGTCGGTCTGTCGCGTCGCTACCCGCAAAGCACGCGCCTGTTTGGCAAGGTCACCAACCTGACCGACTACGGCGCATTCGTTGAAGTCGAGCAGGGTATCGAAGGCCTCGTGCACGTCTCGGAAATGGACTGGACCAACAAGAACATCGCCCCGAGCAAGGTTGTGCAACTGGGCGACGAAGTCGAGGTCATGGTCCTCGAGATCGACGAAGACCGTCGTCGCATCAGCCTGGGCATGAAGCAGTGCAAGCCCAATCCCTGGGAAGACTTCAGCCTGAACCACAAGAAGGGCGACAAGGTTCGTGGCGCGATCAAGTCGATCACCGACTTTGGCGTATTCATCGGGCTGCCGGGTGCCATCGACGGCCTCGTACATCTGTCTGATCTGTCTTGGACCGAGCCGGGCGAAGAGGCCGTGCGCAAGTTCAAGAAGGGTGATGAACTCGAAGCCATGGTTCTGGCCATCGATGTCGAGCGCGAGCGCATTTCGCTGGGTGTCAAGCAGCTCGAGGGCGATCCGTTCTCGAACTTTGCCGCGACCTTCGACAAGGGTGCTGTCGTTGCCGGTACCGTCAAGAGCGTCGACGCCAAGGGAGCGGTCATCCAGCTGGCCAACGATGTCGAAGGCTACCTGCGCGCCTCGGAAATCGCCCGTGACCGGGTTGAGGACGCGCGCAACCACATCAAGGAAGGTGATTCGGTAACGGCGATGGTGATCAACATCGATCGCAAGAACCGCAGCATCAACCTGTCGATCAAGGCGCGTGACACTGTCGATACCCAGGAAGCGATGGCCAAGATGGCCGCCGAAAGCGGCGCGGCGAGCGGCACCACCAATCTTGGTGCGCTGCTCAAGGCAAAGCTCGACAGCAACCAGAGCTAAGGCGTGGAATCTTCCGCCGGTCCTTCGATGACGAAATCCGAGCTGATTGCCCGTCTGGCGGAGCGCTATCCGCAGTTGATCGCCAAGGATGCCGATTTTGCGGTCAACACGATTCTTGATGCGATGTCCAAGGCACTTGCCGAAGGACATCGTATCGAGATCCGCGGTTTTGGCAGCTTCGCCCTGAACCGTCGGCCACCGCGCATCGGTCGCAATCCCAAGTCTGGCGAAAAAGTGATGGTCCCGGAAAAGCGGGTACCGCACTTCAAGGCCGGCAAGGAATTGCGCGAGCGCGTCGACGCCCAGCAAGGAGCGCGGCCTGCTGCCGCCGGCGCCGGATCGAGCGCGGTCCAGTCGGTCAAAGAGTGACGCCATCGCCCGTCTAGCGCGGGCGATGGTACTTTGTTTGCCAACTAGTAGGATCCTGCCATGCGCGTGCTGGCCTTCTTTCTAGCGGCAGTGCTCTTTCTGCTGCTGTTTTTCTTTGCCCTGTCCAACACGGCCACGGTCGAGTTGCGCATGCTCGGCGGCGTGGTCTGGCAGGCGCCCCTGGTTGCTTTCCTCTTGATATTCTTTCTTGGCGGCGTCGCCTTCGGCATGCTTGCCATGCTGCCCTCGTGGGTTCGTCTGCGCCTGAAAGTCGCGCGCCAGCGCGAGGCGTTGCGCCAGTCACATCCGCAGCCCTCCAAGTCGTCGAGCAAGAATCCCGCAGGCCCCGATACTATCCAGTCCGTGGCACAAAGTGCCCGAGCGACTTCCTAGCCACGGATGGATTCGATACCGTGGTGGCTGGCGTTGGCGCCGTTTGTCCTGTTCGGGCTGGGCTGGGTTGCCGCACGCGTTGACATCCGGCACCTGTTAACCGAGTCGCGCAGCCTGCCCAGCTCCTACTTCCAGGGGCTCAATTTCCTGCTCAACGAACAGCCCGATCGCGCCATCGACGCCTTCATCGAGGTGGTCAAGCTCGATCCGGAGACCATCGAGCTGCACTTTGCGCTTGGCAACCTGTTTCGCCGGCGCGGCGAGACCGAGCGGGCCATCCGCATGCACCAGAATCTGCTGTCGCGCCCGGATCTGCCGGCCGAGCAGCGCGGTCACGCCATGTTCGAGCTCGGGCAGGACTATCTGAAGGCGGGGTTGCTCGACCGCGCCGAGGAAGCCTTTCGCCAGCTCGACTCGTCCAGCTATGCGACCGAGGCACAGCGCCATCTGCTGGAGATCTTTCAGCTCGAAAAGGAATGGAACAAGGCGATCGGCGCGGCCGAAGAATTGCAGGCCAGCGGCAGCGGCTCGCATCAGCTGCGCATCGCCCATTTCCACTGCGAGCTTGCCCAGAGTGCCATCAATGAATCGCGCCTGGATGACGCCGAGCGCGAACTGGAGGCGGGTCTGGCTGCCAACCGCAAGAGTGTGCGCGCCTTGATCATGCTGGGCGACGTCGCCGTGCAGCGCGGTCTTGACGAAGATGCCATTGCTGTCTTCAAACGCGTCGACCAGCTATCGACACCCCATACTGCCCTCGTTGCCGAGCGCATGCTGGACGCGCATCGGCGCCTTGGCCGTCCAACCGAGGGATTGAAGCTCCTGCGCTCCTATCTGGACGCGAGCCCGTCGATCGACCTGCTCGAGGTCGTGCTGCGGGCGACCGCCGAGGAGGAGGGTGCCGAAGCAGCGCGCGTTCTGGCGCGCGAGGCCTTGCACCGCGCCCCGAGTCTGCTTGCGCTGGCCCAGTATCTTGATGTGCGCGCCCAGATGGCCGCGCCGTCTGAGCGCGACGATCTCGAAGTTGTCAGGAATCTTATTCATAATTACACGCGCCGAATCGGCCGCTACACCTGTTCGAATTGCGGCTTCAAGGCGCGCCAGTTTCACTGGCAATGTACCGGGTGTGCGGGTTGGGAGACCTATCCGCCGCGTCGCAGCGAAGAACTTGATTCACAGAATCTCCCATGAAAATCACGATTGTCGGAAGTGGTTATGTAGGGCTGGTCACCGGTGCGTGTCTGGCCGAAGTCGGCAACCAGGTGCTGTGCCTGGATGTTGATCAATCCAAAATCGACATTCTCAACGGCGGCGGCATCCCGATTCACGAACCCGGTCTGCTCGAGATGGTGCGCCGCAATCGCGCCGCCGGGCGAATCGCGTTCACGACCGACACGGCGCAGGCGGTGGCATGGGGCGAAGTGCAGTTCATCGCGGTCGGCACGCCACCGGACGAGGACGGTTCGGCCGATCTGAAATATGTGACTGCGGCCGCGCGTAACATCGGGCGCCACATGGACGGATTCAAGATCGTCGTCGACAAGTCGACCGTGCCGGTCGGCACGGCCGACAAGGTTCGGGCAGCGATTTCCGAAGAGCTTGCGCGGCGCGGCTCGAAGATCGATTTCACGGTCGTCTCGAATCCGGAGTTCCTCAAGGAGGGTGTTGCCATCGAGGATTTCATGCGCCCCGATCGCATCGTCATCGGTGCGACCGACGACAGCCATGGGCAACGCGCCTGTCAGGTGATGCGCACCCTGTATGCACCCTTCCAGCGCAACCATGAACGCATGCTGTTCATGGACGTGCGCTCGGCCGAATTGACCAAGTACGCGGCGAACGCCATGCTGGCTACGCGCATCTCGTTCATGAACGAGCTTGCCAATCTGGCCGAGCGCCTAGGTGCTGATATCGAGCTGGTAAGGCGCGGCATCGGCTCGGACCCGCGCATCGGCTATGACTTTCTGTATCCGGGTGCCGGTTACGGTGGTTCATGCTTTCCTAAGGACGTCCAGGCACTGGCCCGTACCAGCGAGACGGCGGGAGTGCCATCGCGCATCCTGGAGGCCGTCGAAGCCGCCAACGAGGAACAAAAGCGCGTGCTGGCTCGCAAGGTGACGGGCTTTTATGGCGCCGACCTGTCGGGGCGCACTTTCGCGCTGTGGGGCCTGTCCTTCAAGCCCAATACCGATGACATGCGCGAGGCACCTTCACGGGTGTTGATCCGTTCCCTGCTCATGGCCGGCGCCTCGATCCAGGCCCATGATCCTGTGGCGATGGACGAGGCGCGCCGGGTCATCGGGCTTGACTTGCAGGATCGTCCCGAACTCATCGCGCAGTTGCGCTATTGCGAGCAAGCCGAAGACGCCCTTCAAGGCGCCGATGCGCTGATCATCATCACCGAGTGGAAGACCTTTCGCAGTCCCGATTTCGTCCTCGTCAAAGAGCGCCTGAAGGACGGACTGATCATCGATGGTCGCAATCTGTATGACCCCACGGTAGTGGCCGGGGCCGGCCTGCGCTATGCCCCTATAGGACGTCCGGGGAACCCCTGATGAGCGGTCTGCCCCGCATCGAGCAAGAGCGTCTGGCGGCCGCGCGCGTCCTGGTGGTCGGGGACGTGATGCTCGATCGCTACTGGTTTGGCGATGCGCACCGCATCTCACCCGAGGCGCCGGTACCGGTGGTGCACGTCGAGCGCCAGGAAGACCGACTTGGCGGTGCGGCCAATGTCGCCAAGAATGCCGCTGCTCTCGGCGCCCAGGTTGGTCTCTTAAGCGTCGTCGGAACTGACGAGCCGGGTGCACGCATCGAGAGTCTGTTGGCCGAGTCGACGATTCGTTCCTATCTGCACCGCGATGCGACCCTGCCAACGACCATCAAATTGCGCGTGATCGGCCGCCAGCAGCAGCTGCTGCGCATCGATTTCGAGGACCAGCCAAGCCGCGAAGTGCTCGACGGCAAGCTCGACCAGTTTGAGGCGCTCCTCGCCGACTATGACATCGTACTGATGTCCGACTACGGCAAGGGCGGTCTTGCCCACATTGGCCGCATGATCGACTCGGCGCGCTCGCGTTCGCGCAGCATTCTGGTCGATCCCAAGGGCGACGACTACTCGCGCTATCGCGGCGCGACCCTTCTGACCCCGAATCGCGCCGAGTTGCGGGAGGTGATTGGTCGCTGGCATAGCGAAGACGAGCTCGCCAAGCGCGCCGCATCGCTCTGCGCGCAACTCGATCTGGGCGGCCTGCTTTTGACGCGTTCCGAAGAGGGCATGACGCTCTTTGATGCGGCGGGGCGACTGGATGTAGCTGCGCAGACGCGGGAAGTATTTGACGTCACCGGTGCAGGTGACACAGTGATTGCGACCCTTGCGGTCATGCTTGCCGCGGGCGTGAGCCTGCGTGAGGCCGTGGCAATTGCCAATCGCGCCGCCGGTATCGTGGTCGGCAAACTCGGTACCTCGGTCGTCACCCACGCGGAACTGTTCGACTCGCACGCGCACAAGGAAAGCGGATCATGACTGTGATTGTCACCGGGGCAGCCGGATTCATCGGCAGCAATATCGTCAAGGCTCTCAATGACGCGGGTGAGCGCGACATCATCGCCGTCGACAATCTCACCGCGGCCGACAAGTTCCGCAATCTGGTTGACTGCGAGATCAGCGATTATTTTGACAAGCGCGACTTCCTCGAGCGCTTTGCCCGCGGCCAGTTTCAGGGTGTAGAGAGGGTCTTTCATGAAGGCGCCTGCTCGGATACCACCGAGCGCGACGGGCGCTACATGATGGACAACAATTTTCGCTACTCGCTCGCGGTCCTCGAGGCCTGCGAAGCCCAGCGGATCGATCTGATCTACGCGTCCTCGGCTGCAACCTATGGGGCGGGAACGCGTTTTGTCGAAGAGCCCGGGGCCGAGGGGCCGCTAAACGTTTACGGCTATTCGAAGCTGCTGTTTGACCAGGTGGTGCGGCGCCGACTCGCGTCGAGCAAGATTCAGATCACGGGATTTCGCTACTTCAACGTCTACGGTGCACGCGAAGAGCACAAGGGGCGCATGGCGTCGGTGGCGTTTCACCACTACAAGCAGTATCTCGCCGCTGGCAAGGTAAGGCTCTTCGGAGGCTGGGCTGGATTCGCGGCGGGCATGCAGCAGCGCGACTTCGTGTCGGTTGAGGATGTGGTACGCGTGAATCTGCATTTCGCCCAATCGCGGCTCTCGGGCATTTTCAATCTGGGCACCGGCCGGGCGCAGACCTTCAATGACCTCGCCGTGGCTACGGTCAACGCGCTGCGCAGTCGCGCCGGCGAGCGCGCCCAGGGGCTCGATCAACTGGTGGCAGCCGGCGTAATCGAGTATGTCGATTTCCCCGAGGACCTCAAGGGCAAGTACCAGAGTTTCACCCAGGCCGATCTCACGCGCCTGCGCGCGGCCGGCTACGATGGCAAGTTCCTCTCGGTCGAAGAGGGCGTCGAGCGCTACGTATCCTGGCTTGTCGGGCGCGGCTAGCGGCAACGCCGAATGCTGCAAGGGGCTACACTAAAGGCCCGATAGAATTTGCCCCGCCGGCATGAACCGTCCCGCAGCGATTCGTTACCAGACTCTCGAGGATACCGTTGGCAAGACGCCGCTGGTTCGCCTGGTGCGGCTGCCCGGCGCCGAGAATGCCGAACGCGGCAACATCATCCTCGGCAAGCTCGAAGGCAATAATCCGGCCGGTTCGGTCAAGGATCGACCGGCGGTCTCGATGGTCAGACGCGCCGAGGAGCGCGGCCAGATCAAGCCTGGCGATACCCTGATCGAGGCCACCAGCGGCAACACCGGTATCGCGCTTGCCATGGCGGCCGCCATGCGCGGGTATCGCATGGTGCTGGTCATGCCCGAGCATCTATCGGCGGAGAGGCGCCAGACGATGCGCGCCTTCGGTGCCGAGATTGTCCTGACGCCCAAATCCGGTGGCATGGAATTCGCGCGTGATCTGGCTGAGCGCATGCAGGCAGAAGGGCGAGGGGTGATCCTGGACCAGTTCGCCAACCCCGACAATCCGCTGGCCCACTATGAGACCACCGGCCCCGAGATCTGGCAGGACACAGAGGGCACGATCACGCATTTCGTTTCGAGCATGGGCACGACTGGGACCATCATGGGCGTCTCGCGCTATCTGAAGGAGCGCAATCCAGAGATTCGAATCATCGGTGCGCAGCCTGATGAGGGTTCGCAGATCCCCGGCATCCGCAAGTGGCCCCTTGAGTACCTGCCGCGTATCTATGACCCCAAGCGCGTCGACCAGATCGAGTTCATCAGCCAGTCCGAAGCTGAAGCGATGGCGCGTCGCTGCGCGGCCGAGGAAGGCCTGTTCTGCGGCATCTCGGCGGCCGGCGCGCTGTGCATTGCCTTGCGTGTCGCGCGCCAGCTGCGCAACGCGACCATCGTATTTGTGGTGTGCGACCGCGGCGACCGCTATTTATCGACCGGTGTATTTCCGGTCTGAGGCGGATCCGGGTTCTGCAATTCGAATTTGATCGCATCGGCCAGCTCGATCACGGACATGACGTAGGCGTAGCTGCGGTTGTAGCGCGAGAGCACGAAGAAGTTATGCGTGCCCAGGTAATAGTGGGTCAGGTCGGGTCCGTCGGGCAAATCGATCAGGGCAACGCGTTCGTGGGGGTCCACTTCGTCGATCGCGATAAACCCCGCCGCGCGCAGGGTGGCCGCAGTCAGGCTCGGTTCACTGCCGGCCGCAAGCAGGTGGTCAATCAGCGCGGTATCGGGTTGAATCGATACCAGTTGCACCCGATAAAACAGCCGCCCGTCGTGCTGCCAGCCGTGCTTGGCGAGAAAATTGGCAACGCTGCCGATGGCGTCCGCGGCGCTGTTGCGCAGATCGACCTTGCCATCGCCATCAAAATCCACTCCGTATTTCAGGTAGCTGCTCGGCATGAACTGGGTCATGCCCATGGCGCCGGCGTAAGAGCCGCGCAGACCGTCCAGGTCCAGCGATTGGTCGCGCGCCATGACCAGCAGTTCCTCAAGTTCCTGTTTGAAGAAATTCGAGCGGTCGTGGGCCTTGTTGGGATAATCGAAGGCGAGAGTGCATAGCGCGTCGAGCATGCGGAACTTGCCCATGTTGCGTCCATAGAGAGTCTCGACGCCGATGATGGCCACGATAATCTCGGCAGGAACTCCGTAGGTCTTCTCGGCGCGCTCGAGATCACCGGCATGATCGCGCCAGAAACGCACGCCCCCGGAGATGCGTTGGGTTTCCACGAAGCGTGCGCGGTACTCGCTCCAGACGAGCGGCGTGCTCGTCACGCTCGGGCTGAGCAGCCGCGCTACGGTCTCATCATAGTGGGCGCGCGCCAGGGTCGCCATGAGATCGTCACGGGCAAATCCGTGGCGTGCGACCATGCTGTTGACGAATGCCTGCACGTCGGCGCGCTGGCCGTAGTTTCCCGGATCGGAAACGCCAGTCGTGACGGGGACCTCACCTGGCTGCTGCGAAGCGGCGGCAGCCGGCGCGAACGCTGCGAGACCAAGACACAGAGCAAGGGCAAGGGACTGACGACTGCGCCTCAGAGTTTGAGCGAGTTCACGCATGCGCGCAGCCCGTCAAGCAGGGCGGCGTGGCCCTCGCCGGCGCGCGCGTAGCGCAGGGATTCGTAGAGTTCGAAGGCTCGATCGGCGGTACTTCGGGAGATATCGTCAAGGCCGGGGCGCACACGCTGCAGATAGTCACGTGGCCCTTCGTTGGGGTGGCGCTTGATACCACGCTTGCCGAGTTGCTCACAGAGCCTCAAGTATAACGCCTGCGCCGGCTCGACCCGCGGTCGCGAGACAAGTATCTGGCGCGCCAGTATCGCCGCTACCAGCGCAAAGCTTGCCATGAGCGCGATGGTCAGACTTTGCCAGTCCACGTCGGGGATGCCCCAGTTCTTGAGCATCGTGTGCTGGGCGTCGCTCGAGTAACTCACCACCCAGCGATTCCAGTCGGCGTTCAGGGCGTCGAGATGGTATTGCAGATAGCGCATCCAGCCACGCCCGGTCACGCGCAGGGCGCCGGTCAATCCCTGACTGCCTTCAAAACCCTGCTCGAACCCGTGCTCGATGCGCTCCGGAGCGACCGCAGCGGTCGGATCGGCGCGCACCCAGCCGCGATCGGGCATCCATACTTCGACCCAGGCGTGCGCATCGCTCTGACGCAGAGTCATGACCCCATCCACCGGATTGATATCACCGCCCTGGTAGCCAGTGACCACGCGTGCCGGGATCCCCGCGGCGCGCATCAGATAGGTGAAGGAGCCGGCATAGTGCTCGCAAAAGCCGCGCCGTGAATCGAACAGGAACTCATCGATGCCATTGGCGCTCGTCAGAAGCGGTGGCTCGGTGGTGTAGTAGAACTTCTCGTCATGCAGCCAGCGCAGCGCGCGCGCCACGAGTTGGTCGGGCTGCGGACTGGAGGCAAGCCATTGCGCAGCCAGTGCCCGGGTGCGTGGATTTCCGGGTGGCAAGAGCGTGTCTTCGGCCAGCCGCCGTGGCGCTTCCCGGACACCGTAACGAAATGTCGGCTGGGAGCGCGCCTCGAATTCGGTGCGTTCGCGCAAGGGGCCGTGTACGACAATTTCGAGGTCCGGCAATAGCGTCGCACCGAGCTGCGGGCTGGGGGGTGCCTCGAGCGGCGCCTCGAGTAGCGTCACGATCGGTCGTGCCGTGGGTCCGAGGGTCACGCGATAGACAAAGGCAGAGCCGGTCTCGGCGATGATCTCCGGCGCCGTGTTGGGAGTGCCGCTGCCGCGCGGATGCAGCGAGTGCCAGGTGTGTCCGTCATAGAACTCCAGAACCGGTCCCCGCCAGTAGCGCTGCTCGGGCGCTGGAACCCGATTCTGGAATTCCACGGTGAAGGCTGTTTCACCCGATTCGATGAGGTGCGAGAAGCTGCCCGGCTGCATGGTGTCCGACAGTCCCATGTGCGCGCTCTGCGCGTCGGCCGGCATGCCCCACAGCGGCCCCTCGACGCGCGGGAAGAGCACGAAGAGCACGATCATGAGTGGCACGGCCAGAAAGCAGATCTTGCTCGCGAGGACAATCTTGGCCCGCGCGGAAGGTTCGGCTGCAGCATAGTTGACGCGCACCATCGCGTAGACCAGACCCAATACACCGCAAAACAGCCACAGGGCCCGCACCGGGCTTTGCGACTCGAACAGGGTGGTGAGCATGATGAACAGGCTCAGATAGATCGCCACGAATATGTCGCGCCGGGCGCGCAACTCGAGCAGTTTTAGGCACAGCAGCAGGACCACGAAGGTGACGCCCGCATCCTTGCCAAATATCGTGTGGAATTGAACCAGCACCCCGGTCCCGCACGCGGCCATCAGTGCAATGAGCAGCCAGCGCACCGGCAGGCGTCGGCCGGAGAGCGTCAACCAGGCACGCCAGGCAATCAGGAGCACGATCGCGCCACTTGCCCAGTCGGGAATAACACCCAACATGGGTAAGAGGACAAATGCCACCGCACCCAAAAGGCACAGCGTGTCGCGCACCTCGCGTTCGCGCTCGACTAGACGCGCCGACCACTTGCGCGTGAGCAAATCAGCGGGCAGGGGGGATGCCATATTGCGCCAATGCGATCAGGCAGGCTTCGCGATGCGCTGCGCCGCGCGCCGGTTGGATGACGTTGTTGCCCAGACGCAGGCCGTAGCTGGACTGGCCGGACTCGCAATCGAGCACCCAGCGCGTGAGTAGACAGAGCGCCGGCTCGAGGCCCATATGGGCGGGCACCAGAGCGAGGTCGAGCCAGACTTCGCGCTGGCTGCCGCCATCGAAGAGCTTGGTAAGGACTTCGCCAGAAGGCACGCGCGCCATTGCCTTCCAGGCGAGATGGCGCACCGAATCACTGGCGAAGTAGGGCCGGATGCCGGCATAGTCTTCGCTACCGGGCCCGCCGTGGCTCGCATCCTCGCTGCCGTCCGCGTTGCCGACCGGCAGGGCTTCGCCGGCAGGCGCCGGGGTCGGGTAAGCAAGCACGCGCAGGTCGGGTTGCCAGTAGGCCCAGGCGTGCCAGAGCCCCAGAGGAAAGCGCGTATTGAGCGTGATGCGCGGCATCGTTTGCCAGCCGCGGCGCGCGATCTGCACAGGAACCGTGGCGAGCGTCTCAGAGCGCGCCAGCGGATTGGCAAATACCGGCGCAAGGCCAGGATCGGCACGCAGGCGCACCGCGAAGCGGTCAAAGCCGTTGCGATTGATGAGCACTACCTGAAATTGCGCGACATCGCCGGCAAAGACCGACTCGACGCGCGCCCCGCGCAGATGCAGATGGGCGAGGTTGCGAAAGGTAAAGAACATGCCCACCCAGGCGACGCTGGCCAGAAAGAAGGTCAGGGCAAAGCCGAGCGAGAGCGAGTAGTTGATCGAGCCCAGCAGCAGGGCGACCAGCATCACCGCATACATCAGGCCCGCCGAGCTTGGCAGCACGAACACGCGCCGTTGATTCAGGAAGGCGATGCCGCTTTCTGGTCCGCGTGTCTGGAAGATCTGCTTGGCCACGCGCTGACCAAAGGCGCTTTGCGCGATGCGCGCGCGCCAACCGGGCGTCGCTCCCTGGGGCGCCGGGTGGGTGCTTGGCGTTCTTGGCTGCGCCACGGAACGAAAAAAAGGGTGGGCTTAAGGAATCGCAACCGAGGCGAGCAGCTGGGCCGCGAGCTCGCGCTGTGCGCCGCGTGCTTCTGCATGGGCCGGCTGCAGGCGGTGGTTGGTGACCGCCACCCAGACGGCCTGCACGTCCTCGGGAATGATGTGATTGCGGTGCGAGAGCAGCGCCCAGGCTCGCGCTGCCTGCAACAAGGCCAGGCCGCCGCGCGGCGACAAGCCTTCGGCAAACAGCGGCGAAGTGCGCGAAGCGCTGATCAGGGCCTGCAGGTAATCGAGCAGGGCCGGTGCGGCGTGCACACGCGCGACCTCGGCCTGCAGGCCAACCAGTTGGGCGGGATCGAACATCTGCGGCAGCGTGCGCATGAGCACGCGCCGGTCTTCACCCTCGAGCAGCGCGCGTTCGGCCCGCTGGTCCGGGTATCCCAGTTCGACGCACATCAGAAAACGGTCGAGTTGCGATTCCGGTAGCGGAAAGGTGCCGACCTGATGAAATGGGTTCTGTGTGGCGATGACGAAAAACGGCTCTGGCAGGATGTGCGTCGTCCCGTCGACCGAGACCTGGTGCTCTTCCATCGCCTCGAGCAGCGCGCTCTGGGTCTTGGGCGTGGCCCGATTGACTTCGTCGGCCAGGAGTACGTTGGAGAAGATCGGTCCGGCGTGAAACACGAAACGGCCGCCCTCGCCCGACTGACTGGGGCGCTCGAAGACCGAGACGCCGGTGATATCGCCTGGCAGGAGATCGCTCGTGAACTGGACCCGCGAAAACCGCAAGCCCAGCGAAATCGCCAGCGCGTGAGCCAGCGTTGTCTTGCCCACTCCGGGCAGATCTTCGATGAGCAGATGTCCTCCGGCGATCAGGCAGGTGATACTCTGGCGAATCGCTGCGTCCTTGCCGAGGATGACCTTCGAGAGTTGTGCAGCGAGGGCTTCGAGAGTGGGTTGCATGACGGCGGCTGACGACCTCTGGCGCAGGTAATTGAGAGATAATTGTACGATGAATCAACGGCTCGACCTCGAAGACGCGCGCGCCCCGGACAGTGCCCGGGCAGGGGTCCGGAGTGTCGTACCCCTGACGGCCTTCTATGCGCCACAGCAATGCGCCCTGCACGAGATGGGCAGCTGGCACCCCGAATGTCCGCAACGCCTGGCAGCGATCGAGGACCAGATGATCGCCAGCGGTCTGGCCTCGCTGGTGGTGACGCGCGAGTGCAGCCCAGCTTCCCGCGAGGACCTTGAGCGAGTCCATCCGCGCGCCTATCTGGATCGCATTTTTGCGATGGCACCCAAGGCCGGTTACGTGGCGCTCGATGCGGATACCCTGATGGGTCCCGGTACGCTCGAGGCGGTGCGCCTGGCCGCAGGTGCGGCAGTCGCCGCCACGGATGCCGTGATCGACGGGGTGGTACGCAACGCCTTTTGCGCCATACGCCCGCCCGGACATCACGCCTGCGTCGAGCGCGCGATGGGATTCTGTGTGGTCAACAACGTCGCCGTAGCTGCCCGACATGCGCTTGGCGCTCGCGGTATCGAACGCGTGGCGATCGTCGACTTTGACGTGCATCACGGCAATGGCACCGAGGATATTTTCGCGGGCGATGAGCGCGTCCTGATGGTCAGCATCTTCCAACATCCGTTTTATCCCTATACGGGCATCGATGCGCCGGCCCGCAATATGATCAATGTGCCACTGCCGGCCTACTCGGACGGTGCGGCAGTGCGTAGCGTGGTCGAGCAGAAGTGGCTGCCAGCGCTGGAGGCTTTCCGGCCGCAGATGATCTTTATCTCGGCGGGGTTTGACGCGCATCGGGAAGACGATCTGGGCCAGATGCGCCTCGTCGAAGAGGATTACACCTGGCTGACCGAGCGCATCCTCGAGATCGCCGAGCGCCACGCCGCTGGACGGGTGGTGAGCTGCCTGGAAGGGGGTTACAACCTGTCGGCGCTCGGGCGCAGTGTGGTTGCGCACGTGCGGGCATTGGCCCAGGCCTAGTGGCGGATTAATGGCCGGGTCTGGAAATTTGCGAACGATCGTGCTAAATTTGCCGCCTCACCCGATCCACGGCGAACCTATAATCCGCCGACTGGCCGCATAGCAGGGCGCGGGCAGGCCAGGCGCAAAGTCCAAGACGAGACCCCTTCTCACCGAAAGTTCCTATGAAAATCATTGTTGCCGTCAAGCGCGTGGTTGACTACAACGTCAAGGTCCGCGTGAAGTCAGATCAGACCGGGGTAGACATCGCCAACGTCAAGATGTCGATGAATCCCTTTGACGAGATCGCTGTCGAAGAAGCCGTGCGCCTCAAGGAAGCGGGCGTGGCGACCGAAGTCATCGCGGTGTCGTGTGGTGTCACCCAGTGCCAGGAGACCCTGCGCACCGCTCTGGCGATCGGTGCTGATCGGGCCATTCTCGTCGAATCGACTGAGGACCTGCAACCGCTTGCCGTTGCCAAGCTCTTGGCGGCGATCGTCAAGAAGGAAGGTCCGCAACTGGTGATCGTTGGCAAGCAGGCGATCGATGACGACTGCAACCAGACCGGTCAGATGCTGGCGGCACTGGCCGGCCTTGCCCAGGCGACATTTGCTTCAAAGGTAGTCGTCGCCGACGGACGTGCGAGCGTGACGCGCGAAGTCGATGGCGGCCTTGAGACCCTCTCGTTGACCCTGCCCGCGGTGGTGACGACCGATTTGCGCCTTAACGAGCCGCGCTACGTCACCTTGCCCAACATCATGAAGGCCAAGAAAAAGCAGCTTGACGTGGTCAAACCCGAAGACCTTGGCGTGGACGTGAAGCCGCGCATCAAGACCCTGAAGGTCAGCGAGCCGCCAGTACGCAAGGCTGGCGTGAAAGTACCGGACGTTGCCACGCTGATTGCGAAACTCAAAAACGAAGCGAAGGTGATCTGATGGCTTCCCTTGTCATTGCTGAACACGATAACAACGCCATCAAGCCGGCTACTCTTAATACCGTCAGCGCGGCACTGGCCGTCGGTGGCGAGGTGCACGTCCTCGTAGCCGGCGCCAATGCCCGTGCCGCCGCCGATGCCGCGGCCAGGATCAGTGGCGTTACCAAGGTGGTGCTCGCTGACGCTGCCTATTTCGGGGACGGACTGGCTGAAAACCTGGCAGACCAGGCGCTGGCATTGGCCGGGGCCTACAGCCACATATTTCTGCCGGCGACTGCGTTCGGGCGCACGGTTGCACCACGCATCGCCGCATTGCTCGATGTCGCGCAGGTCTCGGATATCATCGGGGTGGTCTCGCCCGATACCTTCACCCGTCCGATCTACGCGGGCAACGCGATTGCCACCGTGCAGGCTGGCGACGCGAAAATAATCGTGACGGTACGTGCGACCGGTTTTGATGCGGCCGCATTGGCTGGCTCGGCAAGCGTCGAGACCGTCAGCGCCGTGCCCGACAGCGGCAAGTCGCAGTTCGTGAGCCGCGAGATCGCCAAGAATGACCGTCCGGAGCTGACCGCCGCCAAGATCATAGTCTCTGGTGGCCGCGGGGTTGGCAGTGGCGAGAATTATCACGCCGTGCTCGAGCCGCTCGCCGACAAGCTTGGCGCCGCGCTCGGCGCCTCGCGCGCTGCCGTTGACGCGGGCTTCGTCCCCAACGATTTCCAGGTCGGACAGACTGGCAAGATCGTCGCCCCCGAGCTCTATATCGCCATCGGTATATCCGGGGCAATCCAGCACTTAGCCGGCATGAAGGACTCCAAGGTGATCGTGGCGATCAACAAGGATCCCGAGGCGCCGATCTTCGGCGTTGCCGACTATGGCCTCGTTGGGGATCTGTTCACGGTAGTACCTGAACTAGTCAAGGAACTTGGCTAGAAGAGCTAGCGCGCGCATTGCGGGCTGGCGCCTGTCCCATGGAGTGAAGCGATGAGCTATCTGGCACCGATCAAGGACATGCTGTTCGCAATGACCGAGCTTGCCGGTCTGAACGAGGTGAGCCAGCTGCCGGGATACGAAGACGCGAGCCTGGACACAGCGCAGGCGGTCCTCGAGGAGAATGCGCGCTTTGTTCAGGATGTCATCGCACCCCTGAATCGCTCGGGAGACGTCGAGCCCTCGAGCTGGCACGATGGTGTCGTTACGACCAGTGCCGGCTTCAAAGAGGCCTTCGCCAGTTATGGTCAGGCGGGCTGGCAGGGATTGCAGCATGAGACCCGCTATGGCGGCCAGGGTTTGCCCAAGCTTGTCGCAACCGCCTGCACCGAAATGCTCAACGCGGCCAACCTGTCGTTTGCGCTGTGCCCTCTGCTCACGGACGGTGCCATCGAAGCGCTGATGACTGCCGGTAGCGATGCCCAGAAGGAGTTGTTTCTGGGCAAGCTCATCAGTGGCGAGTGGACCGGCACGATGAATCTCACGGAACCGCAGGCCGGCTCGGACCTGTCCCTGGTGCGTACCCGCGCCACGCCGCAAGGCGACGGCACCTACCGATTATTTGGCCAGAAGATCTTCATCACCTACGGTGAGCATGACATGGCCAGCAACATCATCCATCTGGTCCTCGCGCGCACGCCCGGGGCACCTGAAGGGGTGAAGGGCATTTCACTTTTCATCGTCCCCAAGTTTCTCGTCAAGGCTGATGGCACCATCGGCAAGCGCAACGACGTCTATTGCGCCTCGATTGAGCACAAGCTTGGCATCAAGGCGAGCCCGACGGCCGTGCTCATCTATGGCGACGACAAGGGAGAAGTCGGTGCCGGCGCGATCGGTACGCTCATCGGCGCGGAGAATCGCGGCCTCGAGTACATGTTCATCATGATGAACGCTGCACGTTTTGCGGTCGGCATGCAGGGCGTGGCGCTTGCCGAGCGCGCGTACCAGAAGGCGGTTGGCTTCGCGCGCGATCGCGTCCAAAGCCGTGACGTCGCGGGCTCACCCGGTCCCGTTGCCATCATTCATCATCCGGACGTGCGTCGCATGCTGATGTCAATGCGCGCCCAGACCGAAGCGGCCCGGGCACTCGCCTATGTCACAGCGGCGGCCTACGACTGCGCCTACCATCATCCCGATCCCCAGACGCGCGCTGCCAATCAGGCCTTCTACGAATTCATGGTGCCCATCCACAAGGGTGGTTCAACCGAGATGTCCATCGATGTGGCTTCGCTGGGCGTACAGGTCCATGGTGGCATGGGCTTCATCGAAGAGACCGGTGCGGCCCAGTACTATCGGGATGCCCGCATTCTGACCATCTACGAGGGAACGACCGCGATCCAGGCGAACGACCTGGTCGGACGCAAGACCGCGCGCGACGGCGGCGCGGTGGCGCGTGCGATTCTCGCCCAGGTGGCAGGCACAGTGGCAAAGCTCGACGCGAGCCCGGATACCGATCTGCGTGAGATTGCGATCGCGCTCAAGGCGGGGCACGACGCGCTCGGCACGGTAGTCGATTACATGGTCGCAACCTACAAGAGCGACATCAGGGCGGTCTTCGCAGGCTCGGTGCCTTATCTGAAGCTTGCCTTCACGGTGCTCTCGGGCTGGCAGATGGGACGCGCCGCGCTCGCTGCGCGCGCCGCACTCGACAAAGGGACAGGTGACTCGGTGTTCCTGCGCTCCAAGATCGCCACCGCCCGATTCTTTTCGGATTACCACGTGCTGACAGCTCCTGGGATCGCACTGTCGATTACCCAGGGCGCCGCAGGCGTTCTGGCCTTGGCTGGCGAGGAATTCTAGTAGCGCCGCAGTGATACAGGCCGATTTCCTTGTTCTCAAGGGGCGCATTGCAGTGGTCAGCGCCATCGTCAGTGATACAAGCCCAGATCGCGAAGCGATTGGCCGGCGGGTGGCCGATGAATTCGCGGACCAACTGGTCAGGGACAATCCCTAGCAAGCCCTGCGACCGTGAGACCGGTCCCGCGCTGCGGCGGTCAAGCGATAAAAGCCAGGTCAATAGGCTTAGGTCCCGCAACCGCTTGCACGACCTAGAATCCGCATCGCCACTGTCCGGAGAGAAGCCTTGTTCACCTATATAACACTTGGTACGAACGACCTGGCGCGCGCCATCCGCTTTTACGATGCGGTGCTCGGTCCGCTCGGACTTGCACGATGCTCCACGCAGGGAGAAGACGATTGGGAAGGGTGGGCCGGTTGGGGGACCTACGAATCGGCTGGCCTTAACGAGATGGCACTCTGGGTGTGTCAACCCTTCAATGGCGCACCCGCATCTGCCGGGAATGGGACGATGCTCGCATTTCGCGCGCGCAGCTGGTCCGAAGTGCGTGCCTTCCATGAGGGGGCGCTTCGCAATGGCGGATCCTCCGAGGGCGCCCCCGGCCTTCGGCCACAGTACAACGCAGACTTCTTTGCGGCCTATGTCCGGGATCCGGACGGCAACAAGCTCGCAGCGGTCTGCCGGGGCATCGTCGCCGAGGCTTAGCCATTAATGAAGAACGCGAGCGGCCTGCCAGGGCGGTGGGTCAGTTTTGTTCACATGCGCCCCGGATTGGCCAACGACTGCGCCGAGCGACCGGCTGGCGATGGCGCGCGATATATCGCGCCGTGTCCGTAGCTAATTGATTTTTATCGGGAAGCCTCGGCTCGCGGGACATGGCCTGCACTATACTGCCAGTCTTATTCGAGGGGCCGCAGTTGTCGGCAATTTCCTACGCACATTTGCGCGCTGTACTCACATCCGTGATCCAACGAGATCTTCACACTTGCACTCAGTTACTCCAACCAACCGAGGTGCTGAGATGTCGAGCCAGTTCACGCAGAATCCGAATCCCAACCGGCTATTGGCAGCATTGCCCGCGACGCAGGCCAGAAGGCTGGCAGCTTCGCTTGAGCTCACTCAAGTTGAGCTTGGCCAGATCCTCTACGAGTCCGACGACAGTCAGAAATTCGTCTACTTTCCGACCTCCTGCCTGGTTTCGCTAATTGTCTCCACCGAAAACGGTGCGTCGTCGGAACTGGCGATGACGGGCAACGATGGGCTGGTCGGCATTCCGCTGGTACTTGGCGGTCTTACAACCACGCACAGTGCGGTTGTGCAAACCGCCGGCGAGGCCTATCGGATGCGTGCTGATGCCTTCGCCCGTGAACTCGCCGAAGCTGGTGAGCTCAACCGGCTTGCGCTTGGCTATGCCCAGGCCCTGATGACGCAGATGGCGCAAAGCGTCGTGTGCAACCGCCACCATACAGCCGACCAGCAACTCTCGCGCTGGCTGTTGCAGAGCCTGGACCGCTTGCCCGGGGACCAGATCGACATGACGCATGAATCGATCGCCGAACTGCTCGGCCGACGTCGTGAAACCATTACGGGCGCGGCGACCAAATTGCAGACGGCGGGTATCATCAAATATTACCGCGGTCACATAATCGTCACCGATCGCGCCGCTCTTGAGTCGCGGGCCTGCGAGTGCTATTGCGGGGTCAAGTCGGAATACGAGCGCCTGTTTGATGTCAGTTCCCATGCCTGTGACGCCACTCAACTCCATGTGAGCGCACGCTTCGACTCTGAAGGCGACAGCGCGGGGACGCAACTCGACCGGCAGGAGAACGAGTTCGAGGACGGCCTTGAGAGCGCCTCCGGGCCGGCAAACGATGCAGGCGCGCAATACATGGAGATTTACGACTTCTCACCTATCGCCCAGGTTACGGTGGGTGAGGACGGAGCGATTCAAAGAATCAACCTGGCGGGCGCTATCCTGTTGGGTATCAAGGGTTCCGAGAGCGCGAACTACGAATTTACGAGCTTCATAAAGCCCGAATGCATGGCGACGTTCGAGAAATTCGAGGACGACGTCCTGACGGGCAAGGCAAACGCCCAGTGCGAACTGGTCCTTGCAGCGAGCGCACAGCGCGCCGAGGCCTGGGTCCGCGTGCAAGCCGGAACCGACGAAAGCGCTCGCGAATTGCGCCTGATGTTAATCGACATCACGGCGCAAAAGGAGACGGAGCGGATTCTCAAGGAATCCCATTCGTTTGCCCTTTCCCTGATCGACGCGCTGCCCGCGCAGGTTGGTGTGATCGACGGTGCCGGCAAGATCGTTGCGATCAATCAGGCCCTGCGCAAGGACGGCGGGAAAGACAATGATCTGGTCGGGAAGAATTATGCCGCTTTGTGTGAATCGATCATCGGAGCCGATTCGGATGACGCGCCGCGGGTGGCCTCGGGTATTCGATCGGTGGTTCGTGGCTTGACCAACGAATTCGTCCACGAATTCGCGAGCGAATGGCCGTCCGACTCGTCGCGCCACTGCGTACGGGTGAATCGATTTAGCGACAACAGCCTGTATTCGATGGTGACGCACTTCGAAATTCCGGTCGCCTCCGAACAGGTCGCGGCGCCGTCGCACTCCGCATTGCGTGGTTTTACGGTCCGACCGGCTCTGGTCAGCGCGGCGCGCAACTAGGGGGCACGTGTCGGGTGAATCCTGCAGCAATTGCGGAGAGGGATGACAGGTGCGTCGAGAGTGCGCACCTATAGTGAAGGAAAAGGGGGCTCGGGAGATGCGCGGATAGCGTTCATTTCCCAACTGGCCAAAGGAGTCTATGATGGACAAGAACATTATCGACGGCAATCTGAAAGTATTGCGCGGCAAGCTGCACGAGCAATGGGGCCTGATCATCGGCGACGAATTGGAAGCAGCCGACGGGCGCCTCGAGATGCTGGCGGGCAGGATCCAGGCACGCTATGGTGTAAGCGAGGAGGAAGTCGAGAGAAGCCTGACCGAGTGGGAAAAGCAGCTCACGCAGTGAGCCCAACCCTTTCGGAGGACATTGTCATGCTTGCTCTGGTCTTCATGTTCTTCGTCATCTCCTGGTCCGCTGCGGCGATGGGGTTTGGTGGCCTCGCGGCCGGATCTGCTGAAGTTGCGAAGTTCCTGTTTATCGTCTTTTTTGGACTCGTTATCGGAGGATTGCTGGTCAGCACAGCGCGTCAAGAGCGCTAGAGCGCCAGATCCATTCAACCCCGCCTGGCTCGAGTAGGCCAGGCGGGGTTTGGACGTTTCATCCGCCGATGCGAGCGTCGGCTACTTAGCCAGGTGGGAAGCGATATGCCAAAGGGCGACAACGGAGCCTGGCTCGACGTGGGCGGGACGCTAAAGCCACCTAGCGTGCGGCCGATGCTGCTGCTCGTGGCTGGCTGCACCGTGCTTGCCCTGCTGTTTAACGTCATGCGCTCGCACGTCGAATTTGCGACCAATGCCCTGCACGATCTGCAGACTCGGCGTGTGGAGATGCAACGCCTGGATCTGTTGCTGCAGGCGATGACGGACGCTGAAACGGGGGTGCGCGGCTACCTGCTCGTCGGCAGCCCGGAGTATCTGGATCCCTATCAGAAGAGCGTGAAGGATGTTCCCGGGCTGATGTCGCTCATTGCCAAGGATGCGACACTTTATCCTCATGACAAGGCCGACTACGAGGTGCTCCGGGAGCTGGTTCAGGAGAAAATGGCGGTCCTCGAGCAGGGTGTTGCGCGCGGCCATCCGCAAACCGTCCGCGTAGAGGGCAGCGGCCCGGGCAAGATCAAGATGGATGCATTGCGCGAGATCGTTGCAACCATCAAAGCCAGACGCGAGGCCGAGGACGCCTCGGCCTTCGAAGGCTCGGTGGATCGTTTTGACCTTACCGAAGAGATTGTCACGGGGCTCTCGATTGCTTCGCTGGGAATGACTCTGTGGCTGTTTGTCATCCAGCAGCGCCGCAACGAGTTGCGGCGGCGCCTGTCGGCGCTGCTCGAGACTGAAAATGTCCGGCTCGAAGCGCGTGTCGCGCGCCGAACCTCCGAGCTATCCCAGCTCGCAACCTATCTGACCACTACCCGGGAGGCGGAACGCGAGCACCTAGCACGCGAACTGCACGATGAGATGGGCGCACTCCTGACTTCGGCGCGCATGGATGTCAACTGGGTACTGCGCAAATACGGAGCCGAACTCGATCAGCAGATGCGCGAACGGCTTGGCCATGCGATCGAGCAGATCGGGCTGTCAATCACCATCAAGCGGCGTATCATCGACGATCTGCGGCCGGCCCTGCTGCAGGGTCTGGGACTGACCGAGGCCCTGCATCTGCTGATAGAGGCCTTCTCGCGCGAAGTCCCAGTCACGGCCGAGTTGACCGATGCATTGCCCGATCTGTCCGAAGACCAGGCGCTCGCGCTGTACCGGATTGTCCAGGAGGCTTTCACCAATATCCGCAAATATGCGCGGGCGACGCGAGTGCGCGTGGGGCTGCACGCCGGGGCAGGCAGGCTGGTACTGACCGTGACCGACGACGGCGTGGGCTTTAACCCGAACTCACCGCAGGTGAATCACCATGGTTTGGCCGGCATGAAACACCGCGCACAGATGTTTGGCGGCAGCTTTCATGTGCGCTCGGCCCCCGGGGCGGGTACACGCATCACGGCCGATCTGCCGGTAACGTGGACGGCTCCAGGATCAGCGCTTTTCAAGCAATGATGAGGCCCTGCTGAACGGCATACATCGCCAGTTCCGCGTTGCTAGATACGTTGAGCTTTTCCAGAAGGCGGGTGCGGTAGGTACTGACCGTTTTCACGCTGATGTTCAGGACCTCGGCGATGCTGGAAACGGATTCGCCCTGCGCGAGTCGCAAAAAGACCTGAAACTCCCGCTCCGACAGACTCTCGTGCGGTGGCCCGCTGGTTTCACCGGCCAGGTCGCCAGCCAGCAATTCCGCAGTCTTGGGTGATATGTAGCGTCGCCCCTGGGCCACCGTGCGAATCGCAGCGAGCAATTCGGCGCGCTCGCAATCCTTGGACAGATAGCCGTTTGCGCCATTGCGGATCATCGGCAGCGCATAGCGTTCCTCGGGAAAGCCGCTCAGGACGAGGACCTTGATGTTTTCATAGCGCTGGCGCACCGCACGCAGCACATCGACGCCGCTCTGGCCAGGCAGCGAGAGGTCAAGCAAGAGGACGTCGCAGGACTGACTGCGCAGTATCTCCAGGGCTTGTTCGCCGGAAGCGGCCTCGAAGGCGATTGCTATCCCCATCTCGTCTTCGAGCATCTCGCGAAAACCGGCCCGCACGATGCTGTGATCATCGACGATGGCAATGCTGAGCATCAGAATCCCCTCTCCAACCGCGCGTCAGCGCGATCCACAAGCGTGACCTTTCTTGCTCGGCGCAGTCCTACGCCCAATCGCGTCGTTGTCGGACAGGGCGGCTGTGTGTGCCGGCCTAGAATTCAATGGCCCGCACAGTTTGCCAGACGTCGCGTGCGCCTTCATTTCAAATTTGCGGAGATTTTCATGTACAAAAAAATTGCCGCCCCCTTGTTTGCCGCTCTGTTCATGCTTGGTGCCGCCGGACCCGCATACTGCGCCGATGCTACCACTGCCGAAAACTTCGTCGACGACGCGACGATTACCGCGAAGATCAAAGCCAGGCAGGCCGAAGACGAGGTTGTAAGGGCCAGCTCGATTAGCGTTGATACCGTCAATGGCGAGGTTCAGCTGTCGGGTCTGGCGAAGTCCGAGCATGAACGGGCTCGCGCGGAAATAATTGCAAAATCGGTAGAAGGTGTAAAGAGCGTGCGCAACGAAATTGTCGTACAGAACTAGACCCGCTCGCAGGCTTGCCCTGGAGCCTTGTACCGATTCATCCTCGTTGCAGTGCACTATTCCCCCGCTCCGAGCAAAAAAGCCTTGCCTGCGCACAGTTTAGCGCACGTTTAGTAATCATCTCCGAAGAACCGTTGTGCACACCGAGTCAATGCTCAAGATGCAAAACCACCCGTCGGTCTCGCGTCAACTGTCACGCGAGGAAAAAGCCAGTCAAACATGTTGCGATTACACCAATGCGCGAGTGCTTGTAGGAGGACTCCTGCATACGCCTCCGAGCGGCCGGGATATGTTTAGTTTCTTGTCCGGCGCCGCAGTCGCTGGAGGCTCAATTGGACTTGATCCTCTTGCCGGGCGAAAGGACCAAATGCCGCTCGCAAGCATTGATAGTATTGCAGCCATGACCACGTTCAAAGCACCGATGCGAATCGTGCTGATAGAGGATTCGGAAATCCTTTGCCAGTTGATGCGCAGTCTATTTGATAATCTGAAGGATATTGAGCTGGTCGGACGGGCCTCGAGCGAGGTCGAGGCTGTAGCGCTTCTGGCGGACCTGCAACCCGATCTGGTCGTCATTGATCTGGAACTCAAACCTGGCAGCGGCTTGAGGATCCTCTCGACAGTTTCACGCTCTCCGGAGAAGTTCGGACATCCTACCCTGGTCGTTTACACCAATCATTCGCAACCCGCCGTGCAAGCGATGTGCACCAGCCTGGGTGCTTCCGCGTTCTTCGACAAGTCCTTTCAGCTCGACGACCTACTCGATTTCGTGAGTGCCAAGGCAGCGCTGCACGGCGAACCCGATCCGCACTGACTCCTTTACCGGACCCGCTGCCTGCCTTTGGTCAGTGCGCCCTTGACGGGGCGTAGTGAGCGGCGCGGGCGTCAGTAACGCGAACGTACAGTGCCACACCACCAGTCATCCATCATCGATTTGTCGCGCAATCGTGCGTCCGCCATCGCACAGACCGTAGCGCGTTCAGCGAGCACCATGGGTCATGGACAGAAGCCGGATCTCCGGCGTTCAGGCGCGTGCAGGTCGAGCAAGAACGCGCTCCTACAGGAGTGGAAAATGAACAAGCTCTTACGTCGAATTGTCTATCTGACTGTGGCCGGTGCCGTGGTCCTTGTTTCAACCTCGGGCTGCGTGGTGGTGCCTGAGCATGGCTATTACTACCACCGCGGTTACGAAGAGCCCTACTGGGTGCGTTAATGGCAATTGATGAGAGCGTGGTCCGTCAGGCGCGCCGCCTGGTGCACCTGACGGACCTCGCAACGGGCTTCGCTAGGCTTGCAGGAGGGACAGGCGCGAGCGCGCGGCGTGATATTCACTGGCGAGCTGGCTGACGAGTTCCGCTGTGCTGGGAACATTGCTGATCTGTCCGATGCCCTGGCCCGCGCCCCAGATGTCGCGCCAGGCCTTGGCTTCGGTAATGTCACCCGAACCAAAATTCATGGTGCGCTTGTCGCCGACCGGAAGATTGTCCGGATCAAGACCAGCACGCACGATGCTCTGCTTGATATAGTTGCCGTGCACTCCGGTAAATAAGGACGTGTAGACGATGTCAGCGGCGCTGGCTTCGACGAGCATGTCCTTGTACTCCGCCTGAGCCCGCGCTTCACGGGTCGCGATAAAGCGCGTACCCATGTAGGCCAGATCGGCCCCGGCTGCCTGGGCGGCGAGGATCGATGATCCGCTGGCGATGGCGCCCGAGAGCATGATCGGTCCATCAAAAAAGCGCCGCACCTCCGGGACGAGCGCAAACGGCGAGAGGGTGCCCGCGTGGCCGCCGGCGCCGGCACACACCAGAATCAGGCCGTCGACCCCTGCCTCAAGGGCACGTTGCGCATGGCGCACGCTGATGACGTCGTGAAATACCACCCCGCCATACCCGTGAACGTGCTTGACGACCTCATCGGGCGCCCGCAGGCTGGTGATCACGATGGGTACGCGATGCGCTACACACGTCGCCATGTCCTCTTCCAGCCGCGCGTTGGAGCTGTGCACGATCTGATTGACGGCATAGGGCGCGATCTTGCGCGTTGGATGGAGCTTTCGCTCAGCGACCAATTCGGTTTCGATCTGGGTGAGCCATTCATCGAGTGCCGCAGCCGGTCGCGCATTGAGCGCCGGAAAGGACCCCACTATTCCGGCCTTGCATTGGGCGATCACCAGTTCCGGGCCGGACACGATGAACATCGGCGCGGCGAGCACGGGCAGGGCGAGTGAATCCAGGAGGGCGTTTTTCTGAGCAGGTGTCATGGATCGAGAGCTGTTATGGAAACGAGGTCTATTGCGGCAGAATTCTGCGCAGCCAGCTGGAGATGTCCGCTATCTCCTCCTGGCAGACTGAATGCGGCATCGGATACTCGTGCCACTCTACAGAATATCCAAGGGCGACGAGCGCCTTGCAGGACTCGGCGCTGCGCGCCATTGCGATCACCGGATCCTGGCTGCCGTGGGCCATGAAAATCGGCACATCGCGATTGGCCGGGCTCGCTTCGGCGGCCGTACTGGCAGCCAGCGGCAGGTAACCCGACAGGCACATCAATCCGGCCAGTCGTTCAGGATGGCGCAGGCCGGTCAGAAGGGTCATCGCACAGCCCTGCGAGAAGCCTGCCAGGACAATGCGCTCCGGTGCAATGCCGCGCGCCTTCTCGCCTGCGATAAGTTCCTCAACCAAAGCCTGCGAGCGCCGCAGACCCGCTGCGTCCTCGCGTCGCACGATTTCCATTCCGAGAATGTCGTACCAGGCGCGCATCACGTAGCCACCATTGATGGTGACCGGTATCTGCGGGGCATGCGGAAATACAAAGCGGATCGGCAACACACCGCCAAGATCAAGTTCGCGCACGATCGGCACGAAATCATTGCCATCGGCACCAAGGCCATGCAACCAGATCACGCTCGCGGCAGGTGACGAGGACGTTTGAACTTCGATGACTTCAAGGGACATGAGAGGGGCACTCAGGTTTGGGAGGAGGGAGGGCGCTGCGCGCTCTTGGGACGAAAGGCCTTGACCACATTCTCGCGGGTCTCGATATAGGGTCCGCCGATGAGGTCCAGACAATAGGGCACTGCGGCGAAGATGCCCGGTACGATTACTGTCCCTTGCGCCTTGACCCCCTCCAAAGTCTCACGGATCGACTTGGGCTGTCCCGGGAGGTTGATGATGAGTGCTGCATGGCCGTCAATTTCGCGCAGCGCACCCACCTGGCGCGACAGGATTGCGGTCGGCACATAGTGCAGGGATATCTGGCGCATCTGTTCACCAAAGCCTGGCAGGATGCGCGTTGCTACCGCGAGTGTAGCCTCCGGTGTTACATCGCGACGCGTCGGTCCGGTGCCGCCAGTCGTGACGATCAGATGGCAACGCCTGCCATCACAGAGGTCGATGAGCGTGGCTTCGATCAGAGTCTGCTCATCCGGGATCAAGCGCGGCTCGACTTCGAAGGTAGTGGCAAGAGCACTTTCAAACCACTCGGTCAGGGCCGGGACTCCCTCGTCCGCATAGCTACCCCGCGCTGCGCGGTCGGAAATCGAGATGATGCCGATACGCAGCATTTCACTCATCGTGACTTGCCCCCGCTTCGACCAGGTGGCGCCGCACCAGCTGGAAGAGTTCACGTGCATGGCGCGGTGGGCGAGCCTGCTTGCGCTCCTCGCGCGCCTGGCGCACGCAGTTTCGCAATTCGCGGATATCGTGCGCCGCAAGGCGCCCACCCAGCTGCTCGATGAGGCGAGTCAGTGAGTCGTCGTCGGCGAGCAGGCGATCGCGCCAGTTCTCGACGAGGTGCAATTGCGCCGTGGCGCGCTTGGACTGTACCTTGGATGCGTCAACCAGCGCGCGCAGGGGCTCAGGATCGACATCGCGCATCAGTCGCCCGATGAACTGCATCTGGCGGCGGCGCCCTTCGTGATCGGTGATCCGACGTACCGCGTCGATGGCGTCCAGCAGGCGCTCCGGCAGATCGACCGCGCGCAGCTGCTCTGGCGGCAGGGCAAGCAGTTCCTCGCCCAGATCCTGGAGTGCCGTCATGTCACGCTTGCGCTGCGACTTCGAGGGTCGCGAATACCCATCCTCTTCGGGATCGGGCGCGTCGGTGGGGGTGGCTGGTGGCAAAGCAGTGCGCCGCTGGGTCGGCGGGGATCTGGGGCTGGGCTGATATGATAATGCTTTTGCTGGCGACCAATGGCGGCGCAGCTGCGCCCTTGCCCTGCTCTGCCGCACCCTCCCCACAGGCACCCATGAAGAGCTCCGCCCAGAGCCGGCAATTCAGCTACTCCCATGATGGTCTGCGCCAGATCACGAGCGACGTGCTCAGTCACGCGCGTCGCATCGGCGCAAACGACTGCGCTGCCGACATCAGCGAGGCGAACGGCTTGTCGGTGTCAGTGCGCATGGGCGAGGTCGAGACGATCGAGCAGAATCGTGACAAGAGTCTCTCGGTTACCGTGATGCTCGGTGGCGGCCGCGCGGTGCGCCGCGGCTTTGCCAGCAGCTCCGATTTCTCCCGCAAAGCCATCGAGGATGCCGTGCAGGCCGCCTACGATATCGCGCGCTTTACGGCTGAAGACGACTGCGCCAGTCTGCCCGAGGAGACGCTCCTGCAACGCAAGCCGCGCGACTTCGACCTGTTTCACCCGTGGGACATCGATACCGACGAGGCGGTGGCGATCGCCCATCGTGCCGAGGCAGCGGCACTCGCGGTAAGCCCGATGATCCGTAACAGCGATGGCGCATCGGTGTCGCTGCAGCATGCCCAGTTCGTGAGCGCGAATTCACGGGGTTTTTGTGGTGGCTATCCCTATTCCCGTCACAGCATTGGCGTGGCACCGATCGCACGGCGCAGCGCCCGTGGCAGTGACGGCATGCAGCGCGACGCCTGGTGGGTTTCGCTGCGCGACCCCAGTGAGCTGCCTGAAGCCGGTGATATCGGCAGTTACGCCGCGCGACGGGCGCTGGCCCGCCTGAACGCGCGCCAGCTCACCACGCGCCAGGTACCGGTGCTGTTCGAAGCGCCAATTGCCAGCGGCATTCTGGGGTCCTTCACCCAGGCCGCCAGCGGTGGCCCCCTGTATCGCAAATCTTCGTTTCTGGTCGACCGCCTGGGCGAACAGATCTTTGCCTCGCACGTCGATATCGTTGACGATCCCTTCATTCAGAAGGGCATGGGCAGCGCGGATTTTGACGATGAGGGGGTGCGTACGCAGCGCCGCGAGGTGGTCTCGGGCGGTGTGCTGCAGGGTTACTTCCTGTCGTGTTATTCGGCGCGCAAGCTCGGACTATCGACCACCGGGAATGCCGGAGGCTCGCACAATCTCGCCTTGCGCAGCAGGCTCACGCGTCCCGAGGACGATTTCGTCGCCATGCTGCGCAAGCTCGGTACCGGACTGATGGTTACCGAGCTCATGGGGCAGGGCGTGAATTACGTAACCGGCGACTATTCACGCGGGGCCAGCGGCTTCTGGGTGGAAAATGGCGAGATCGCCTATCCGGTCGAGGAAATCACCATCGCCGGGAATCTGCGCGATATGTTCCGCAATGTTCTCGCCATCGGCGCCGACAAGCTCATTTATGGCAACAAGGAAATCGGCTCGGTTCTGATCGATGGCCTGACCATCGCCGGATCCTAGGCGCTCACTGCGCGAGGCGCTGGTTGGCAAGCGTCAGTCGTTCGACCAGGATGTTGATAAACGAGCGATCGAAGTGATAGCGACAGCTGGTCGAGGCGTTGAGCAGTTTCTCATTGTCGAGGCGAATCGTCGTCGTCGGCGACAGGGTGACCACATCGGCGCCGCGCTGTTCAGCCGCTGGCGAACCGGCCGTTGCCAGATATGCCATCTCGCCCACGCACTCGCCGGTCTCGATCACGTTGAGCAGCTTGCCGCGTTTGGTAACCTTGGCCTGGCCGCCGGCAAGGATGAAGAAAAACTTTCCGTGATCGCCTTCCTTGATCAGATTGGTGCCGGCGGGATGTTTGCCCCATTCCGACAGGCGCACGACCTCCCAGAGTTCGACATCCGAGAATTCGCGGAAAAATGACAGGGCGCGCAGGGTCGTGAACTTCTCCGAATCGGCAATTTCCTCGTCGGTCATCGCCAGCGCATCGCGATCGCGATAGATATCGGCCAGATCGAAGGAGAACTCGGACCACTGCTGGTAGCGGGCCTCAAGATCCTTGCACATCGCCCGCGCGACGATCTCGTCCAGGCGCTTGGGAAGGCCGGTGCGCAGCGTCGAGGGTGTGGTCGGCTCGGTGTTGATGATCTGGTACACCATCCCGGCATTGCTGGTAGCCTCAAATGGCAGTCGGCCCACCAGGAGCTGGTAGAGCACAATGCCCAGCGAATAAATGTCCGTGCGATGATCCAGAGGATGGTCCTTGATCTGTTCGGGCGACATATAGGCCGGTGAACCAATCCCCGAGACCACCGTTACGTCGCTCGAGCTCGACATCGCCGCGCCGAAGTCGGTGATCTTGATATCGCGGATCGCTCCATCCGAGTTGTCGATCAGGATGTTGGCCGGCTTGATGTCGCGATGGGTCACGCCGACGCGATGCGCAAACTCTAGGGCGCGCGAGCACTTGAAGATGACTTCGACAGCGCGCTCCGGCGAGAGCAGGTTGTCGCGCGCGACGAAAGGCTCGAGCGTGCCGCCCGGCACATACTCGACCACCAGATAGGGGTGTTCTGCGTCGTGTACCGCATCGAGGATCGAGGCGATGTGGGGATGGTTCATGCGGCCGGCAAGGGCCGCTTCGGCGGCAAACAGCTTGCGATACATCTGACCATGCTGCGGGTCACGCAGTACCTCGGCCTTGGGAACCTTCACGGCGACCAGACGGTCGCCAAAAGGGTCGTGCGCGAGATAAACAAGGCTCGAGGCGCCTTCGCCGAGCAGCTGCCTGATCTCGTATTTTCCGATGCGTTCCATGCGTGCGCTGCTCCTTTGCGGGGCCAGCTAGGCCGTTGCCAGACGCTTGCGATGAGCTTCGATCTCGGCCTTGACACGAACCGGTGCGGTTCCACCGACGTGGTTGCGCGCTGCAATCGAGCCTTCCAGGGTGAGGCTGGCCCGCGCCGCGGGCTCGATCAGGGGGGACAGCGCGAGAAGTTCGGCGTCCGACAAGCCGTCCAGACCTATACCGCGCGCGGCGCAATCGCGAACCGCGCGGGCGACGATCTCGTGGGCATCGCGAAACGCGAGACCGCGTCGCACCAGATAGTCGGCCAGATCAGTCGCGGTGGCAAAGCCGCGCTCGGCGGCACTGCGCATCGCTTTGGCGTTCACCCTGATTCCGGCGATCATGTCAGCGTAGATGCGCAAGGTCATTAGAACCGTGTCCGCGCTGTCAAATAGCGGTTCCTTGTCTTCCTGATTGTCCTTGTTGTAGGCCAGCGGCTGGGCTTTTATGAGCGTCACGAGCGCAACCAGATTGCCGAGTGCCCGCGCGCTCTTGCCACGCGCGAGTTCGGCGACATCCGGATTCTTCTTTTGCGGCATGATCGACGATCCGGTACAAAAGCGGTCCGCGAGATCGATGAACGCGAAAGCCGGATTCATCCACAGGATGATTTCTTCTGACAGGCGCGAGATGTGCGTCATGATCAGGGTGCAGGCGGCGCAGAATTCGACCGCGAAGTCGCGGTCCGACACCGCATCGAGCGAATTGTGGCAGACCCCGGAAAAGCCGAGGGCAGTGGCGAGCTGATCGCGATCGATCGCAAAGCTGGTTCCGGCGAGGGCGGCGGCGCCGAGCGGCAGGAAATTGGCGCGGGCCCGGCAGTCGGTCAGGCGCGTGACATCGCGACTGAACATCTCGACATAGGCGAGAAGGTGGTGACCAAAGCTTATCGGCTGTGCCACCTGCAGATGCGTGAATCCGGGCATTACCGTGGCGGCGTGGGGTTCGGCCAGATCCAGCAGGGCGCCCTGCACGGCGACTAGCGCAGCGCATAGTTCATCGATCGTTGCACGCAGCCACAGGCGAATGTCGGTCGCCACCTGGTCATTGCGCGAGCGCGCGGTATGCAGGCGCTTGCCGGCGTCACCGATCAGTTCGGTGAGGCGCTTCTCTATATTCAGGTGTACGTCCTCAAGCTCGATCGACCATTTGAAACTGCCAGCGCTTATTTCTGCGGCGATACGCGCCATGCCGGTTTCGATGGCGGCCAGATCGGCCTGGCTGATCAGGCCGCACTTTGCGAGCATCGCCGCATGCGCGAGCGACGCCTGAATGTCGTAGTGCGCGAGTCGTTTGTCGAAGTCGATCGACGCCGTGTATTGCTGAACCAGTTCAGCGACCGGCTCTGAGAACCGTCCCGACCAGGCTTCGTTCTTCTTGGAAAGCTGTTCTGTCATAATCGCCGGGAACGCGGGAGACATTGCCAGATATCGCGGGCCCGCAACTGTTGCAAAGCGCCAGTTGAGGGGAAAGCTCCTCCGGAGCCAGAGTGTTCAGTGGATACGGTTCGCGACAACCAGACTAGTATAAAGCAGGCGCTCGGCGCGACCGCGCCGTCGGGCATTGTGCCCGGCGCGCCGCGTCGACGACTGTCCGACTCTCTCGCCTACGACCCCTTGCCGGACTGGTGCAACCTCGGAGTGACCCTGCGCGTCGCGCTCGGCGTCAATGCCCTCGTTTTTGCGATCCTGGGCTCGCAGGCAAAATCCTGGGAGGGCTGGCTCGAGACCTGCCTTGGCGCCGCTGCTGTCGTCGAGCCCGTGCTGATGGCGAGCCTTCTGGCGGGCTGCCTTTTGCGTCGTCACGGGAAAGACTTCTCGCATCGCCAGCAGCTGCTTGTCACGGTACTCGTTCCCGGCACCCTGACCATGCTCTACGAAATCCTTCTCGGGCCGCTTTTCCCGGATCGCTGGACGCTTGCCTGGCGCGATGGTCTGTCCGCGTCCGGCGTGTGCGCGTTGGTGCTCTATTGGGCTTATCTGCGCAGCCTGTCGGACCTGCCTGCCCTGGCCGAGGCGCGCCTGCAGGCGCTGCAAGCGCGCATTCGCCCGCATTTTCTTTTCAACAGTCTGAATGCCGTGCTCGGACTCATGCGAAGCGATCCGCGGCGCGCCGAATCGCTACTCGAAGACCTGGCCGATCTGTTTCGGGCCCTGATGCGCGATCGTCGCGATCAGGTGAGCCTGGCCGAAGAGCTGGCCTTGTGCCGCCAGTATCTGGCCATCGAGGGTCTGCGCCTGGGGACACGACTGCAGGTTCATTGGAGTGTCGACGACAACACCAGTGACATGCTCGTGCCCTTGCTGCTGTTGCAGCCGCTCGTGGAAAATGCCGTCCACCACGGCATCGAGCCACGCGAGGAACCCGGACGGATCGATATCGAGGTAGCGCGCGTGGGCAATTTCGTCGACATTCGTATCACCAATCCGTGGCTCGGAGACGGCGGCAGTCCACGCGGCAACCAGATCGGGCTGGACAACGTGCGCCAGCGCCTGAACCTGTTGTTCGATCTCGAGGCACAGCTGACGGCCGGCGTGCGCGACGAGCGCTTCGAAGTGCGCGTGCGTTTGCCATTTCACACTCGGACATGAACCCATCCACGCTTGAGAATCCGGCTGGCGCAGCGATGCGCATCATGATCGTTGATGACGAGGATCTTGCGCGCCAGCGCTTGCGCGCGATCCTCGGCGACATCGAGGCGCAGTTCGCGCACCGGATCGTGGCCGAAGCCGGTCATGGCGCACAGGCCATCGAGCTGCTTGCCGCCGAGTCCGTCGACCTGATGATCATCGACGTCCAAATGCCGCGCATGAATGGCATTGAGCTCGCGCGCCACCTCGCCAGCCTGCCACGGCCTCCGGCGGTGGTGTTCGTGACTGCGTATGACGAATTCGCGCTCAAAGCCTTCGAGGTGCACGCGCTTGATTTTCTTGTCAAGCCGGTGCGTGCGCAACGCCTGCTCGAAACCCTGCAACGCATCGCCCGACTGACACGGCCGCAAACCGCGGCCATCGAGGCGCTCAATCAATCGAGCGATCAGCGTGCGCGCGAGTTTGTCGGGGTTCATGAGCGCGGCCGTGTCGTGCTGGTGCCGGTGGTCGATATCCTCTATCTGAAGGCCGAACAGAAATACGTCACGATCCGCACCGCGCAAAAGCAGTACCTCACCGAAGAGTCGCTGGTGGCCCTGGAAGAGGAGTTTCGCGAGTCGATGGTGCGCGTGCATCGAAATGCCCTGGTCGCGCGCGGAGCCATCGCCGGCTTCGAGCGGGTCGAAGGGGCAACCGACGAGGATGCAGCTGGCGAGCCGCACTGGGAGGTAATGGTGCGCGGCATCGACGAGCGCCTGCCAGTCAGCCGTCGCCAGTGGCCGATCGTCAAGGGCCTTTTAAGGCGTTAAGTCCTCTTCAGCTTGTGTGTTCGATAGGAGCTACTCCATGCCGCTCGTTACCCTGACCGTTCGACGTCCCAAGGACGCGGGATTCAAGAATGCCGTCCTTGATTCAGTACACGCCGCACTGCTTACTTCCGGTGTTCCCAAGGATGATCTGTTTCATCGCGTGCTCGAACTGGATGCGAGCGATTTCCGCTTTGATCCCAAGTACCCGGACGTGGCGAGCCAGCGCGATGATCGCTTCGTGCTCATCGAAATCCTGCTCTCGGTCGGGCGTAGCGTGAAAGTCAAGCGCCAGATAACTCATGACATCGTGACGCGCCTGCAGGCGGGGGGATTTGATCCGGAGAATGTCATGATCGTTTTCTGCGAGACGCGCTGGGAGAACTGGTCTTTCTCCGGTGGCCGTCTGATTCACGCCTGATCGATCTGCCGGGGTCGCGTGCTAAACTCGCACCCCCGCAAGGCGCTCCCGGCGCTGCGCTGCCGTCCCCGACCCCAACTTCCATGTCCGCCACGCTGAGCTTGCCAGATCGGCAGTTGCCGTCGTCGTTGGTCATAGCCTCGCGCGAGAGTCGTCTGGCGCTCTGGCAGGCCGAGCATGTCAAGGCACGGCTCGAGAGCCTCTTGCCGCACTGCGCGGTGCGCATTGCCGCGATGACCACGCGGGGTGACCAGATCCTCGATCGCAGTCTCGCAAAGGTCGGAGGCAAGGGGCTTTTCGTCAAAGAGCTGGAGATGGCACTCCTGGATGGTCGGGCCGATCTTGCCGTCCATTCCCTAAAAGATGTGCCGATGACGCTCGACGAGCAGTTTGCCCTGGCGGCCGTCATGGAGCGTGAGGACGCGCGCGACGCGCTGGTTTCAGGCAATTACGCAAGTCTGGCCGAGCTGCCGCCTGGTGCACGCGTCGGGACCTCCAGTCTGCGGCGCGCCGCGCAGCTGCGCGAACGCTACCCGACGCTGGCGATTCATGCTCTGCGCGGCAATCTCGACACACGGATTCGCAAGCTTGATGAGGGCGGGTTCGAGGCGATCATCCTCGCCGCGGCGGGTCTGCGGCGCCTTGGCCTGGCCGACCGGATTCGTGGCTATCTCGACTTTGACGAGTGCCTGCCGGCCCCCGGCCAGGGGGCTCTTGGAATAGAGATCGGCGCGCATCGCACGGAACTCTTTGCCGTGCTGGCATTGCTCAATGATCCACGCACGGCTGCAGCCGTGCGCGCCGAGCGCGCGGTGTCGCGGGGCCTGGGTGGCAGCTGTACAGTGGCGCTGGCGGCGCACGCGGTTTTTAGCGACCCCGAGACGCTCTGGCTGCGCGCCCTGGTGGCGCGCGAAGACGGCAGCGAGGTGCTGCGCTGTCAAGCGCACGGTCCGGCCGTGGATCCTGAGGGGCTGGGCCAGGGGCTTGCCACCGAGCTCATCGAAAACAATGCGCTCGCCCTGATCACCCCCGCCTGAGATGGGCGCACCGGTCATTCTCACGCGGGCGACAGGGCAAGTGGGCGCGCTCGCTGCGGCCTTGGGCGCCCAAGGTCATGAAGTGCTGCTCTTCCCGGCGCTCGAAGTGGGCCCGCTGTCGGATGCCGAACCACTGCGGGCCATGCTCGGGCGGCTCGAATCCTTCGGTCTGGCGATTTTCGTGAGTCCGAACGCGATCGAGGCGACCTTTGCGCAGCTCGACCGGCCTTGGCCGGAAGAGGTGGCCCTGGCCGTCATGGGCCCCGGCAGTCTCGCCGCGCTGGCGGCTCGGGGTATCGCCACGCCAGGCTATCGGATCTTCACGCCTTCGGACGAGGAGGGTGAGGAAGGGTACGCACGTTATGATTCCGAGAGCCTGTATGGCGAGCTCGAACGCAGCAGCGCGACAGGCGGCCCCATCCTGATTTTTAAGGGAAATGGCGGCCGCACCTGGCTGGCCGAGGCGCTTCTCGCGGCCGGCGCAGCGGTCACCACGGTGCAATGCTACGAGCGCAGCCGCGGGAGACCCGATACGGCGGCGCGCGCGAAGCTGTCCGCGTGGATCGCCGAGAGGCGCGTGGTCCAATTGGTGGTCAGCAGCTCCGAAGGGCTTCACAACCTCGTTGGACTGGTCGAAGAGGTCGCCGGCCCCGGAGCGCGCGGCTGGCTGTTTTCCCAGAGACTTCTGACCGGACATTCGCGCATTGCCCAAAACGCAACAGCGCTCGGATTCACCCAGGCGGAAATCTGCGGACAGGGCGACTCACAACTCATAGAGGCGCTAAAATGACGCCTTAGGTCCGCGTCAGCCATGGAAAACGTCTCACAACCCACCGCCTCCGACGCGTCCGGCGCCTTAGCGTCCGCGAGTTCCAATTCCCAGATGTCGTCTGCGACGGGATCGCGCACGCGCCTGGTGCAATGGTTGAGCATTGCCGCCATAGTGCTGAGCTCACTTTCGATCGTGCTCTGGTGGGCTGGCTTCGCGCGCCTCGAGAGTGCCGAGCGGGAGATCGCGCGACGCCTGCAGGACGCCGACACCCGTGACAACGAGTCACACGTGATGGCCAAACAGGCCGCCGACGAGGCCATCGCTCTGCAGTCCCACATGTCGGTCCTCGAAGCCAAGCTTGCCGAGTCGCAGAGCCAGCAAGCTTCGCTCGAGCAGCTTTATCAGGACCTCTCGCGCACCCGCGATGATTGGGCGCTCGCCGAAGTCGAGCAGATTCTCTCGGTGGCGTCGCAACAGCTGCAGCTCGCTGGTAACGTGCAGGGCGCCTTGATCGCCCTGCAGAATGCCGACAACCGCCTGGCGCGCGCCGATCGACCGCAGTTCATCGCATTGCGTCGGGCTATCGCGCGCGACATGGAGCGGCTGCGCGCGCTCCCCTCTGTCGATCTGGCCGGCAACGCCTTGCGCATCGACAGCCTCGTCGGCATGGTCGATGGCCTGCCGCTGCTCTCCGACGAAAGGCCGGCGCCGGCGCCACGACTGGATGCACATCCGCTCGAGCGCGGCGCGCACGTCACGCCGGGCAAGGACGGCAAACCCCAGGTGAGCGCGCCTACGCTCGGCGAGCGCATACAGGATGCCTGGCGCTATCTGAGCGCCGAAGCCTGGGAGGAGTTCCAGCAACTGGTGCGCGTGCGCGAAGTCGACCAGCCGGAGTCGATCCTGCTCACGCCGAGCCAGTCGTATTTCCTGCGCGAGAACCTCAAGCTGCGCCTGCTCAATGCGCGCCTGGCCCTGCTTGCACGCCAGGAATCGATCTATCGCTCCGATTTGCTGCGCGCCGAGGAGATGCTCCAGAAATACTTCGATCTGCGCTCGCGCCAGACGGTTGGCGCACTGCAGATGCTCAAGCAGGTCGAGACCAGCAACACGTCGGTGGAGCTGCCAACGCTCGCTGACAGCCTGGCCGCCGTGCGCAGTTTCAAGGCGCCGCACGACCACTAGGAGCCTTGCGCCGTGCGTCTACTGTTCATACTGGTCCTGCTTTTTGCTGCGGCAGTCGGTCTGGCGCTCGTCGCCCAGCTCGACTCGGGCAATGTGGTGCTCTTCTATCCGCCGTATCGCATCGATCTGTCGCTCAATCTGTTCGCACTGATTGCGGTACTGTCCTTCGGCTTTTTTTATGTGCTGCTGCGCCTGGCGCGCAAGACCTATGAGATGCCGCAGCGGGTCGCCGACTATCGGCTGCGCCAGCTTGAGAAGCGTTCCAATCGCGCGTTGCGCGGCGCATTGCAGGCCTACTTCGAGGGACGCTTTGGTCAGGCCGAGCGCCATGCCGAGGAAGCGCAGGACCTGCCGGAAGTCGCGGGTCTGGCAGCGCTCATCGGGGCGCGCGCCGCCCACCGCATGACCGAGAACTTGCGGCGCGACGCCTGGCTGCGCCGCGCCGACGGCGCTGACGGCTTGCGTGCAGCACGCCTGATGACCGAAGCAGAGTGCCTGGTTGACGCACGCGACAGCGCGCGCGCCCTGGCTGTGGTCGGGCAGTTCCACGCTGCCGGTGCGCGCCACATCCAGTCGCTGCGGCTGGCCCTGAAGGCCAATCAGTACGCAGGCAAGTGGGACGAAGTACTGCGCCTGTTGCGCATGCTCAACAAGCGCGATGCGTTGCACCCGGCCGCCGTGCGCGAGATCAAGGTGCTGGCCTACCGTTACCTGCTCGATGCGAGAAGCGGCGATGGCTATGCCCTGATCGCATTTTGGCAGGAGGTACCCGCGGGGGACCGTCGCGTGCCTGAGATCGCTCTGTCGGCGGCACGCGCCTTTAATGGTGCGCAGTTGGGCTACCAGGCGCGCACGATCATCGAATCGGCTCTCGGCCACACCTGGGATGCGCGCCTGGTCGAAGAGTACGGACGCTGCGTTGAAGAGAGCGGCGCAGCGCAGATTGAGCGGGCCGAGAACTGGCTCGCTGTCCACCCTCGCGATGCACATCTTGAGTACACGCTCGGAGTGCTGTGCATTCGCGCCGGACTGTGGGGCAAGGCACAGAGTTATCTCGACGAGGCGCTGGTGGACGACCAGGGAGGGGCACTGGCGGGGCGCATCGAACTGGCACTCGCGGGCCTGTTCGAAACTCTGGGTGAAGCGCCCCGTGCGGCTGAGCACTATCGACGCGCGGCACTCGCCTCAGGCCCGACCCGCTGAGCGAGAGGCGATTGAAATCGGGCCAATTGGTGCAATGCAGCAAATGGACGCTATAATGGTGGCCAATTCCGAAAAAGCGAGTACCCAGAATGCGATTCGATAAGGTTCCTGCCGGGCGCGACCTGCCTGACGACTTCAACGTGGTCATCGAAATTCCGATGAATTCGGATCCGATCAAGTACGAAGTCGATAAGGAAACAGGGACCCTCTACGTCGACCGATTCATGGGCGTGGCGATGAACTATCCGTGCAATTATGGCTATATCCCGCACACCATTTCGGATGACGGCGATCCGGTCGACGTATTGGTCATCACGCCTTTTCCGCTGGCCATCGGAGTAGTCGTGCAGTGCCGTCCAGTCGGCGTACTCAAGATGACTGATGAGGCTGGTGAGGATGCCAAGATCCTCGCCGTGCCGATTGACCGCATCCTGCCGTGGTACAAACACTGGAAGCGACCGGACGATATCTCACCGGAACGCCTGCATTCGATCCGCCATTTCTTTGAGCACTACAAGGATCTGGAAAAGGGCAAGTGGGTCAAGGTAGAAGGCTGGGCCGGCCCCGATGAGGCGCGTCGCCTGATTCTCGCCGGTGTCGCCAGCCTCGCCGGCAAGAATGCCGCGGGCAAGGCCAAGCGCAAATCCTCGGAAAAGAAGTCAGCCAAGAAAAAATAACCGGGTAGCAGCTTAAGTATCGCCGTCGCCTGAACGATTTGGACGACGCGCTGGTGCAGCACGTCGCGCGCGTCATCAGATAGCGATTGGGACCCGTCCACCGGCCGGTAGACGTTTCCGAAAGGACCTTGGCCGCCACCAGGGTATCTGGGCCCAGAAACTCGCCCCAGCTTTGCTGGACGCATCAGCCTGCCTTGTGGCAGATTCGGGGCTCGATAGACCTTTTGGCGACCACTCCAGTGCGAACTCCCAAACTGACCACGCAAGTTGGCATCGCACTCGTACTCGGTATCGTCGTCGGCTATCTGTGCAACTCGCTCGCCAGCAGTACCACCGATGCCAAGGAAATCGCTGGCTACCTTGGCATCGTGACCGATGTCTTTCTGCGGATGATCAAGATGATCATCGCACCTTTGGTCTTCGCGACGCTGGTATCGGGTCTTGCGGGGATGAGTGACTCCAAGACTGTTGGACGGATTGGTCTGAGGGCACTCGGCTGGTTCCTTGCTGCTTCGCTTACTTCGCTGCTCATCGGTCTCCTGTTTGCCAATCTGCTTGAACCGGGTGCGTCCCTGCAGGTTCCGCTGCCAGAGGCCAATGCGAGCTCCGGACTGAAGGCGGGTGCGCTCAACCTCAAGGATTTCATCACCCATGTATTTCCGAGAAGCATTACCGAAGCGATGGCGGGCAATGAAGTACTGCAGATCCTGGTGTTCGCCGTGTTCTTCGGCTTGGCTCTCGGCCAGGTAAACAACAAGGCTGCGAAAAGTCTTGTGACCACGATGGAAGACATCGTCCAGGTCATGCTCAAGGTTACTGACTATGTAATGCGTTTCGCACCGCTGGGGGTGTTCGCCGCGGTCGCAGCTGCGATCGCGGTCCAGGGTCTCGGAGTGCTGTGGGTCTATGGGCGCTTCATGGGAAGTTTCTACATTGCGCTTGCGGTGCTCTGGCTGTGCCTGGTTGGCGCCGGCTACCTGGTGCTCGGCAAGCGCCTATTCACGCTCATCAAGATGATCCGCGGACCGATGATCGTCGGGTTTTCGACAGCAAGCAGTGAAGCGGCCTATCCGAAGCTGATGGAGCAACTTGAGGAGTTCGGGATCGAGAATCGCGTTACCGGTTTCGTGCTGCCCCTGGGTTATTCATTCAATCTGGATGGCTCGATGATGTACACGGGTTTTGTCGCCCTGTTCATATCGCAGGCCTACAATATCCCACTTTCACTGGGCGAACAGCTCACCATGCTCCTCGTGTTGATGGTGTCGAGCAAAGGCATTGCGGGCGTTCCGCGAGCGTCTCTGGTCGTGGTGGCCGCGGTATTGCCGATGTTCCACCTGCCCGAAGCGGGCCTGCTTCTGATCCTCGGGATTGACCAGTTCCTCGATATGGGACGCACGGTGACCAACGTTCTTGGCAACGCGATCGCGACAGGCGTGGTTGCGAAATGGGAAAATGCCATCACCCACGACGACGGCGCAACGGCTGTGCCCGAAGCGAAGCCGCAAGTTGCCTGAGGGCCTGACGCGATTGCCGCGAGAAAACTGCTGGATCGGCGCGCGGCTAGCCACCGGTTCTTCGGGTCCGGGCTGTCCTTGCCGGACAAGCCGCCTGGCTCAAGCCTGCTTGAGCAGATGGGCGAAGTCGGCATTGCCGCCGCTGATTACCACCCCGATGCGCTGGCCGGGGTGGGTGCGGGCATAGTCCCGTGCAGCGGCAAGACCGAGGCAGCCGGTCGGCTCGACGAAGATCTTCATGCGGCTCGCAAAAAACTTCATGCACTCAATAAGCTCGGCGTCAGTCACCGTCATGACGTCCGTCACCCGTTGTCGCAGGATCTCGAAGGGGATCACGCCCAGATGCTGGGTCTGCACGCCATCGGCGATGGTCGTTGGCGTGTCAATGTGTACTATTGCGCCGCTGCGCAAGGAGCGCTGCCCGTCGTTGCCGGCTTCGGGTTCGACACCAAAAATCCTGGTACCCGGTGATAGGGCGCCTGCCGCCAGCGCGGTACCACTCAAAAGGCCGCCACCGCCAAGGGGCGCAAACAATGCGTCGAGCGGCCCCGTCTCCTCAAGCATTTCCATAGCAGCGGTTCCCTGGCCGGCGACCACATGCGGGTGATCATAGGGCGGGATGAGGGTCATGCCACGCTCGCGCGCAAGGCGGGCGCCAATGGCCTCCCGATCTTCGCTGTAGCGATCATAGATAAGCACCTCGGCCCCATATTCACGGCTTGCTGCCAGCTTGGGGGCCGGTGAGTCATGGGGCATGACGATCGTTGCCGGGATATCGAGAATGCGGGCAGACAGCGCGATGGCCTGGGCGTGGTTGCCCGAAGAGAATGCCACCACGCCCGCCACCCGTTGTCTGGCGTCGAACTGCGACAAGGCATTGAAGGCACCACGAAACTTGAACGAGCCGGTGCGCTGAAAATTCTCGCACTTGAAAAAAACAGAGGCGCCGCACTCCTGGTCGGCGATCCGTGAAGTCATCACCGGAGTGCGATGCGCGTGGCCGGCCAGGCGCTGCGCCGCCGCGATTACATCATCATAGGTCGGCAAGGCCGCCATTGAGGCCAGCTAAGCCAGACGAGCGCTCTTGCGCAGTTCGGTTTTCAGGATCTTGCCGATGGCGCTGCGCGGCAGCTCGTCGATGATCGTCAGATAACTGATGCGCTGAGTCTTGCCCAGACGCTCATTTGCCCAGTTGCGCAATTCATCGGCGTCCACGCTTATTCCGCTCCGTGCCACGACCCAGGCGGCCGGGGTCTCGCCCCATAGTTCCGAAGCAACCCCGGCCACGGCCGCTTCGGCGACCGAAGGATGCTCGCGCAAAACCACTTCAAGATCGCTCGGATAGATGTTAAAGCCACCGCTGATGATCATGTCTTTGCGCCGATCGAGCAGTGTCATGAAGCCATCTTCATCGAAGCGACCGACGTCCCCGGTGCGGATAAAACGCTTGCCGCTCGAGTCGAACCACTCGGCTTCGGCAGTCTTTTGCGGCTGATGCTTGTAGCCGGTCATCATGGCAGGTGAGGAGCCGACGATCTCTCCGATCGAGCCACGCGGCAACTCGCGACCCTCCTCATCGATGACGCGGATGTCGTGCCCCTCGCCGGGTTGACCGACTGTATGCAGTTTGCCTGGATGTTCATGGACAGCAAGGATGCAGGTGCCGCCGCCTTCGGTCATTCCGTAGTACTCGATAAGGCCGCCTGGCCAGCGTGCCAGGACATCGGCTTTCAGGGCCGCTGCGAATGGTGCACTGGTACAGAACTTCATATGAAAGCTACTGAGGTCATGGCGCCCGAAGTTCGGACTCGCCATGAGGCGTTGATACTGGACCGGGACCAGCATGGTGTGCGTGACGCGATGGTGTTGGGCGAGATCGAGATAACGATCGACGTTGAACTTTTCCATCAGAACCACGCAGCCGCCCCACGCCAGGGTAGGAAAAAAAGAGACCAGCGTCGTATTCGAGTAGAGAGGTGTTGCCAACAGGGTCACTGCCTGGGAACCGTAACCGGAGTCCGCGCCGCGCATCACGTGCGCCCAGCGCATGGCATGCGACTGCACGATTCCCTTGGGCGTGCCGGTGGTGCCAGACGAATAGATGATATTGAACGGCATCTCGGGGGAGACTGCCACGGGGCTTGGTGTACTGCCTGCGGGCGCGAGCCAGCTCTCGAATGGCACGCCGGGGCCCAGCACTCCGATCGACACGAGCTCGGGCAAGTGCTCAGGACTGCCGAGCATAGCCGCCGCAGTCTCGTCAACAAAGAGCAGCTTTGCCTCGGCATCGTCGAGCATGGCGCGAAAACTTGCCGGCGTGACCGATGCAGCCAGCGGTGCTACGACCACGCCGGCACGCAGCGCGCCCAGAAAAATTGCCGCGTAACTGGCTGAGTTGGCCGCACAGATCGAGATGGAGTCTCCGGCCTTTAATCCCCCGCGCTGCAGGGTCGCAGCGATGCGATCGATGAGCGCGTTGAGCCCGCCGTAGTCCAGGGAGGTCTTGCTATCGACGATTGCCATTCGATCTGGCGCTTCGCGTGCGTGCTCTTTGATGAGATCCGCGATGGGCCGAAATTCGGGAGCCGTGGCGCTTGCTGCTTCAATGGGCTTACTCATGATTTTGGTGGTTGTTACGGTTTAGAGAGCCAGACTCAGGTCGGATGCCAGCCAGGGGCGCCTGGCAATGACTCGCAAGGACTGGCGATCGCCGATAGTATAAAGTGCATCGCCTGGCGCGATGCTTGGGGCCGCCTCGATAGCTGCCAATCATGCGCTGCTCCTCGGGTGAATCTGGGTCATCGCCAAACCCACCAGCACTAGACCGGCGGCGCAGATCTTCCACCAGCTTAGCGATTCACCCAGCACGAGGGCGCCGGAAAGCATCCCTGCCACCGGTATCAGCAGGCCGAAGGGCGCCACCGTCGCAGCCGGGTAGCGGCGCATGAGCATCGACCAGATGGCAAAGCCGAATATCGTGTTTGGATAGGACTGAAAGAGGATCGCGCCCCAGGCGCGCCAGTCGCTGTGAGTGACAGCGGTGACAAGCGCGGACGGACCATCGACCAATAGCGAGAGCAGGAGCAACTCCGGGGCAGCGACCAGGCTCGCCCAGGTGACCAGCGCGAGCGTATCAACCCCCTGCATGCGCTTGGAGAGCATGTTGGCGCAGGCCCACGAAGCGCCGCCACCAACGACCATGAGAAAGCCGGCCAATGTGGCGTCGCCACCGAGCTTGGCCGCGACCAGCACAATCCCGGCTGAACCAACCACGCACCCGGCGATCTGCAGGCTCGTAACTTTCTCGTGCAATAGCCAGGCGGCCAGCGCAATGGTAAAAAATGCCTGCAGCTGCACGACCAGAGAGGCGAGCCCCGCCGGCATGCCCACATTCAGGCCACCAAAGATGAGCGCGAACTGGACGCTGAACTGGAAGGTCCCGAATGCGACCAACAGTTGCCAGCTGATGCACGGACGCGGCAGGAAGAACACCAGCGGCAGTGCTGCGAAGATGAATCGCAGCCCCGAGAAGATAAGGGGCGGCAGGCTAGCGAGGCCAAGCTTCATGACAGCAAAATTGAACCCCCAGATCGCCACTACGGATATCGCGAGCAGGATGTGCGCTGGACTCATTTGTCAGACTTGTAGGGGTTGCGCTCATTGAGCTCGTCGAAGTAGTGAGACACGCCTCGCGTTTCGCGCGCCAGGAATTCATCGACGGCGGCGGCAAATGCCGGATGCGCGAGCCAATGCAGGGAATGCGTCACCACCGGCAAGAACCCGCGCGCCATCTTGTGTTCGCCCTGGGCGCCCCCTTCGAAAACCTCGATGCCGCGCTCAATGCAGTACTCGAGGGGCTGGTAGTAGGCGCATTCAAAGTGCAGACAGGGCACATGTTCGAGGGTGCCCCAGTAACGCCCGTAGATGCGCTTGGCGGTGGTCACGATCAGGGAGCTCGCGATTCTGCGCCCACCGCGTGAGGCGATCACGAGGAGGAAATTGTCGGGCATGGTGCGACCGACACGCTCGAAAAAGTCGAGATTGAGGTAGGGGCTCGAGTAGTGCTCGCGGTAGGTGTTCTCATAGCAGCGCAGGAAGAACTCCCAGTCGGCCTGGCTGATCTCGGTGCCGCTGCGACGCTCCAGGGTGACTCCGGCATCCCTGACGTGGCGCCGCTCGGCCAGAATATTTTTACGCTTCTTGCGCTCAAGCGTGGCCAGAAAATCGTCGAATGACGCGAAGCCGCGATTGTTCCAGTGAAATTGCACCGCCTGTCGGCGCATCAGGCCAACTTCGCCAAGCAGCGCGGCATCGGCCTTGCGCGGCAGCAGGATATGCAAAGAGGACACTCCGGACTGCTGTGCCAGGGCCAGAACGTGAGCCGCCAGCTGCGCGCGTACGGCTTCATCGCGAGCCAGCAGCCGTGCGCCACTGACTGGCGTGAAGGGAATGGCCGAAAGGAGTTTGGGGTAATAGCGCAATCCGTTGCGCTCGTAGGCATCGGCCCAGGCCCAGTCGAAAACGTATTCCCCATAGGAGTGGGTCTTGAGGTACAAGGGTATGGCAGCGGCGAGTTCGTCCTTGTCCCAGAGCGTCAGGAATTGGGGCGTCCAGCCGCTCGCACGACTTGCGCAGCCGCTTTCTTCGAGTGCACTCAAGAACTGGTAACTCAGGAAAGGCTCGTTGGGGGCATCGTGCGCAACCAGAGCGTTCCAGCGCTGTGCGCCGATTTCGCGCAATTGCCCGACCAGGCGAATCTCAAGCGGCGCGCGCGCGGTCATGTTTCTGCCAGGTGGAGGGTTGCTCGATAGGGCAAGCGCGGCGGGATATATAGCGGGCCCGCTTTTCGCGACTTTCGTTATCATTGTATGCGTTGCAACGGGGCTCTGCCCGAGGCGCTATGACAGACGAACCGTTGCACGGGCGCGCCAAACCGGCCCTCGGGAGCCGCTGACTGCGCCGCACCTGCTTGAGTGGCGGTATGCTATGCACCATCGCCGCACGAATACAAGGAGTTGGAATGAAGCGCGTAACGGCCATCATCAAGCCTTTCAAGCTCGACGAAGTTCGTGAGAGCCTGGCCGCTGTCGGCGTGACGGGACTGACGGTGACCGAGGTCAAGGGCTTCGGGCGCCAGAAAGGCCATACCGAGCTTTACCGTGGCGCGGAGTACGCGGTCGACTTCCTGCCCAAGGTCAAAGTCGAGGTCATCATTGGCGATGACGCCACCCAGCGTGTCATCGACGCCATCATCAGCGCTGCGCGTACCGGTAAGATCGGCGACGGAAAGATCTTTGTGGCTTCGGTCGAGCAGGTGATCCGCATCCGTACCGGTGAAACGGGCACGGACGCGATCTGAGCGTGTGTCCGCGCACCAGGGGGCGCCGCAGGGCGCCCTTTTTTAATGGAGTCAATTCTTGACGAGGCGTCCCGATTCGCTGGCAGGCTGGCTTGATTACGTCGCATCGCTGCATCCGCGCAGCATCGCCATGGGCCTTGAGCGCAGCCGGCGGGTCGCAGACATTCTCGGACTAAGCATCGAGGTCCCTGTCATCACGGTCGGCGGTACCAATGGCAAGGGCTCGACCTGCACCATGCTCGAGTCGATTCTGTGTGCATCCGGTTATCGCGTCGGCCTGTATATCAAGCCGCACTTTCTGCGCTTTAATGAGCGGGCGCGTATCAACGGCAGCGAGGCAAGCGACGAGGCCCTGATCGAGCAGTTTGCGCGCGTCGAGGCGGCGCGAACCAGCGTGGTGCCGGCCATCGAGTTGACCTACTACGAATTCACGACTCTCGCGATCATGCTGCTGTTCGCGAGCCTGCCGCTTGATGTGGTCGTACTTGAAGTCGGACTGGGCGGGCGCCTCGATACCGTGAACCTGATCGACGCGGACTGCGCCATCGTCACCAGCATAGATATCGATCACGTCGATTATCTGGGAAGCACACGCGAGGCGATCGGTCGCGAAAAAGCGGGGATATTCCGCTCCGGTCGACCGGCGATTTGCGCCGATCCCATGCCACCCCAGTCACTGCTCGAGCACGCCGCCTCCGTCGGCGCGGATTTGTGGCTCTTCGGTCGCGATTTCAATTACTCCGGGGACAAGGTGCAGTGGAATTTTGCGGCCCGCGGCATGCGTCGCTCGAGTCTTGCCTATCCGGCTCTGCGCGGGGCCAACCAGCTGCTCAATGCCTCGGCTGCGCTGGCCGGGCTGCAGGCGCTACGCGAGCGACTGCCCATCGAACAGCAGGCGGTCCGTTCCGGTCTCGCGACGGTCGAGTTGACCGGTCGCTTCCAGGTGCTGCCGGGCCGGCCCACGGTGATTCTCGATGTTGCACACAATCCCCACGCCGCCGCGGCGCTTGCCGCGAATCTCGAAAACATGGGTTTTTTTCGCTATACCCTGGCGGTTTTTGGGGCGATGCAGGACAAGGATATCGACGGCATCCTGAGAGCGATGGGTAAGCGCGTGGATCACTGGCTTCTCACCGGCCTGCCCACCGCACGCGCTGCGACTGCTGCACAACTGGGCGAGGCATTGAAGGCGACGGGCTTTGTGGCCGATGGCAACGAACGCAGCATGGCGCTGTTCGATGAGCCGGCCGATGCACTGCGCGCGGCGCTGGGACGAGCCCATGAGGATGATAGAATTATCGTGTTTGGATCGTTTTATACGGTAGCTGCCGTCCTGGCTGCGCGCGGCTCCCAACGATAGTGAGTTGACAGGTCTGCTAATGGGTCTTTTTTCGAAGAAGCAAGACCAATCTGAGGCAACGACCCGACCTTCCCGGCCGTCCCGCGCACGTCGGCCGCTGCTCGAAGATGACCCTGATCCGCTAGACCCCGCCGTCCTGTTGCGCAAGCGTGCGCGTCGCCGAGTCGTCGGTGCGATTGCGCTGGCGCTGGCGGCCGTGATCGTTTTACCGATGGTCATCGACTCCGAGCCGCCGTCTGCCGGAGAAGACATGACGGTCGTACTGCCGGACAAGGACACCCCGTTTGTAGGTGCCAAACCGCTGACCAAGCCGGCTGCCGGCGCCAATTCCCTGGTTCCGGGTGCGCTGGCACCGCCACCACCGCTTGCTCCTGCAAATCCATCCGCCGAGAGCCCATCGACCGGTGGACCGCGCGCCGACGCTGGGGTAAATGCGGCTGCTGCTCCTCTGAAGTCGGACGACAAGTCCGCCAGCGCAACGCTTCCTGCTGCTGCGGCGCCGATTCCAGGGCCTGTCGCTAGCCCATCCCTTGCGCCTCCCAAGGCGGCGCCCGTTCCGGGGCCTGCCGTTGGCGCCCCCGCCACTCCTGCCAAGCCTGCGTCCGACAACACGATTACCAGCAAGACGGCAACAGCCAAGACCGCCGACAAATCTGCCGGCGAAAAGATCGCTGTTGCTGAGAAGCCGGCACGCGTGGACGATCCCCGCGCCGTCGCGGCGCTCGAGGGACGCGTTCCCGACGCGGCGCCGCAGACGGCTGCGGCAACTCCGGCGTCTGGCCCGGCGGCGACAAGCCCTGCGGCCAAGACCGGCAAGCTTGGGCCTGCCAGCGGAACTTTCGCGGTCCAGATTGGCGTGTTCGCCAATGCCGATAAGGTCAAGGAGTTGCTCGAGCGTCTTAGCGGTGCCGGGTTCAAGACTTATACCGAGGAACTGGAAACGACCCAGGGAGTGCGAACGCGAGTGCGCATCGGCCCGTTCAAGTCTCGGGACGACGCGCAAAAGGCGATTGCGCGCGTCAAGAGCATGAGTCTTGACGGCATCCTCGTGACGCCATGAGGGGTAAGGTCGGGCTGATCGCCACCTTTGCCTTGTTGGTCGCGTCGTGACCTTATTTGATTACGCTGTAATTGGCGTCATCCTGGCCTCGACACTGCTGGCCATTCTGCGAGGGCTGGTGCGCGAGATCCTATCGCTCGTTTTCTGGGTCGTCGCACTGGCCGTCGCCAATCACTGGGCGGACCAGGTTGCCGTGCTCATGCCGGCAGCGATCAGCGACGAGCGTTTGCGACTGATAGCGGCATTCCTGGTGCTCTTCATTGGTGCCTTGATGATCGGCAGCATTATCAGCACGCTGATCGGCATTGTAATTCGCGGCTCCGGCCTCACTGTAGTTGATCGAGGGCTGGGCGCCTTATTCGGGCTGCTGCGCGGTGTTGCGATTGTGCTGATGGTCGTGACACTCGGTGGTCTGACGCGCGCAAGCCAACAGCCCTGGTGGCGCGATGCCTTGCTCGCCGCACCGTGCGAGCAGGCAGTACATACTCTTAAGCCCTATCTGCCAGAATCATGGGCACGATATGTCCGGTTCTGAGAGAATGCAGGCTCACGAAGGAAAACAGCCATGTGCGGTATCGTTGGGGTAGTCGGACACAGCCCGGTTAACCAGATGCTCTATGACAGCCTGTTGCTGCTTCAGCATCGCGGCCAGGATGCTGCCGGAATCGCCACCGGCATGGGCAAGACGTTCAACATGTACAAGGGATCGGGACTCGTTCGCGACGTCTTCCGGACCCGCAATATGCGCGATCTGCCGGGCACCATGGGCATCGCCCAGGTGCGTTACCCGACAGCCGGTTCGGCTGGCAATGCTCAGGAAGCGCAGCCCTTTTACGTCAACGCGCCATTCGGGATCACGCTCGCACACAACGGCAATCTGACCAACTGCGATCAGCTCAAGGATGAGATGTATCGCATCGACCGGCGCCATATCAACACCGAGTCGGATTCAGAAGTGCTCCTCAATGTGCTTGCCCACGAGTTGATGATGTCGACGGCCGGGTATTCGCTTGACCCTGCCGCGGTGTTCCGAGCGGTGGCGGGTCTGCACAAGCGTGTGCGCGGCTCCTATGCCGTGGTTTCCCAGATTGCCGGCTACGGAGTCCTGGCGTTTCGCGACCCGTTTGGCATCAGACCCCTGGTGGTCGGCTATGCCGAAACCGACGAGGGGACCGACTATCTGATTGCCTCCGAGTCCGTAGTGCTGCAGGGTCAGGGCTTCCAGTTGATCCGCGATATCGCACCGGGCGAGGCGGTGTTCATCGATGTCGACGGAAACTTCTATTCGCAGCAGTGCGCCGATAATCCTTCCCTGAATCCGTGCATATTTGAATATGTTTACCTTGCGCGACCCGATTCGCTGATGGATGGCGTGTCAGTCTATGCCGCACGCCTGCGCATGGGCGAGTACCTCGCCGAGCGTATCCGCAATGAAATGCGCGCCGGCGAGATTGACGTCGTCATGCCGATTCCCGATTCCAGCCGGCCAGCTGCCATGCAGTTGGCCATGAAGCTGAACCTCGAGTATCGCGAAGGTTTTATCAAGAACCGGTATGTCGGTCGCACCTTCATCATGCCCGGGCAGGCGGTGCGCAAGAAATCGGTGCGCCAGAAGCTCAACCCGATCGGGGTCGAATTCAAGGGCAAGAATGTCCTGATTGTCGACGACTCGATCGTGCGCGGCACGACCAGTAACCAGATCGTGCAGATGGCGCGCGAATCGGGCGCAAACAAGGTCTATTTCGCCTCGGCAGCGCCGCCCGTGCGTTTCCCAAACGTCTATGGCATCGATATGCCCACGCGCAAGGAACTCATCGCTTATGGTCGCAGCGATGAGGAGATCCGGGATGCGATCGGCGCCGACGTGCTTGTCTACCAGAGCATCGAAGACATGAAGAGCGCGGTGCGCGATGTTCGTCCCGGTTTGACCAACTTCGAAGCCTCCTGCTTCGACGGCTCGTATATCACCGGCGATGTCACACCGGAGTACCTGGATCGCATCGAGTACTCGCGCCTGCATGCCGATGAGGAGGCGCAGTCGCGCTCGCAGCTCAATCTGAATCTGGTCTCCGATTGAATCGGTGAGAGACCGGCTCGCCAACATCGCAGCAGCCAGCGCATGAATGTCAGACGAGCCCTGGTGATCGGAGCATCCGGACTCGTCGGACGCGCGGTGACCGACCAGCTGCTCGCCGACGCCACCTATGTTTCGGTCGCGACCCTGACCCGACGTCCGATAGTCGACTACAATCCGCGCCTCATGCAGTTGGTTGTCGACTACGACCAGCTCTCGACGCAAACCCTGCCGCCCGTAGATGACGTGTTCTGCTGTCTTGGAACAACCATCAAGGTGGCCGGTTCGCGCGATGCATTTCGCAAAGTCGACCACGCCTATGTCGTGGAGTCATTGCGGGCCGCGCAGCGCGGCCGCGCCTCCCGCCTTGCCCTGGTCAGTGCTTCAGGTGCCAATCCCCGATCCAAGGTGTTCTACAGTCGGGTCAAAGGCGAGGTTGAGCTCGATGTTTGCGCGCTCGGCTATGCGGCGGCGATCATCGCGCGCCCGTCGTTGCTCATTGGCGAGCGCGCCAAGCTGGGCCAGCCAGGTCGGCCGATCGAGCAGCTGGCGCAGTTTCTGCGCGGGCCCCTCAGTCTGATGCTTCCGCCGCGCCTGCGGCCGATCGAGGCGAGCAGCGTGGCGCGCGCAATGATTCGAGCCTTGAAGATCACCGAGACCGGTGTGCGTATCGTCGAATCGGATGAGCTCGCGCGCCTGGGCGAAATCGTCTACTAGGACAAGTCATGAGCTGGCAGCCGGAGCTGGACGATCTTGAACGAAGACGTGGCCTTGCGGCCCGCTTGGGCGGCCCCGAAAAAGTGGCGCGTCATCGCGCCAACGGCAAGCTCACCGTGCGCGAGCGCATCGACGCGCTCCTCGACCCGGGTTCGTTTCGCGAGGCCGGATCGATTGCTGGCGTAGCGGGCTATGACGCCAGTGGCCAGCTGGTCGAATTCATGCCGGCCAACGCCGTCACCGGACACGGCCTCATCGCCGGGCGCCCGGTGGCCTTGTGCGGGGATGACTTCACCGTGCGCGGGGGCGCCAATGACGGCGGCCTGTTCGAGAAGCTCCTGTACGCCGAGCGGATGGCGCACGAGCTGCGCATGCCCCTGGTTCGCCTGGTCGATGGCACTGGCGGGGGCGGCTCGGTCAAGACCATCGAGAAGATGGGTCGCACCTATGTACCGGCCGTACCGGGATGGGAGTTCGCGGTAGCGAACCTGGCCCGTGTGCCGGTCGTGGGTCTCGCGCTGGGATCGGTCGCGGGCCTCGGTGCGGCACGCGTCGCGAGCTCCCACTATTCGATGATGGTCAAGGGACTCTCGCAGGTTTTTACGGCCGGACCACCGGTGGTCGCGCGCGTGGGCGAAGTACTGGACAAGGAAGAACTGGGCGGCAGCCATATCCATACGCGCAACGGCTTGGTGGACGATGAAGTCGAGAGCGAAATCGAGGCATTTGCGCGCACCCGTCAATTTCTCTCGTGCCTGCCGCGCAATATTGACGAGCTTGCCGCGCGCGGCCCGTCCAGTGATGATCGCCTGCGCAGCGACGAGACGCTGCTTACCGCGATTCCGCGCGACGCGCGGCGCGTCTACAAGATTCGCCCGATCATCGAGGCCCTGGTCGATAGCGACAGCTGGTTCGAGATGGGACGCTTCTGGGGACGCTCGTGTGTTACCGGTCTCGCCCGGCTCGATGGCCATAGTGTGGCTGTCATTGCCAGCGATCCGATGCATCATGCTGGCGCCTGGACGGCCAAGTCTTCGGAAAAAATTACGCGCTTTGTCGATTTCGCGCAGACCTTCCATCTGCCTCTGGTCCATCTGGTAGATATCCCTGGCTTTCACATCGGCCTGGAAGCCGAGCAGGCGGCGACTCTGCGCGCCGGCGTGCGTGCCATGGCTGCCATCTATCAGGCGAGTGTGCCGTGGTGCTCGGTGATCCTGCGCCGCGCCTTTGGCGTGGCAGGTGCCAGTCATCAAGCCACCGGCCGCTTCAACATGCGCTTCGCGTGGCCTTCGGCCGAGTGGGGATCCTTGCCGATCGCAGGCGGCCTCGAGGCCGCCTATCGCGCCGAGCTCGACGCGGCAGCCGATCGCGCGCAGCGCCTGGCGGAAATCGAGGAGCGCCTGATCGCGCTGACTTCTCCAATTCGCAGCGCGGAGGGATTTTTGATCGAAGAGATCATCGACCCGCGCACGACACGCCGCCGCCTATGCGAATTTGTCGATCTGGCTGCGCCGATTCTGCGCACCGGGCCAAGCCAGTTCGGCCTGCGTCCCTAACCAGCTGATCCGGGAGCGGCATTTCTCAGTCGGCGCGGAACGCGCTAGAATGATTACCAGCGCCGATTTGTACCGCTTGCGGGCGCTTTAAAAATGCCGCTAAAGTCGCTGCAGATCATCGCAACCCGCTTTAGCTTCCCGGCAGAGCGGGTTTTTTATTGCGGATTTGCCATGAGCGATGACCTCCATTTTGACACCCTCGCCATCCGGTCGGGGACGCTGCGCTCGCAGTTCTCAGAGCATTCCGAGGCCCTGTTCCTGACATCGAGTTTTGTATTCGAGAACGCCGCACAGGCGGCACAGCGCTTCCAGGCGACGGGGGAGGGCTACACCTACTCGCGCTTCTCGAATCCGACGGTTGCGATGTTCCAGCAACGCCTGGCGGCACTCGAGGGAGCCGAAGCCTGCCTGGCGACCGCCTCGGGAATGAGTGCGATCCTGTCGTGTTGTCTCGGTACTCTCGCTGCCGGCGATCACATCGTCTCGTCCCACAGTATCTTTGGCGCGACCGTGCAGTTGTTCAATACCGTGCTGGCGCGCTTTGGCATCACCACGAGCTACGTCAGTGGCGCCAATGTCCAGGAGTGGGCCGCAGCGGTACGACCCAACACCAAGCTATTTTATGTCGAGACGCCGTCCAATCCGCTCACCGAGCTGGCCGACATCGAGGCACTCAAAGCGGTCGCGCAGCAGGCAGGTGTCCTGCTCGTCGTCGACAATTGCTTTTGTACTCCGGCGCTGCAAAAGCCCTTCGAGCACGGTGCGGATGTAGTCATTCACTCGGCAACCAAGTACATCGATGGCCAGGGCCGGGTGCTTGGAGGGGCAATACTTGGATCTGAACAGTTCATTCAGGAGCGCATTGCGCCCATCCTGCGTACCACCGGGCCGTCCCTTTCGCCATTCAACGCCTGGGTGCTGCTCAAGGGACTTGAGACTCTGTCGATCCGGATGGAGAGGCAGTCGGAGAATGCGCTCGCGATTGCACGTTGGCTGGAGTCCCAGAAGGGTGTCGCGCGCGTGCACTACCCCGGGCTCGCGTCACATCCGCAATTTGATCTGGCGCGGCGCCAGCAAAATAGTGGTGGAGCGGTACTGAGCTTCGAGTTGGATGCCTCGGATGACGCCGGCAGGCGCGCACGCGCGTGGCATCTGATAGATCACTGTCGAGTGATCTCGATCACCGCTAATCTTGGGGACACACGCTCTACCATCACCCATCCGGCAACGACAACGCACGTCAGAGTAACGCCGGAGGCAAGGCAGGCAGCAGGAATCGGGGAGGGACTACTGAGGGTCGCTGTGGGACTCGAAGACGTGAAGGATCTGCAAACGGACCTGGCACGCGGACTTGCCACGGCCTAGCTCTCTCCCTGGATCGGGTAGCGAGCTGTTCTCCACTGCAAGTTTCCGACTTCCCTGGCGCGCAATTGTTGCGACGCCTAGTCTACTCAACCGAAGCAGAGGACTGCATCGCCGCCGCCGACATAGGCGAGTTCGGAGAGCGAGAGTTCAGTAACAGCAGGCGATTGTTCGGGTGCGACTTCGAGGGCTTCAGCGGATTCGTTGACGAACTGTTCCATGTTCATTTTCCTGGGCGTGTTGGGGTGAATTAACCGAAGCAGAGGACTGCGTCGCCGCCGCCGACATAGGCGAGTTCGGAGAGCGAGAGCTCAGTAACAGCAGCCGATTGTTCGGGTGCAACTTCGAGGACTTCAGCGGATTCGATGACGAACTGTTCCATGTTCAACTCCTGGGTGTGTTGGGGTGAATTAACCGAAGCAGAGGACTGCGTCGCCGCCGCCGACATAAGCGAGCTCGGAGAGCGAGAGTTCAGTAACAGCAGGCGATTGTTCAGTAACAACTTCGAGGACTTCAGCGGATTCGATGACGAACTGTTCCATGTTCAACTCCTGGGTGTGTTGGGGTGAATTAACCGAAGCAGAGGACTGCGTCGCC